>NZ_CP024770.1:1173215-1269388 GCF_011395035.1 Pantoea cypripedii
CATGTTTTTTATCCATGTTTTTTATCCGCCCAGTCCAGACCAACATGAGCAGCAAACTGATCTTTCGCAGTCATCACCAACTCCTTTTATCGGGGATTGGTATGCATTCCACGCTCTTCGAAAGAAATATAGTCAGCAGTTTTTCTGCATGCCCTGAGTATTCGTTAGCGAACGTGGAGCACTTACTGGCTCGAAAGCAAAGCGGCAATCATCAAATCACATGATTCTGGCACAATATTCGTAACCAATAAGCGCATACCCTGAATCACTTAAAAGTGTAACTCTCAGGGTGTGAATGACTATATCTGGCACTTAACTGCCTCACTGACGGCCCATTAGAGGGCCGTCATGAGTGAAATATAGACTTTCATACCCTGAAAATTACGCTATCAGGTGATCCAGGGTATGCGCTTGCTGGTTACGAGTATTGAGTTTTTCGGCAGCGCTCTACCATTGCATGGTTCGAATTACCGGAACACTTAAATTTCAAGTGCAGCAAGGATTGCGGCTTCCATTTTCTCCGGGGTGGTGATCGGCGCAAAACGCTTGAGCGGTTTGCCGTCGCGGCCGATCAGGAACTTAGTGAAGTTCCACTTGATCCGCCCACCCAGCACGCCCGGCAATTCGTTTTTCAGATAACGAAACACCGGGTGCGCTGCGGTTCCGTTGACCTCGATTTTCTCAAACATCGGGAAGCTCACACCGTAGTTAATGTGACAGGTCTGGGCGATTTCGTCGGCACCGCCGGGTTCCTGTTTCCCGAACTGGTTGCAGGGGAAACCAAGTACCACCAAACCCTGAGCGGCGTATTTCCTGTAAAGCGCTTCAAGGCCGCCGTATTGTGGCGTGAAACCACAATGGCTGGCGGTATTGACGACCAGAACCACCTTACCAGCGTAGTCGACCATAGAAATAAGCTGGCCGCTCAGACTGGTGGCTGTAAGTTGATGAAAGGTGGTCATATCGAAATCCTCAAAGCAGAACCTGTTCGTAAAGTATTTACGCGCTTACATCAGGTTGTTTTACTGCAAGTAGTACAGAAGACGCTTTAATCAGGGCAATAACTCTTTTGCCCTCGTTGAGATCCATCTCCACCATACTTTCGTTTGTAATAACGGCTGTCAAATTCGTACCTTCATCTGTCAGAAGGTGAATGGTTGCGTTTACTGCGCCTTTTTCAAGCGAAGTAATCTTGCCAGGAAATTGATTACGCGCTGAAAACAACATTCCGTTATCCTCGGAAGCAAGGATAATCCAGGGTGCTTTGATAAGTGCTACGACCTCTTTGCCTTGCTCCAGCCCAAGCCTGATTCTGCTGTTACTGGTCACCACCGAGACCAGTGTTCCGCCATTATTAAGGGAAATTTCAATTTCATCATTCACGGAGCCGTGATGAACCGCAGAAACTTTGCCGTGCAATTGATTACGTGCAGAAACCGACATGTCATTCTCCTGGTTGTGGGAAGGTGAGGATTGTCAGAAGTGTAGATGAAAACCGGACCAACTATATCGTCTCAGACGTCCGCTTCTGGCCCTGAGACATCCGACAACCTCTCTATGACTTCACTGGGCGGCATTAATGTCGCCCTCAGGGAGATTATTTTTTCGACAAGCTGAGGATCGTGCGGATGTTCTGTGCCGTGGTGGCAATGATATCAATGGCACCGGTACGCAGCGCACCGAGAATCGCCATCGCTTTGGTGTTCTCTGAGGCCACAGCAATCACGCAGGGGATCTTGCGCAATTCATCAATGCTCAGTCCAATCACGCGATCGTTCATGACGGTATCGACATGCTCCCCGTGTGCATTGAAGAAATCATACCCGGCGATGTCTCCGGTCACGCCCTGATTCACACTGGCGTCGATAATTTCGTGCGGAGTGAACCAGCCCAGTTTCACCATATAGCTGTTTTCATTCATATCACCGATGCCCACCAGGGCGATATCGGCTTTGCGTGCGCGATCCAGCGTTTCTTTAATGGTACCGTTCTGCATAAACGCGTCTTTTAACGCACGGTTTTCCACATAGGCCGGGGCATACAGGGATTCACTGGTGCCACCAAACTTCTTCGCCAGGCGACGGCTGATATGGTCAGCATTGATGGCATCACCGGGGCGGTGCGTTCCGCCGATACCGCAGATAAAGTGGCAATTACGCATCGGCACCTGACCGGGATGATCGGCGACCGCCGCTACGTTGCTTCCCTGGCCGACTGCGACCACGGTGTTGTCTTTCAGCGATTGTGCCAGATGAGCGGAAACCAGTGCTGCAACCTGGCGGCGTTGTTCTTCTGCATCCTGGAGATCCAGCGCAATCAGCGCCCGCTGCAACTGCGGAAAACGCTCCAGCAGTTGTTGCTCCAGGCGGGTACTGAACACCGGATGGTAGCGTACGTTAATCTCGACAATGCCTTCTTCGCGTGCCCGTTTCAGAAGACGACCGACTTTAATGCGGGAAATACCAAACTTACGCGCAATCTCTTCCTGGGTAATTTCATCCTGATAATAGGCAACGGCAATTTCCGTCAGCAGCTCGGCATCCTGAGATAGCGTGTTTTTATTCATTGGTTAACCTGCCTGGCAGCGAGATGTCTGGGTGAGTCGATATGCAATAGGGAGGAGTTATATCACTGATACGGCTCGCTTTGCCAGACAGCGGCATCGCAAGCCGTAATCATCATCACGGTTAACGGCGGATTGCGTCAATTTTCAGCATGCGGGCGATAACGATATCCAGTTCTTTCTGGTCAAAGATTTGTTTCCAGTCTGGTTTCACGATTTTCTCACGACCATATTCCATGGCGATCATGCAGGCATCGGAGAAGGGGTTGGTGGCACGGAACGCCACCGCCAGTGCGATCTGAATATGACCATACAGCATCGCTTTCGCCGCTTCTTCTGGGACGCCGCTGTGTTTGACTGTTTCGTCCAGCGCTTCTTTCATAAAGGCACCGACCATACAGGCGACGGTTTCCACCAGCGTTGGTTCCAGATAGGCCAGCTGGGTCACGGTAACCCAGTGGACCTGCTCAACCGGGCCGTACATCACGCTGATGACTTTACTCAGCTCGGCTTTCTGCTCATCGCTGCCGGTTTCATAGGACGCAGCAACGTGCTGAACGGCGGCCACGCCACCAAAGGCATCGGCATGTTCTTCTTTGGTATAACGCGCCAGAAACACCGAAGGGTGGCAGGGGTGCGCCACGGCATATTCGATGCCCTCACGCTGAGCAATCAGGTTGGCATAGGCTGCGGCCGGATCGAGGGTCAGCAGCACAGCGCCTTTCTTCATCTGCGGCACCACGCCTTCAGACACTTTACCCAGTACGATATCCGGCACCGCCAGAATCACCACGTCACTCAGCGGCACCACCGAGGCTGCATCCGACAGCTCACGACCCTGGGCAGTGACCTGTTCCTGGGCTTTTGGCGAATTCTCGCAATAAAACACCTGATAATCGCTTTTCTGGAAATTGGCAGAAATGCGCATGCCCATTTTGCCGCCTGCGCCAATCACGGTGATAGTTTTCAGTGTATTGCTCATGGTTATTACTCCTGATCTTGTTTACTACGTAAGAATTCCACAGTGCGGCGCGTCCATTCGGCTTCGCGCTCGCAGGTCAGGCTGGCGTCGTCCTGCCACGGCAGCCAGTGTTCAACGATCTGATTGATACCCTTTTCCGCCGGGCGCACGCTGGCGATCATCCGGTCATAATCGAGCAAACCTTCCCCCATCGGACAACCGGCAAAGGTAAACCCGACCCAGCCATCACTGCGGGTAAAAGCAAAATCCTTGATATGCAGATTGCCGACGCGGGCGGCGGTATTGGCAATCACCTGCTCAGGGAGTTCCAGCCCGGCTACGCAGTTGGCGGGATCGAGGCACACCCCCAGCCACGGTGAGAGGAATTTGTTGATCACCGACATCATGGCGGCGCTGTTGACCTGCTCATAAGTCTCCAGACACAGCCGCACCTGCTGGTGGGCAAAGTCAGGCAGCACTGCGGCGATCAACTCAGCGGCTTCTTCCAGCGAGGGGCGATGATCGGCGGTGTAGAACATGGAGCGCACCACACGGGCATCGAGGATCGCGGCCATGTGCAGATAACGACGCAGATGGGCGGTGCCCAGCCCACGGGTGCCGAGTTCCAGGGTAATACCCAGCGCATCGGCCTGCTGGCGCAGCGCCTGCAACTGTTCGTCTGACCAGCTTTCAATCGACGGGTAATCGCAAATCTGAAATACGGAAACATCCAGTTCCGCAGTCTGCTCAAGCATCTGGCTGAGCGTCAGCGGGTGCGGGACTTTGGCTGACATGCGCCAGAAAAACGCATAGGTACTGAGTCCGATACGGCTCATTAACGGATCTCCTGTAAAAGCACACTGGCTTCATCAACAATCTGCGCCAGCGCATTCGGGTCATGGGCGAAGCGTCCGAGGAACAGCCCATCGACGCTGCCACCCAGACGCTGGATCAGCCCCGGCCCGGCGCTGCCGCCGTAAATCACCTGTAAGGTCATACCAGGTGGGGTGGGTAACTGACGCAGGCCATCACACACCGCCCGGATGTAGTCATCCGGCGCGGGCTGCGGTGCACCAATTGCCCACTGTGGTTCATAAGCAAACAACAGGCTGCCGCGCAGGCCCTGTTGTTCCGCTTCTGTCAGCGCTTCCGCCAGCTGCTGCGCGCAGAGTGCAATGGCTTGATCGGGGCGACCCTCGTGTTCTTCACCAATGCACAACACCGGCGTCAGGCCATGACGTAACGACATCGCTACCTTGGCGGCGATCTGGGTTTTATCTTCATGAAAATGGCGGCGACGTTCGGCGTGACCAATTTCTGCCAGCGAGCAGTGCAGCTCTTGCAACATGCTGGCACTCACTTCGCCGGTCCAGGCGCCATTCTCCGCCTGACAGACGTCCTGACCACCGAAGCGCACGGGCGTATCGGCAAAGATCTCCGCGACTGCCGGGATAGCCGGGTAAGCGGGTAACACAAATAACACGATATCACCGTTCCGGATTGCCGGATGACGCTGCGCCAGACCGGCGACATCACGACACCATGCCAGCGTCTGCTGATAGCCAAAGTACATTTTCAGGCTGACACCGAGCCAGACTTTCGGTTGTGGCATGCTTCAGGCTCCCTGCTCGGTCGTCGTGGCGGGCTCTTTCAGCAGACCGCCCACGATATTGACCACCATCGCCAGCGAAACGGCTCCGGCATCCGGGGTACCCAGGCTCTTTTCCGCCAGCGGGCGCGCACGGCCCATTTTAGGTAACAGTTGCGCGGTGGCCTGTGCGGCCTGGTCGGCAACCTGCGCCGCCTCCAGCCAGGCATCAGTCAGTGGCTTGCCTTTGGCGACCGCAGCACTCAGGCTGTCGCTGAACGGCACCAGGACATCCACCATGGTTTTGTCGCCCGGACGAGCTTTGCCAAAATGCATAATGCCTTCTTTGGCGTGCAACACCCCGTTGGCTACACGCTGTGCATCGGGTGCCTGCTGATCGCCAAGCGCAGTACCGAGCGCCGTCAACGCCACGCCCCACAAGGCCCCGGAGGTTCCACCGGCTTTATCTGCCCAGGCATCCGCAGCACGACACAACAGGCTGCCAGCACCGGCACCGCGTGCCGCGACGTCACGGGCTTTTGCCACCGCACCGAGCGAGCCACGCTCCATCCCGATACCGTGATCGCCATCGCCCGCAACGGCATCAATATCGCCCAGCTGCTGCGCATTGCGTTGCAGCATGGCGGCGACCGCCTCCAGCATGTGCAGCACACGCTGCGCACTTTCCTGTGATTCCGCACTTGCCTGGGGCAGGGGTTCTTCCGCGCTTTCCTGACATTCGGTGGCGCTGAGTGGCTCGGCGGCGATCACGCTGCCTTTGCGGTAGGCGGGGGTATTGGCCGGTGCGCGCCAGAAGGTTTCCAGCTCATCATCCAGCCACATCAGGGTGAGGGAAGCACCGGCCATATTGAAGCTGGTGACAAACTCGCCGACATCCGGCTCCACCACCTGCAATTGTGCTTCTGCCAGCAGTTGCGCGACGCGGCGATACACCACAAACAGTTCTTCATATTTTACCGAGCCGAGACCATTGAGGATCACCGCGACACGTTGTCCGGCCGGGCTTCCGATGTCTGGCGGCAGTTCACCCAGCAACCGATCGACAAAGATTTCCGCCAGCACATCAGCACGCGGAACATCGTCTTCTTTGATGCCAGGTTCGCCGTGGATCCCCATACCCAGCGCCATGCGCCCTTTTTCCACTTCAAACAGCGGATGCGTGGCTCCCGGCAGGCTACAGCCGGAAAACGCCACGCCAAATGATCGGGTACGTTCGTTAGCGTGTTGCGCCAGTTTCAGCACCGCCGCAAGGTCATAGCCCGCTTCAGCTGCCGCGCAGGCTGCTTTAAACACCGTGAGATCACCGGCCACACCGCGACGCTTCTCGCGTTCGCTGACGCTGGCACTGGAAATATCATCGGTCACCGCCAGCAACTCGCAGGCAATGCCTTCAGCACGCAGACGTTCACAGGCCTGACCGAAATGCAGTACATCCCCGGCATAGTTACCGAACATCAGCAACACGCCAGCGCCATTGTGGGCGGCACGGGCCACGTTATAGATTTGCTGCGCAGAAGGGGAGGCGAACAGATTTCCCATCGCGGCACCGTGTGCCAGGCCCTGCCCAACCAGACCGGCGAAGGCCGGATAATGTCCGGAGCCGCCTCCTACCACGACGGCTACGGTATCCGGCTGGCTGCGTGTGCTGCGCACCACACCGCCAGGCACCTGACGAACTTTGTCGGCGTTAGCAGCGACAAATCCTTCAATCAGTTCAGCGGCAAAGGCTGAAGGTTGGTTAAACAGGTACGTCATTATTATTGCTCCTGTGCGAGAGAAGTTGGCTGATGCAGGGGTTGCGAGCGGCGGCGGTTAAGCAGCAGCATCAAAACGGCGGACAGCAGCATGAATCCACCCACCACAAACATTGGCAGGGCATAGCTGTTGGTGGCGTCATGCAACGCGCCGGTGATATAGCCCGCTGAGAAGCCTGCGACATTGCCCAGGGTGTTGATCAGAGCGATGGCTGCCGCAGCAGAGGCACCAGTCAGGAACTGCGTTGGCAGCGTCCAGAAATTGGGCAAGGCAGCAAAGATTGAGCTGGCTGTGATGGCTATCACCAGAATGGTGGCCAGTGGTGAATCCATATACAGCGCCATCGGAACGCTGATCCCACCCGCAAGCGCCGGGATCGCGATGTGCCAGGTTTTGCAGCCACGTCGGGAGGCATCTTTCGACCAGAAGAACATCACCACAGCGGCGATCAGATAAGGCACGCCAGTGATCAACCCTTTCTGCATCACGTTAAAGGTGGTGCCAAACTGCTGCTGGAAGCCCGAGATGATGGTGGGCAGGAAGAACGCCAGCGCGTACAGACCATAAATAAAACCGAAGTAAATCAGGCACAGCATCCAGACGCGGCCATTGCCCATCACCGAACGCACGCTGTGATGCGCCTGGTGTTGTTTCGTCTGATGCTCTTTTTCCAGTTCGCGGGTGAGCCAGTTTTTTTCTTCTTCGTTCAACCAGTTGGCCTGGCGCGGGGCATCCACCAGCCAGAACAGGGCAGCGATACCGATCAGAATGGCCGGGATCGACACGCCCATAAACATCACGCGCCAGCCTTCCAGGCCGAACAGACCGTGCTGCTCAATCAGCCCGGCGGCCAGCGGTGCGCCAAAGACCACGGTGAGAGGTTGTGCCAGATAAAACAGCGACAGGATTTTGCTGCGATGGCGGGCGGGTACCCACATGCTGAGATACAGAATCGCCCCCGGGAAGAAGCCCGCTTCGGCAATTCCCAACAGCAGGCGCAGGGTATAGAGGCCTTGCACGCTACTCACCCAGGTGAACAGCAACGACACGATCCCCCAGCTGATCATAATACGTGCCAGCCAGCGACGCGCGCCGAAACGATGCAGCGCCAGGTTGCTCGGCACTTCCAGCACGATGTAGCCGATAAAGAACACCCCGGAAGCGAGACCAAATTGCAGGGCGGTGATGCCCAGATCCTGGGTCATACCATTGGGGCCGGCAAAGGAGATGGCGGTGCGATCGAGGAAGTTAATAAAGAACATCAGGGCAACGAAGGGAACCAGTCGCCAGGATATTTTGCGGATAGCGGATTGCTCCACCGCCGCCAGATTCTGCTGACTCATAACGCACCTCCATGACGTGCGTGGTTGATCTTGATAAGCGGTGTTGGCCAGACGCAAACGGCGTGGTGGCTGCAAGTGAACGGCGAAATACAGGGCTGATTACACATGTTCGAGTCCTTCAGGGGTCTTCTTGTGCTTTGGTATCTGTAGCGAACAAATGAACATTACACGTATAAATGAGCGCCTCTCAAGCGCCATTTCCGAAAAATGTGAGGCGGCTCATATGTTAGGGAATTGATCAATATTTCGGAATTCAGGCCTTACTCCGGCTGGATTTGCGGCTTTAAGGGCTTTGCTATCAGCGGCGGTTAAAAAATCCCGCTAAAAACAAAAGAACTAATATTGAACATATGAACGTTGTTGTGGCAGGCTGTATGAGAATAGTGGATCGCCTGTGTAGATCGCAGGCCTGAGCGCATAACCTGCTGGAGAAGATGTATGAAAACCATTGCCATTGGTGCCGATGATGCGGCTATCGATCTGAAAAACCTGATTAAACGCTATCTGGAAGAGAAGCAATACGATGTGCAGGATTACAGCAATGACGCGCAGAACGATCGTCCGATGTACCCGGATGTGGCGTTTGCGCTGGCTACGGCTATCCAGCAGGGTGAGCATGACCGTGGCATTCTGCTGTGCGGGACCGGTATTGGCGTGGCGATAGTGGCGAATAAGGTTGCAGGCGTGCGTGCGGCGCAATGCCATGACACTTTCTCCGCAGAGCGTGCGCGTAAAAGTAATAATGCGCAGATTATGACGATGGGATCGCGTGTCATTGGACCGGAGCTGGCAAAGAATATCGTCAACGCCTGGCTGGCATCAGAGTTTGAAGGGGGCGGCTCGACGGCGAAAGTCGAAAAGATCGGTTATTACGAACAGGTCTGTCAGGCGAAGTAACTTAATGGAGCATCGTGATGATGCTCCATTATTATTCAGTTAACGACAGCGCCGTTATCAGAAGTCGTAGAATAACGTAATCCAGGTTGCGTCTGCTTCATTATCTGAAGTGCTGGCAATGGTGCGTTCTACATACAGGGATAAGCCGTGGCCGAAGTTATTGCCCACACCTAAATACGTGTGGTTAGCGTGATACTCTTCATCACCTTTGAGGCGCAGTGAGTCAGCGGCAATATAAGGCTGCACCGATTTGAACCACGGCGCATCGATATTGAAGGTATAACCGACGAAACTTTCCAGACCGTATCCGCTACCGGCGAAATAATGGTCGACGGTTGAATAACGCGTGCTCGGCACAAAGTCTTTGTAGTAACTTGCGGTTCCCACAATATACCAGTTGCCTGGCTGCCACGTCAGCGCAGTACCAGACAGCTGCTGATGATATTTCTTCTCGTTATAATCATTATCACGCATGGTGGCATTCGTGATGCTGTAAGCTGCACTCAGGGTCAGCGATTTAGTCAGATTATAATCGAAGCCTAAACCCTGGCCGCTATTACGACGATAGAAAAGGCCGTCCCCGGCATTCAGGTTATCTTCGGGCAACAGGTAATTGGCATAAACCGTCAGATCACCAAAAGTATTTTTATACTTGATGCTATTCCTGGCTCGGTTTGCGCCGTCGTAGTTGCCGTTGATACCAATACCGGTACCACCCGCGTGACCATCGTTGTCCCAGACGTCACTTTTCATACCCACAACTTCGTAATAAATGCCGTACTGATGGCCGTAAGTCAGGGTACCGTAACGGTCATCTTTGATACCCGCGTACAGTTTCCTCTGCGTATCACGCTGTTTACCTTCAGGATAATGGCTATCCCATCCGGCAGCTTTGGCCAGATCGACACCCAATTCATACATGGCAATGACCGATGTATGCTGGCTGAGTGCGTAATCGCCACTAAAGCGGAAACGGGTGCCACCGTCATGACCATTCTTATAATAGCCCGGCTCCGGACCATTATTAAAAATGAATTCAGGGCGAATACTGCCGCCAAATTGCAGACTCAGCGGCGCTAACAGCGCATTGCTGTCCTTGTTCTTTTCAAGGATGGTTATTTCAGCGTGCGCTGAATTGGCTACGGCCAGCAGCGTGGCTGTGGTGAGACATAGTGATGTGGTGAGTTTTTTCATAGTATCCATTTTTTATTATGATAACGCTTAGAAAAAGCGGGCTGAAATTTTTACCATGATTGAAATGTATTGAATATATAAAATTCTTATATCACTTAGCATTGATAAGAATAGCTCTCAGTAACAGGACTAATCTGAAGAGAATATATGCGGAAAATGATGAGCTATCGAACTTTATCAGGATGAATTATAGTCAGTGCGGTTATTTATTAATCTAAATTACCAATTTATGCGGAAAGAAGCTTTAGGCTCGATATCATAAGACTTCCTGAGTCTGGCTGTCATCTTTCTATGTTATGCGGGTAATTTTCTGAATAAAATCTGGTCAAAGATTGGTTGATAGAATGTTAACTAAATAGAATGAAGATTGTTTGAATTTTACTTAAGCCAAATAAAGAAAGTATCACAATGGACAGGCATCTCATAACGTCATCAATCATCATCGGGAGTCATTGAGATAACCCGTACCCGGTAAATAAAAATCATTAAAAACAATAATTAATAGTACCTGTCGCCATTTCATGTGAATTTAGATATTGATAAATCTCAATATGGCGATTAGCATGCTTCCACACCAGATACATGAATGCACTTGAGCAGCGGATGAGCACCCCGGTATGTCATTCGATCTGCTCTGATTTTTATCACCCATTAATATTCAATAATATAGATATATAGGTATCATGATGGATAACAACGATCTGTTCACCGCCACCAATCTGGGTCCGTACACCCTGAAAAACCGCATTGTATTGCCGCCGCTTACCCGTTCACGCAGTTCGCAGCCGGGTAATGTCCCCAATGAGTTAATGGCGGAATACTACAGCCAGCGCAGCAGTGCGGGTTTTATGGTCACTGAAGGTACGCAGATAGAGCCGCGTGGGCAAGGGTATGCGTGGACTCCGGGAATCCACAGTGCAGAGCAGGTTGCAGGCTGGCGCAACGTCACCCGCGCGGTTCATGAACGTGGCGGCATCATTTTTGCCCAGCTGTGGCATGTTGGTCGGGTTTCGCATACGTCATTGCAGCCGGGGGAAGCCGCGCCCGTGGCTCCCTCCGCCATTCCTGCGGGTGATAACGTTAAAGTCTTTATCGAGACAGGTCCGGGGACTGGCACGCTGGCACCGGCTTCTGTACCTCGCGCGCTGGAAACCAGCGAAGTGAAGGACATTGTGAAGATGTACGCCAAAGCTGCGCAGAATGCGTTGGATGCCGGTTTTGACGGTGTCGAGATTCATTGTGCTAACGGTTATCTGGTGAATCAGTTTATGTCCATCCACAGTAATCAGCGTGAAGACGAATATGGCGGCTCGCTGCAAAATCGTCTGCGTTTCCTGCGTGAAGTGGTGCAGGCTGTCGCTGATGTCGCCGGAAAAGACCGCGTCGGTGTGCGCTTTTCACCGCTGTTTAACGACACCAAAGAAGAGCGTGTCTATCTGGGGCTGGTCGAGGACAACCCGCACGAAACCTATACAGAAGCGGTTAAAATCCTGCAGGAAATTGGCATCGCTTATCTTTCCCTTGCAGAAGCCGACTGGGATAACGCACCGGAGTTGCCAGTCGCGTTTTACCAGCAAGTTCGCAATATCTTTGGTGGCACCATCATGTATGCGGGTCGTTATACCAAAGAGCGCGCTGAGCGCATCCTCAACGCTGGCTGGGGCGATATCTTTGGCTTTGGTCGCCCCTTCATTGCCAACCCTGATTTACCGGCGCGTTTCGCCAATGGCTGGCCGCTGAATGCTGTCGATGCTGCCAGCATGTACGGTGGTACGGCGAAGGGTTATACCGATTATCCGCAGTACGAGTGATCTGCTGCTGATTCTGCCCCGCCATACTCCGGATGGCGGGGTTTTCAGGCGAACTGAAAGACTGATTAGATGCAGCATAAAGGCTCGCTAAATGGATTATTTTCAGGATAAAAAATAAATTAAATGAAAAATGGCGATTATCCATGCCAGTGAGTAGTGGCGTACCAGGTCAATTATTATCCTTCCCAACCTAAGGGGGTGGTGATAATGTGTACAGCACCGGATTTAACTAAAGGGAATTTTCTTCATGATGAATGGATTAACTGTACGGGACGAACCGGGGCACTATTATTCTTTCAGGTCGCCACTTCCCCACGGTGAGTTCTTTGAAATTCGCCCGCGATTTATGCCTGATGGTGCAAAGCCCATCGTTGATGACGAAACAGGTATGTGCATTGGCTACTCGGTATCGCAGGCTCCGGGGTTGTGGCAGGTTTACGACTCCGATGGGCATTTTGTTGCACTCGAAGAATCTCCGCTTGAATCACCACTCCTGGATCCAACAGACTTAATACTTCTGGCAGCGGGCGCATTCAGAATCTTTCTTGCCGGACGGGCAGTTCTCCAGAGCGGAGCCAGGAAAGGCATAACTGTAAATCTGAGCCATTCAATATTAGGACTTCTGCGTGGCAGGCTAAAAATCGGATTGTCACCCCGTTCTCTGAAAATGACAGACACAGTTGCCAGGCATATGAAAGATCCGTCCAGGTTCGTACCCATACAAATACAGGAGAAAGCCATCCGCTATGGTCGTCGGATGACTGACCCTATGAATGAACCGGGACTCTTTCGTTATGAAACAAAAATGTACAGGCTCGTAGAAGACAAACAGAATAAAGGTTCCTTCTTTCACAAGCCCTACAGGCTTGAGGTTTTGGTCAGAGAAAAAGACTGGACTATCATGCATTTCCAGTACATGCCTTAAGGTTGGAAAGATGATTGAAATACAGAGCGGCACACGAATATTTAACTTGTCACCCTACCAGCGTATACCCGAACCAGAAGCCCCTTCCTATGATCGGATAATGGTTTGGGTAGAGTTTTCTGTACCTGTTCTCACTACAGCATTTGAAGCTGAGTTTGCTGCTGGTCAGCTGACGCAGTTCAGAAGCGATTTACTCAGCCTGCACCAATCGCTCAAAACACAAACAAAACATACTGATGTAGTTTTCAGCGATCTTTTTAATCAGATATCAATTAAGTTACATCAGTCTTCAGTAGGTAACGCAGTTGGTGTTGATCTGGTCTTAAGACCTGAAGGCCATGCTGATAGCGTCACACTGTCAGATTTCTTCGGTCTTGATGAAAGCTATTTTCCAGCAATAATATCTGGCCTTAATGAGATGATTAACTGGCCTGTATAACAGCGTTGTTTCAAGATTAAGCATGATGGATTGTAATGCCGGCATGTATTCCAGTGCGCCGTAAATTTCCTGATGGATACTGGCGTGACTTAGGTGGAAAATCCTACCAGTTCAAAGGGGTAATCCTTCTGGTAGTAGGACAAAGATAAGGTAGTCATCGCCATTGAAGAGGCTTAATTATGTTTTATCCCATTGCGATCGAGACTGGCGACGACAAACACGCATATGGCGTGACAGTGCCCGATTTACCGGGTTGCTTTTCCGCAGGCGATACACTGGATGAAGCGATAGCGAATGCGAAAGAAGCGATAACCGGGCATATCGAATTATTGGTTGAGTTGGGGAAGGACATCCCCTCCGTGTCAACGGTTGGGGCACTTGCTGGTGATCCTGATTATGCGGGCTATACATGGGCCGTGGTTGACGTCGATGTCACCCGTTTACTGGGTGGCTCTGAGAAAATCAATGTTACCTTGCCCAAATCACTGATTGACCGGATTGATCGTTGTGTTGCTACGCACCCGGAGTTTAAAAGTCGTTCGGGCTTTCTGGCTCAGGCGGCGTTGGAGCGTATCACCTCGTCACGCTAATGATAAAAATGTTCCCCTCAAAGAAGGGAGCATTTTACGGTATGTGGGACCTTTTCTGCTTCAAGGCAGGGAGGGTGCATCCCTCATCGGGATATTGTAATATCGTGATATATCGACGTGTTAAGAGAATGAGTGCCGGGTAATGTCTGAAATCAAATTAAATGATGTGCTAAAAGCGCTGAGCAATCCGGTGCGGATGGAAATCCTGCAGTGGCTTAAAGAACCCAAAAAGCATTTTGATCAGCCTTATGCGGATGCCGATGAGGTTGGCGTGTGTGTCAGCATCATCCAGGAGAAAGTGGGATTGTCGCAGTCCACGGTGTCACTCTATCTTGCAGCCCTGCAACGTGCACAGCTGGTCACCTCCCGCCGCATCGGCCCATGGACCTATTACAAACGTGATGAAGAGAAGATCGCCGAGTTTTTCCGTTTACTGGAAAAGCAGGTCTGACCGCGTGATTTGACGTATCTCTCATAACCTCCACCTTTTTTCTTCAGGAAGTTTTTCTAACTTGCTCCTGCCGACAACAGGATTTGTTCTTTCATCCAGCTATGGCTGGCGGTATTTACTCTGGATGGACTGAAGTACAACTTCAGGGTATAGCCGGGGATGCTGAAGGGCGGCGGAAATATCTTCATTTTTGTCGTATCGAACAATTTCTCCACGCCACGACGCGGCAGGGTAATTGCCAAATCGGTACTGTAAACGATAAAAGGGGCAGACATCACACTGGGCAGTTCGGCGACGATTTTCCGGCTGACACCCTGTTGCTGAAGGTAGCTGTCAATGGTGCGCTGCGGCTCATTCCAGGGTTTCACCACCACATGGCCCAGCGCCAGGTAGTGCTGCGCTTCCAGGGTGTTGCCCACCAGAGGATTTTCCTGGCGCACTGCCACCACATAGTCATCCCGGAACAGCTCCAGCGCCTCCAGGCCCTGACGGGGTAGCATATCCTCCTCCTCAAACCCGACAGCAAAATCCGCTTTGCCGGTAAGAAGATCGTCCACGGCGTCATATTGTTTTGAATACAGAATACGAACCCTCATTGCCGGGGCAGATTGCTGCAGACGGGCGATCAGCGACGGAAACAGCACTGCCGCGGTGTAATCCGTGGCGGCAAATGTGAACTGCCGGGAGCTGGAGGCAGGGGCAAATACTTCGTGACCACTCAGGCCGGAAGTGAGCTGGCCGAGTGCACTGCTGATAACTGCTGCAACTTCTTCTGCCCGTGAGGTGGGTTGCATCCGGCTACCCTGACGCAGAAACAGGTCGTCGCTGAAGGATACCCTGAGCCGGGCGAGGGCATGGCTCAGAGCCGATGGGCTGATGGCAAGCTCATTAGCGGCTGAGACCACGCTGCGATGACGGTAAATGGCATCGAAAACAGGTAGCAGGTTAAGGTCGAGATTGCGAAGTAAGTGATGCACAGCGTTCATCTCCAGGCTGCAAACAATGCAGTACGTTCATTATTTTTCCGCTGTAGAATAGCCGCCGAATTGTTTCTGTTCAAACCCGGAGGAGTTATGTCACGGTGGGAATTCCGCCAGGCCACGCTGGCCGACCTTGACCGTTGCCACGAAATCGAAGTTGCTGCGTATCCCGCAGATGAAGCTGCCACACGCGAAAAGATTGCCATCCGTATCCGTGATTACCCGGAGGGGTTTCGCTGTCTGGTCGCAGATGGCTCCCTGATCGGGTTTATCAATTGCGGTTGTGCCTGGGAGGTTGCAATGTCAGCAGAGGAGTTCAAACAGCTGATTGGCCACGATCCACTGGCCCCGAACGTGGTCATCATGTCAGTGGTGATTCATCCTGATTATCAGGGACAAGGCTGGTCGTCAGTGATGATGAAGGAGTTTGTTTCTCTGATGACTGCGATGGGGAAAAAAACCATCCACCTGATGTGCAAGCAGGGTTATCTCGGTCTGTATGAAAAAGCCGGATATCGCTTTACCCGCCTGTCTGCATCTAGGCATGGCGGAGAGGAATGGTACGAGATGATGATGGACCTCTGATCATCAGAGCCACCGCGAGGCAACAAGCCTCGCGGTGGCAAACAGGGTCTTAATGCTTATCCGGCGCTTTCACCCCCAGCCAGTCCATCATCCCTTGTGCTGCATGGCGGCCTTCCGCCATTGCCGTTACCACCAGATCGGCACCGCGCACCGCATCACCCCCGGCGAAGATTTGCGGATTGGTGGTCTGATAACGATAGGTGCTGTTCACGCTGGCGGCGATACGTCCCCGACCATCCAGACGCACGTTCTGGCCTGCCAGCCACGGCATGGCATGCGGATTGAAACCAAACGCCATAATCACGATGTCGGCAGGCATCACAAACTCGCTACCTTCAATTGGCACCGGCCGGCGGCGTCCTGTCGCATCCGGCTCACCGGGTTGTGTGCGCAGCAGACGAATGCCACAAACCTTGCCGCTGTCGTCCAGTTCCAGCTGTACGGGTTGCACGTTAAATTCAAACGCAGCGCCCTCATCATGGGCGTTTTTTACCTCTTTCCGTGAGCCAGGCATATTGGCCTCATCTCGGCGATAGGCGCAGGTGACTTTGCTGGCACCAAAGCGCAGAGCCGTGCGCACGCAGTCCATCGCGGTATCGCCACCTCCCAGCACCACGACATTCAGACCTGCGGTATTGATAAACGGCTGCTCTGCGCTTTCCGGCAGCCCCATCAGCTGTCGGGTATTGGCGATCAGAAAGGGCAGCGCATCACAGACTCCGGGCGCATCCTCGTTGGGCAGATCCGCCTTCATCGAACGATACGTACCGACACCGATAAACACCGCATCATAGTCATTCAGCAATGTCTCTAGCGTGACATCTTTGCCAATCTCGCAGTTCAGCGCAAAACGCACGCCCATCGCACTGAAGATCTCGCGACGCCGTGCCAGCAGCGATTTATCCAGCTTGAAGGAAGGGATGCCAAAGGTCAGTAAGCCGCCGATTTCCGGGTGGCGATCATAAACCGTTGCGCCGACGCCATGGCGTGCCAGCACATCGGCGCAGGCCAGCCCGGCAGGTCCGGCACCGATAATCGCAACACGCTTATCCACCGGTTGCACCGCGCTGAGATCGGGCCGCCAGCCCTGCGCCAGCGCCTGGTCTGAAATATAACGTTCGATATTGCCAATGGTCACGGAGCCGTATTCGTCGCGCACCGTGCAGGCACCTTCACATAGCCGATCCTGCGGGCAAACGCGGCCGGTGATCTCCGGCAGGCAGTTAGTCTGATGGGAAAGCTCTACGGCGGCGGCAATATTGCCTTCCTGCACCCGCGCTACCCATTGCGGAATGTGGTTATGCAGCGGGCAGGTCCATTCACAGATGCTGTGTTCACCGCAGGTCAGGCAGCGTTGCGCTTCGCGCAGCGCCTGGTCGGCACGAAAGGGCTGATAGATTTCGTCAAAACCCGTTTTGCGTGCGGCCAGCGGCAGTTTATCCGGTTCGCCACGCGGTGGGGTTTTGCGCATTTGCCGCACTTTATGATCGTCAGGCACCGGCGTTGCTGCTGCAACTTTATGCCACGGCTGCGCTTCCTGGCAGGCAGTGCGCAGGCGACGCGCTTTCACCAGCTCTGCCAGTGTCGCATCATTCACCAGGCGCAGCGCATCTGCCGGACAATTCTGGGCACAAGCCGGGCCTGCCGGACGATCAAGACAGAGATCGCATTTGTGGGCGCTGGCTTTCACCTGTCCCTGACCCTGCGGTGTCACCAGCACTTGCATGGTGCCGAAGGGACAGGCAATGGCACAGGATTTACAGCCAATGCACCTTTGCTGATCAACCTGAACCGAATCACCGATACGGCTGATGGCCCCCGTCGGGCAACTGCGGGCACAAGGTGCATCTTCACAGTGATGGCAGGTGATGGCACTGCGCTGCTGCTGATGTTTAATCACCGTAATGCGCGGATGAAACTGCTCAGGGCTTAACACATGCTGCTCATCGTTATGCGCCATGACGCAGGCGACCTCGCAGGCATGGCATCCTATGCATTGCTGGCTGTTCGCCACCATAAACCGGTTCATGACAACCTCCTTTTTAACGCCAAAGTCCTTTCTGTTTGTATGGTTATCAAATTTACCGGGTGTTGGTCACTCAGACAATGTTCATTTGCCCAAACTTACCGCAGCGATGTACGGGGACTCTCAACCCCGCCAGCGTGACTGACGGATCACGTTGCAGAAGTTCATCGGCGTAAATTGCGCATCTTTATCCTTTAATACATCCGCCTTAACATTGCCGAAGGTGGTTGCGGGCTTGTGTTTGATGCCATCGTAGAAGGCCTGGATAATCTCTTCCTTAAAATCAGCTGTGCGGGGATGCTGCGTGACCACGGCTTCCCGGTCGGAATCGCTGAAATTTTCATAGCCTATTCCCAGCACATCCATCTCTACACCTGCGGTAACAAGGGCGATTTCTGGTGCCATAAACTCGGGGATCCCCGGCGTGGTGTGCAGGGCGATGGCGGTCCACACTTTGTCGATATCTTCCTGTTTCACGCCGTAACTGTGCATAAATTCACGCGCTGCATTGGCTCCATCAACTTCAAAGCGCTTATCGCAGCTGCAATGTTCATGCGTCAGCCCGATGTCGTGGAACATACACCCCACATACAGCAATTCATGATCGACTTTGATGTCCCGTTGCCTGCCCGCCAGTGCTGCCCAGTAATACACCCGGCTGGAGTGGTTAAACAGCAGGTCCGATTCTGTGTCACGAATAAAGGCGGTGGTATCACGGGCCATTTGCGTATCGGGGATGCGGATCCCCTGAAGAGTGAAGCTCATGTTATTTCTCCGGTTGAATGTCTGTCGCTCATTCTAAAAGAGAAAGGGAATGTCTATAATGGTATTAATTGGGCAATATCGGACATACAGACATAAACCGTCATGAGGAAAGAGGATGCTGCATCACGTCGTAATCCTGGCAGTGCCTGGCGTGCAATTGCTCGATGTTGCCGGGCCGCTGGATGTTTTTGCGGAAGCCAATCGTATCCTGCGCCGTCAGGTGTATATAACCAGCGTCATGTCGCTGGCCGGGGGGAGTGTGCAGTCTTCTTCCGGCGTCAGGATTGCAACGGATAGCGCGCTGGCAACGTTTGCAGCGCCAGCAGGATTAACCTTTCTGGTGGCAGGTGCCCCCGATATTCACCATCAGGTATTGGATGAGGGACAGATAGCCGACATCACCCAGCTGTGTCGTCAGAGTCACCGTTTTGGCTCGGTTTGCACCGGTGCGCTGATGCTGGCGCAAACCGGGTTGCTGGATGCTCGGCAAGTCACCACGCACTGGTCGGTGGCGAAAGAGCTGGCACTGCGTTATCCCGCGACCCGGGTTGATGCCGATGCCCTCTATATCGCCGACGGCCCGGTGCGCACGGCGGCCGGGGTGACATCGGGCATGGATCTGGCGCTGCGTTTTGTTGAGGAGGATGTCGGGCGGGAAACGGCCCAGGATGTGGCGGCCAACCTGGTGATGTTTTTTCGTCGACCGGCAGGTCAGGGCCATTTTATCCGTAAACAGCAGACTTCACTCGGCGGACGTTCTGCGTTACAGGATTTACAGCGCTGGGCGTTGACCCATCTTGATGAAGTCAAAAATGCGGCGCATCTGGCGCAGCACCTCAATCTGAGTCCCCGCCATGTGAATCGCCTGTTTAATCAGGAGATGGGCCAGGGAACGGCAGAATGGCTGGAGGGAGCGAGGATTGCCCGCGCCCAGCAACTTCTCTGTACTGAGGTAGCGATGAAATCCATCGCTTCCTTGTGTGGCTACAGCAGCAGTGATGTGATGCGCAGAGCCTTTATCAAGGTGACCGGGCTGACACCCACGGTTTATCGGAAGATCTACGGTGCGAAAAAATAAGGTCAGGCCCCTCTGCGGCCCCGCAACATCATCATCACCAGATAGATCCCGCCAGCCAGGGACGCAATCGCCCCGGTGGCAATTTCCTTTGGAAACAGCATCCATCGACCAATCCAGTCAGCGGCCAGCATCAGCAACGCGCCAAAAGAGGCGGATGTGAGGAGAAAGGGCAGCGGTTTATCAGCACCCTGCATTCTGGCCATATGCGGCGCAACCAGACCGATAAACGATAAAGGCCCGACGATCATTGTCGCCATGGCCGTGGCTGACGCGCTGAGCAGCCATAACACCAGGCGGGCAAAGCGAATGTTGATGCCCAGCCCGTTAGCAACCTGAGCGCCCAACGGCAATATCACCAGCCAGCGTTGAATCAGCGGGAGGATGGCAACCAGCGCGATAGCCGAGAGGAGCACAATTTCAGCCTGATGCGGTCTGACGCTATAAGTGGAACCGATCAACAGACTAAACAACTGCATGACGCGCAGGTCACCACTCGCCATCACCACGGTAGATACCGCTTGCAGGATCAGCGTCAGTGATACGCCTGCCAGCAGCAGCGTCTCCGGGGCATAGTGGGAGCGGCGGCCGAGCAGCAGCAACAGCAGCAACACTGCGCCGCAACCCAGGGCACAGCCCATCACGATATTGCCCGTATTCGCTGGCGAGAGAAAAAGGGTGGCAGTGATCCCCAGCGCGCCACCGGCGGTGATCCCCAGCAGGTCCGGGCTGGCCATGGTGTTTCCTGACAGGTTCTGGATGATGCCACCGGCAATTGCCAGCAATACGCCGACGGAAATGGCGGCAGTAAGCTGTATCAGGCGCAGCGACACCCGTGGGGCGGAATGCCAGGGAAATTCAATTTGCCAGCCATGTAACCCCTTCCCCAGCACCAGGAAGACCAGGCTCAGCACCAGCAGGCACACCAGATTAAACGTCAGCAGCGCCCAGGGGGACTTTTTCTGCTCTGCGGGCACCGTCATGGCGGTGAGCGCACGGGTTTCGCGCGGCATCACAGACGTTTTAGCGCGTGACAGATAACCGAGTATCACAGGCGCGCCAAGCAAAGTCGTGACCGCACCCACCGGGATCATCAGCCCCCACAGCCCGGACAGGCGACGTGCCAGCTCATCGGCCAGACACAGCAGGACCATGCCAAGTACGGATGCCCACAACAGGCGATCGCGTAATCGACGGGCACCGGCAAGACGCGCCAGATGCGGTGCGCCGAGACCGACAAAACCGATGATGCCGACAGAGCTGACAATCAGCGCAGTGATCAGCAACACCGCACCCATTGTCGCCGTCAGCAGCCATGGGACAGAAATGCCGAGGTTCTTTGCCTGGACGTCTCCGGTGCCATAGATGCCCATTGGCCGGGCAAACAACAGGCAAAACCCAATACAGGGTAACAAGTGCAGGAACAGTTGCGTGGTACTGCGCCAGTCATACTGTGCCAGAGAGCCGCCGCCCCATAGCGCCATAAAACTTAATTGCCGGAAGTACAGAATCGCCAGTATGACCCCGATCGCGCTGCAACACAGGTTCAGTATCATTCCCGCCAGAATCAGGGAGACCCCCGAGGTACGCTGACGCAAAGCAATCAGCATGACTAAACACAACGCCAGCCCGCCTCCGGCAAAAGCAACCCATTCTCTTCCGGCGATGAAGAGGACCGGGAAGAACACCGTCACCAGCGACAGAACCAGATAAGCACCCGAGGCGATGCCCAGTGTCATGGGTTCCGCGAGCGGATTACGCAACATCTGCTGGCTTACCACGCCGGAAAAAGCCAGCCCGGCCCCGCAGATACCGGCCATCGCCAGGCGCGGCAGATCGTTATAAAGAAAAATAAGCCCCCCGATGCTCTCGGGCTGGGGGGTAACAAGGGCGGCGTACCATAACGATAACGGCAGATAGTGGGACACTCGGTGCCAGAAAAGCACAGCGGCCAGCGCGCAGACCATAAAAATGATGAAAATAGCGACAGGGCGTTTCATGAATTTACCCAGGAGCAGGGTGGCCCGGCAGGGTTACTGGTGGCCGAGGTAATGGCGCAGGCCAGCGCGTCAGTGAACGCGATCGCCGAAACAACACCGCCATTGGCCGGTGCGGGTGGAATGAACCGGTGGTGGCCGGGCTGCTGAAAAGGTAGCGCCTGCCATACCGGGTTGTGCTGCAACATCAGCCTGACGGTGATGGGTATAGGTGAAAAGGTGATCAGCAAAGCTTCAGGCTCCGCGTAAAGCGCATCATAGCCGGTGGTGGCGAAACCAGAGACGGAAGTGGGGGCATGGCAGGCGTTTGTCACCCCAAGCCTCGCAAGCAAATCACCGTACAGACTTCCGGCCCCTGCCAGGCGGACGAAGGCTTCATCAATAAACTGCACAATGAACACTTTTCGCTGTGCCGCCCCCGGCAGCATCGCGAGGCGTTCGCGCGCGGTGGCGAACAGATGCTGCGCCCTGAAAATCAACGTCTGTGCAATTGCCGCCCGGTTGAAAAAATGGCCCAGCGTCATTAATGCCGCACAGGCCTGATCAAAGGAATATCGTCCATAGGAATCGGCTTCACCCACGGTAAGAATGGGCGCGATGCGCTGCAACAGCGGGGCAATGACGGCATGAGCAGGTGTGATAATGATCAGATCCGGACGTAACAACGTCAGCAGCTCCAGATTGGGTTGATATATCAACCCAACGTCTGCCACCGCAGCAGGTAAGGTCACGGCGGGAAAAGTCTGGCGGAATCCATCGGGATTGGCCACCGCAACAGGGGTAATCCCTAACAGCAACATGGATTCTGTCAGCATCCAGTCGAGAACGACAATTCGCTGCCCGCTGGGTGGCCTGGCCGCGGCAGCACTTCCCTGTGCCAGGGTGAATTGCAGCCCGAGCAAGGCGGACAGCCGCAGAAAATCACGTCGGCTGACTGATGCGCATCCGGAACTTACCATTGGTATTTGATACCCACCAGCACCATGCGGCCCGCACCCCAGTAGCAATAAGACTGACCAATACAGCTGGCAATATAGTGCCGGTCAAACAGATTGCTGGCGTTGAGTGACGCCATCCATCCTTCCATTGAAGGACTGAGCTGACCCAAATCATAACGCAGTGCGGTGTCCACTAAGGTTGCAGAGGAGGTTTTGAAGGTGTTGTTAGTATCTCCGTAAGAACCCCCGATATAACGTACACCCGCCCCGAACTGCCAGCCCGCCAGTGCTCCGGAATATTCGGTGTAATCCGCCCACAGCGAGCCGGTATTATGCGGAATTCCCACCGGGGCTTTACCCTGTGCGGTGTTGCTTTTGGTATTGGTAATGTCGGTGTAGGTATAACTGCCTATCAACTGTAAGTGGTCGGTCAGGCTGGCGTGTGCCTCGGCTTCTACTCCCCGGGATCTGACTTCACCGGTCAATACGCTAAAACCTGAGTGTGCGGGATCGGTGGTCTGGACATCGGTTTTATTTATCTGGAACAGAGAAAGCGTGATGAAGCTGTTGCTGTGTTTCGGCTGGAACTTGATGCCAGCTTCATATTGTTCACCTTTCGACGGCGTAAACGCCTTGCCTTCATAGTCCGTGCCCAGCTGAGGCTGGAAGGACTGTGAGTAGCTGACGTAAGGGGCGATACCATTAGCAAACTGATAAACCGCGCCGGTACGCCAGGTAAACGCACGGGCCGACTGATATTGCGTCTCCTGCGTTTTAAAGGAATGCGTACTGTTGTTGGTCCAGTCTTCCCTCATGCCTAATAAAAATGACCAGTTACCGACATCAATCTGGTCCTGTCCGTAAGCGCCGAGCTGTTCCAGCGTCGCCTCTGTGGAGGTGGCGTACATGAAATTGGGGGTGGGGATCGTCTGCCCGTATTGCGGGTTACTGATGCTGAGCGACGGTGCGGCTGCACTGTAAAACCAGTGACTGAAGCGGATGTGCTGATAATCTACGCCAAACGTTGCCTTGTGAGACACTGCACCGGTGGTGAATGTCGCCAGTGCCTGATTATCGAGCGTATGTGCGTCAACATCGCCATAGTTGAGATAAGCGGTGCGATTCAGGGTTTTCCCATCAGCATTAAATCCGTCATTCCCGACATACTGTAATTTCTGGCTGTTGCGCAGGAAACGATAGCTTTGTTTCACTGACCAGACATCATTAAATCGGTGCGTTAACTCTTCGCCAATCGCGCCTTGCGTCTTGCGGAAGCTATCGAAGCTGGGATCGCCAGGGTTCAGGTGGCGTGGCACCTTGATGTTTCCGTTAATGGGGACAGAATTATAATATCCGGCGTCCGGGTCGGTCTGATAATTCCCGTACAGCGTGAAATGCGTGTCGTCGTTGATTTGCCAGGCGAGGCTGGGGGCGATGGAAAAGCGGCGTTCCTTAACAAAATCAGTCTGGCTGCTGGTATTAAAACCGTCCGCTGCGATGCGGTAGAGCACAGTCTGGTCATTATTCAGCGCGCCACCCACATCAACAAAGCCCTGAGCACGGCCATAACTGCCCGTTTGTACGCCGGCCTCATTCAGCTGATTTTTCTGCGGCAACTTGCTGACCATATTCACCACGCCGCCCGGCGATCCCTGGCCATAAAGGACGGAAGCGGGACCGTGTAATACTTCGATACGCTCAAACATATAGGGATCGAAGCTGGTCACGTTATAGCCGAAGCCACCGGACGGGCCGGGGGTATACAGGCCATTCCACAGTTCGTCGATTAAAAAACCTCTGGCATAGAGATATTCCAGGGAATCCGTATTTGCCCCGCGCTGTTCCGACGCGATACCGGAGGTATAACGCAGCGCCTGGGCAACACTCTGGACATTCTGAATCGACATCTGATCGCGTGTGACGACGGAGATGGCCTGGGGTGTTTTAATCAATGGCGTGTCAGTTTTCGTTCCGGCCGTGCTTTGATGAGCAACATAACCGTATACCGGTCCGTTACCGGTTTCTTTATAGTCCTGTGCAGTGACCTCCATGACGTTTTGATCCGCCTTGGGGGTTTGTTGCGGCGTAGCCTGAGCCACCACCGGAAGTAATAAAGTGATTAACAGTGGATATTTCCCTGATGCAGGTGAAATGACGCAGGTAGCCCCATAAATTTCCGAAGATTTCATTTCATCAATTCCGATTCAAATGAAGATGTCGTTATGTTTTTTGCGCATGCAAACAAGAATGAAAATCATTTTTATTTTCATATTGAATCATATCAGATGGGCTGCTAGGGTGTATTGCCAATAAGTTTTGCAAAACAGACATGTTTTGGCGGAATTTGCCGTCAATAAGCGGAGATAGTGTGGAAGAGACATGGCATTACTTTTCGCAGGGACAATATCAGCAGCAGTCTCGTCCGGTGATCGCCAATACCTATGAATACCGGAATGGAGATCGGCAGGCGTGGCATTCTCACGAGCAATTACAGTTTATTTTCACCACCCGTGGCGTACTCAGCGTGATCACCAGCCAGGGTTCCTGGACGCTGGGACCGAATCGCGGATTATTATTGTTACCCCGCACCGGTCATGAACTGTATGCATCCGGTGAAGCCCTGATGCACAGTATTTATATTGAACCCGATGTGTGGCGTCATGAAAGAAAAGAATGCTGTGTTTTGCTGGTTTCTTCCCTGCTGCGTGAACTGGTGCTGGAAATGGTGAAAGAGCGCCGACAGGAAACGTATATTCTCTCCGAAATGATTGTGCCGTTGTTACTCAGGGGTTTACACGAAGCACAGGAACTGCAGCAGGGTTGTTTGCCTCTGCCCGAAGATCGACGACTCCAGAAAATCTGCAAGGCGCTGATGCTGGCACCGTCAAATAATGAGTCGCTGGAAATATGGGGTGATCGCATCGGCACCAGCGACAGAACGCTGAGTCGGCTGTTTATCAAACAGACCGGTTATACCTTTGGCCAATGGCGGCAACAGTTACGGCTGGTGGAATCCATGACCCGGCTGGCGCAGGGGATGGCGGTTGCCACTATAGCGACGGAACTCGGCTATCGAAGTTCCAGCTCTTTCATCACCATGTTCAGAAAGGCGATGGGAGAAACACCGCAAAATTATTTCAAAAAGGGATGATCAGGGAAAATACGGGCGAGGAGATCCTCGCCCGGTAACAATCAGAACTGGTAAACCATGCCGACTGCCACAACATCACTGGTGCTGATGCCAGCAGATTGAGAGAACTCACTGCTATCCATCAGGTTGATCTGGTAGTCGACATACGCATTCATGTTTTTATTGAAGTTGTAGGTCGCACCGATATCAACAAATTTCACCAGATCCTGGTTGCCATAGGTATTGCCATCAGCGGAGGCACCCAGATGTTTGGCGCGAGTCTGGTTATAACCAATGAACGGCACTAAGCCAAAGTCAAAGGTATAGCCAGCATAGGCTTCAAACAGATCGGATTGGTTCGCGTAACCATAGGCGCTGTCGTCTGAAGACGCAGAACCAAAGCGAGAAGCGTTATAAGCGCGTGCATACATCACGGCCAGATAAACATTATTGGCATCGTATTTAATCGCCGCAGTATAGGCTTCGGCTTTTGAACCATGGCCCATGATGCCGCTTGTCAGGCTATTCTGCTCATTGGTACGGTCGCCGCTCATAAATGCGCCAGCAACGCTGAAGCCTGCACCGATGTCATAGGCCGCTGACATACCGAAGGTATCGCCGTTCTGGCGCAGCACATCACGCACACCCGGCTCACCGCCGCCATCATTTTTGCCCTGATACTGCAGAGCAAAATGCAGGCCATCAACCAGGCCAAAGAAATTATCGTTACGGTAAGTCGCCAGACCATTACCACGATGGAACAGGAACTGGTCAGAGTTATAGGTCAGGCCATCAAACTCAGGCTGCATATCGGTATAACTGAAGGCGTCATACATGATGCCGGAATTACGACCGTAATCGAACGAGCCATAGTTACCGTATTTAAGACCGGCATAACCAATACGGGTATACATCTGATTAGACTGGTTTTCCGTCTGATTCAGATTCCATTGTGCCTGCCATTGGCCGTAGCCGGTGAGCTGGTCGTTAATCTGCGTTTCGCCACGGAACCCGAAACGCATATAGGACTGGTCACCATTTACGCTTTTATCATTACTGATATAGTTCTCACCAACCACCATGCCGTTGATGTCTAATTTGTTACCATCTTTGTTATATACTTCAGCAGAATGTGCTGCGCTTGCAACAATAAACCCTGCGATAGCTAAAGAAAGCTTTCTAATAGGCGTTTTCATTTTATTCCTCGTATAAACCACTGCTTGTTTTTGTATGAGCGCGGGAAAAGTTCCCCGGCGATAAATTTTCTAACATTGAAAGCATTTTTAGTAAATCTGCTAATACAAATAAGGCACAATCGGGTAAATGATAAAATTAATACTGAGAAATGCCTAAAAGAGCACAATTTCATAAATAGCCAGCCTGTTAACTTATGGTATTTGATAACGCAGGCTTACAAAACGCTATTCAAAACTTTACAAAAGTTAAATATAGAAAAAACTTATGAACTGGATCGTAACCGGTGTTGAAGCCGGAACTGGAAAAGAGGTTGCCAGGCAGTTGCTCCGTAAAGGGCATCATGTTACGGCTATTGTCAAAAATTATTTAAATGTTACAGACTTAACCTCTTTATACCCTGATAGTTTCACTGCTGAGGAAATGAGCAGCTACGAAAATTCGAATATAATCAGTTGCCTAAAGGTTGTTTTCGGACGCGAATCTGAAGTGGATGGGGTGATATTATGTGATGCTCATAATTTGATTCAGGCCACCGAAGAGATGACTTCTCTGGATGTTAATTATGCACTTATTTCAGGAATCAATGAGCCAATCCTGTTGGTTCGTGCATTAATCCCATTTTTCAGAAAACGAAAAAAGGGACAAATCATTTTGATTTCAGCACCAAATGATAAAAAAGTGCCGGGTGGTGTTGCGATTAGTTATGCGATCAAAAAAGGATTAAGGGCATTTGTTGAGTCAATAACGGATGAAATTTCCGCTTATGGTATCAGGACTCAGGTTATTAACGTCAGATCTGATGATGAATTATCCAGTTTTGAACTTATTCGTCCGACGAATACAATACCTTTGAGTGACAATTGCAAGCCGGACGCCCTTATGAGTAAAACATTGGCTGATGATGATGCACATAGATTACTCACTCAGAAAATTAGCGATGGAATTAAAAAGAAATATATGGCTGAAAGATGTTCATTGCGCTGATGCTGTGCCGGTAATGGAATAAAATAAAGTCTATTCCCCGTCAGTCGTTGGTTAACCCTCCACTCCGTCAGATATCTCACTTTCCTTGCTTGTTGTATCCATCCTAACCCATCGCTCACCCTGGGGATAAAAAAAACCAGCCGGTAAAAACCGGCTGGTTTGATGACGTTAGCGGGTGAGAGACTGGCTAGTGGGCGATGTTTTCTTCTTCATCATCGTCCTCATCATGTGCCTTACCACCAAAGCGGTTACGTACCACGACAAAGAACACCGGTACGAAGTAAATCGCCAGCAGCGTTGCCGCCACCATGCCACCGATCACCCCGGTACCGACGGCGTTCTGCGCGCCGGAACCGGCACCGGAACTGAGCGCCAGTGGCAGGACACCGAGGATAAACGCCAGCGATGTCATCAGGATCGGACGCAGACGCATACGGGCGGCCTCAAGGGTGGCTTCCACCACGCCTTTACCTTCTATCTCGATCTGGTCTTTGGCGAATTCCACAATCAGGATGGCGTTCTTCGCTGACAGGCCAATGGTCGTCAGCAGGCCAACCACAAAGTAGACGTCGTTATTCAGGCCACGCAGCATGGTGGCAACCAGCGCACCAAATACGCCGAGCGGCACCACCAGCATCACCGAGAACGGGATCGACCAGCTTTCATACAGTGCAGCCAGACACAGGAACACCACGATCAGCGAGATAGCATACAGGGCTGGTGCCTGCTGGCCGCTCATCCGTTCCTGGTACGACATCCCGGTCCAGTCATAGCCAATGCCGGGTGGCAGTTGCTTCGCCAGCTGTTCCATCAGCGCCATCGCTTCACCGGAGCTTTTACCCGGTGACGGCTGGCCGAGAATTTCCAGCGACGACAGGCCGTTGTAGCGTTCCAGACGCGGTGAACCGAACACCCATTCCGCGCTGGCGAAGCTGGCGAAAGGCACCATTTTGCCGTTGCTGGCGCGGACGTACCAGTTGTTGAGATCATTCGGCATCATGCGGTAAGGCGCGTCACTCATCACGTAAACGCGCTTCACCCTGCCCTGGTCAATGAAGTCATTGACATAGCTGCCGCCCCAGGCGCTGCTCAGGGTGGTGTTGATGTCGGTGAGATCCACGCCCAGTGCCGTGGCCTTTTCCTGATCGATATTGACCTTATACTGCGGGCTGTCTTCCATGCCGTTCGGACGCACCGCCGTCAGAACGTCGGGATGCTGACGTGCCAGTTCCAGCAGCGTATTACGCGCGGCTGTCAGCTGCTCATGGCCGAGGCCGCCCTGATCGATCAGCTCAAAGTCGAAGCCGGTGGCGTTACCCAGCGCAATGATCGGCGGCAGGTTAAAGGCCACCACGTTACCGTCCATGATTTTACTGAACGATTTCATCGCACGGCTGACGATGCCATCGACCGAGTTCGCGTTACCGTCACGTTCTGACCAGTCTTTCAGGCCGACAAAGGTGATGCCCACGTTCTGGCCGCGTCCGGCAAAGCCGAAGCCGTTGATCGACAGCACGTTCTCAACGTTCTTTTTCTCATTGGTCAGATAGTAATTGCTCACCTGGTCCAGCACCGCCTGGGTGCGTTCCTGGGTTGCGCCAGCCGGCAGAATCGCCTGGGTGGCCAGCACGCCCTGGTCTTCCGACGGCAGGAACGAGGTGGGCAGACGCATAAACAGCACCGCCATACCCGCCACCAGCACGCCGTAAATCAGCAGATAGCGACCGCTGCGATTCAGCATGCGTGCGACGGAATGGGTGTAGTGATGGGCGCTCTGATCGAACTTGCGGTTAAACCAGCCGAACAGGCCACGATGCTGGCCGTGGGTGCCCGGTTTAACCGGTTTAAGGATGGTGACACACAAGGCTGGCGTCAGGATCAGCGCCACCAGCACCGACAACGCCATTGCCGACACGATGGTAATGGAGAACTGACGATAAATTACGCCGGTACTGCCACCGAAGAAGGCCATCGGCACAAACACCGCCGACAGCACCAGTGCGATACCGACCAGCGCCCCCTGGATCTGTCCCATCGATTTTCGCGTAGCGGCTTTGGGTTTCAGCCCTTCTTCGGCCATCACACGTTCGACGTTCTCCACCACCACGATGGCATCATCCACCAATAGCCCTATCGCCAGCACCATGCCGAACATGGTCAGGGTGTTGATCGAGTAACCAAAGGCGCTAAGGATGCCAAAGGTGCCGAGCAGCACCACCGGTACCGCGATGGTTGGGATCAGCGTGGCGCGGAAGCTCTGCAGGAACATGTACATCACCAGGAACACCAGCACGATGGCTTCAAACAGCGTTTTCACCACCTCGTGAATCGAGATGCTGATAAACGGTGTGGTGTCATAGGGATAAACCACCTTCAGGCCCGGCGGGAAAAAAGGCTTCAGATCATTGATTCTGGCGCGGATGGCATTGGCAGTATCCAGCGCGTTAGCGCCCGCAGCCAGCTGAATGCCGAGTGCGGAAGCCGGTTTGCCGTTAATTTTCACCACAAAGTTGTAGTTCTCACCACCACGCTGGATGCGCGCCACGTCATGCAGGCGTACCTGCGAACCATCGCTGTTCACCTTGAGCAGAATGTTGCCGAACTGTTCCGGTGAGGTGAGGCGCGTCTGAGCAATGATCGAGGCGTTAAGCTGCTGCCCCTTCACCGGTGGTGCACCGCCGATCTGGCCAGCGGCGATCTGCGCATTCTGGGATCGGATCATGCTCATCACATCGACCGGCGTCAGCTGGTAGTTATCCAGCTTGTTGGGGTCGAGCCAGATGCGCATCGCGTACTGGGAACCGAACAGGGTGGTGTCGCCGACACCGTTGATACGGCTGAGGGGGTCCTGCAGATGGGAGGCCACATAGTCCGCGATATCTTCCATGCTCATGCGGCCGGATTCATCGACGAAGCCCGGCACCAGGAAGAACACGCTGGAGGATTTACGCACCGAGATGCCCTGCTGCTGAACTTCCTGTGGCAGACGCGGGGTGGCGAGCTGCAGCTTGTTTTGCACCTGCACCTGGGCGATATCCGGGTCCGTGCCGTTCTCAAACGACAGCGTCAGCTGAAGCGTGCCGGAGGAGTCGCTGTTGGAAGACATGTACATCAGGCCGTCCAGGCCGCTCATGTTCTGTTCGATCACCTGCGCCACGGTATTCTGCAGCGTGGTCGCGTCAGCGCCGGGATAGGTGGCGCGGATCTGCACCGAGGTGGGGGCGACATCAGGGTACTGCGCCACCGGTAGTTTGAGGATCGAAATCCCCCCGGCCAGCATGACGATAATCGCCAGCACCCAGGCAAAAATGGGCCGGTCAATAAAGAATCTGGACATCAGTCAGCGGTTCCTGTGGACGAAGAGGAGGAAGCGTTTGCAGTAACAGGTTTAACGGTCATGCCTGGCTGAGCACGCTGGATACCGGACACAATCACGCGCTCCCCGGCCTGCAGGCCGCCATTCACACGCCATTTATCGCCTTCGGCCTGCGAGACGCTGATGGTGCGGACTTCCACTTTGTTATCACTGCCGACCACCAGCGTGGTGGCGTCACCGCGCGGAGTACGCGTAACGGCCTGCTGCGGGATCAGCAATGCCTGCGGATCGGTGCCTTCATCCAGACGTGCGCGGACGAACATGCCGGGCAACAGGGCATGATCCGGGTTAGGCACAATGGCGCGCAGGGTGATAGAGCCGGTGGTCTGATCGACCGTGACATCAGAAAATGCCAGCGTACCGGTGCGGGGGTAGACGGCACCGTTGCCGAGGATCACGCTGACGACCGCTTTGCCCGCGTTCTGACGCAGTTTGCCGGAGGCCAGTTCCTGTTGCAGACGCAGGAAATCCTCGCTCGACTGCGTCACGTCGACGTACATCGGATCAAGCTGCTGAACCGTTGCCAGTGCATCGGTTTGTGCATTCTGCACCAGCGCACCTTCGGTTACTGACGAGCGCCCGATACGTCCGCTGATCGGCGAGGTGATGGTGCTCCACGCCAGATTGATGCGGGCGGTTTCCTGTGCGGCACTGGCGGCTTCCACCGCCGCGCGCGTCTGGGCAGCGGTCGCTTCAGCCTGATCATAATCCTGACGGCTGATGTAATGGGTTCCGCTCAGTGAGCGGTAGCGGTTGAGCGTGACCTGAGCGATACGTGCATTGGCTTCGGCCTGCGATACCGCGGCTTTGGCATTATCAAAGCTGGCACGAAACGGGGCGGGATCGATTTGATACAGCGTCTGGCCCGCCACCACATCGCTGCCTTCGGTAAAGGCGCGCTTTAAAATGATGCCCGACACCTGCGGACGGACTTCAGCCACGCGGAAGGCGGACGTTCTCCCCGGTAATTCAGTCGACACCGCTAAAGACTGGGTATGGAGTGTGAGGACCTGGACTTCTGGCGCTTCCTGCGCCTGAGCGTTTTTCCCTGAGGAGTTATCACATCCTGTTAAACTTAAAATGGTGAAAGCGCATAGCAAAGCCAGAGGCTTAAGTGCCACGTTATTGGGCATTGTTATAGTCTCCCGGAAACCGGCAATGACGTTGAATTAAACCTGGAAATTAAAATTATGTGTTTTCATGCGGCGATACGTCGCAGGGGGCACATTATATTTCCGGGCGAAAGAGCGGGTGAAAGACTGCTGAGAGTCGTAACCATACTTAACGGAAATTTCGATGACGGCTTCATTGCTATCAATAAGATCATGTGCGGCAAGCTCCAGTTTCTTGTCACGAATATAATTCCCAAGGCTGATATTCATGATGCGATGGAACATGCGCTGAAGATGCCACTTTGAATAACCAGAACGTTGTGCAACATCCTCAATTTTGAGTGGGCTGCGAATGTTTTCATCTATCCATGTTAACAACTCACAGATAATGGTTTCATGTCGGTCCATTCTTACACCTGTACAATCGAATAATGATGAGAGATGAAGAAAGACGAAATAAAAACAAGCATTTATACAGCGGAACACACAAAACTATGCGCAGAAACGGTAAGGACTTCTGGAAGTGGGCTTGCCAATGTCTATTTCGTCTTCGCGGGGTTATTTATAAATCTCAGCCACGCCATACAATTTGTTGACTCCACCTGCTGAAATAACTTTCATCGCGGTTGCCCCTTTGGCCTGGGCCTTGTCGGACAACATGTTGGTTAATCCATCCAGCGAATAAGCACCTTCGGCAGAAACCACACCAAATTTCTGTTTGCCGGAAATATCGCTGGAAATTTCAGCAGCGAGAGCGCTGGTGACGGTAAATAAGCTCGCAAGAGCAATGACAGAGACCGTTAAAATCTTCATTGGAACCTCGATTCAAATCCGTTAATAAAGGGAAAGCCTGACGACAAGGTAATAGTATCATTGCGAGATACATTTAATTAGAGGGGATTACCGATAAGCGTTATGAGTCTTACTCATTAATTTTGACCCGAATCGTTAACAATTCGCAAAGGTACCGTTTACTATTTGACCGGCATCACACAAATTGCGTGTAATCGGATAAGACATGTGAGTATTTCACATATATCTTAATCCAGGTGAACAGGAAAGGGGTACCACCGGGAAAAGTATTGCGGGGAGGCGACAGAACACTTCCCCGGTATGATCGCGACTACGCTTTCAGCGAGGCAATATCGATGACGAAACGATATTTCACATCGCTTTTCAGCATGCGCTTCCATGCATCATTGATGTCCTGCATGTTGATCATTTCAACATCGGAAGTGATGCCATGCTCACCGCAGAAATCCATCATTTCCTGGGTTTCAGCAATGCCACCGATCACGGAACCCGCGACAGATTTACGGCCCAGCACCAGCGGCGCGCTGTTCAGCACCGGGTCCAGATCACCGAGATAACCGACCAGCACCAGCGTACCGTTCAGCGCCAGGGTCGGGATATACGGCTTCAGGTCATGGACGTAGGGAACGGTGTCGATAATCAGATCGAACTGGTTATAGACCGCTTTCATCTGTGCTTCGTCGGTGGAAATGACGATATGTTCGGCGCCGAGGCGACGGGCGTCGTCCGATTTATTCGGCGAGCGACTGAACAAGGTGACATCCGCGCCGAGCGCTTTAGCCAGCTTCAGCGCCATATGGCCGAGACCGCCAAGACCCACAACCGCAACTTTGCTGCCCTGACCGACATTCCAGTGACGCAGCGGAGACCAGGTGGTGATACCGGCACACAACAGCGGGGCGGCGCTTTTTAAGTCGAGGCCATCTGGCACTTTGACCACGAATTTCTCGGTGACGACGATTTTGTCAGAGTAGCCGCCATAGGTCGGCATCTGGTCATGGCGATCAACGTCGTTGTAGGTGAGGGTGTTACCCTCTTCGCAATACTGCTCCAGACCCTGCTCACACGCGCTGCAATGCTGACAGGAATCCACCATGCAACCGACGCCCACATGATCGCCAACGCTGAATTTGGTAACGGCTTTGCCAACGTGAGTGACACGGCCAATAATTTCGTGTCCCGGTACCATCGGATACTGTGCACCGCCCCAGTCGTTGTAGGCGTTGTGGATATCGGAGTGGCATACACCGCTGTAAAGGATCTCGATCACCACATCATTGTCACGCGGATCGCGACGCACGAAATGATGCGGGACTAAATCTTCTTTGGCGGCAAAGGCTGCATAGCCTTTTACATTTAAGGTCATTCTGAGTCTCCTGGGATAAAACCCTGCGGTAAAGAACCATAAGGTAAATAGCAGATTAAGCCAGATAAAATCACCTATATGGGGATGAATAGCCTTATGAACAGCGCTCATCACTAATGACGCAAAATGCTAATCCGCAATTAATTATTTTCTGCACTGTCTTTTATTATGATTTTCCTCTGGAATTCTGTATTCGGATGCTATTTATGAATGCTGACAGAATAAATAAACTATTAAATATCAGAGCTAATGAATGGAAAGTACTGGCCTGGGCGATGTTGTATGTTTTCTCGCTTTTCCTGGCGTATTATCTGTTACGCCCGGTTCGTGATGAATTGGGGGTGGCAGGAGGCGTTAATAATCTTCCCTGGCTGTTCAGCGGCACCCTGGTTGCCATGTTAATACTTACGCCAGTATTTTCATTTTTAGTTAAAAGATTTTCCCGCATCACGGTCATTAAATTGAGTTATCATTTTTTTGCCGCGCATCTGGTGGTGTTTTTTATCCTGCTATTGCCAGCGTTCAGTGAATACCGTATCTGGACGGGCAGAGTTTTCTTTATCTGGGTATCGGTGTTTAACCTGTTTGTCGTCTCAATTTTCTGGTCGCTGATTGTTGATATTTTCAACCCGGAGCAGGGATTAAGATTATTTGGCATCCTGTCCGCCGGGGCGACTTTGGGGGCGATGGTCGGGTCGCTGGTGACGCTGATGTTAGTGGAAATCATCGATCAGCGTGGTTTGGTTCTGCTGGCATTTCTGATGCTGGAGCTAAGCCTGCTGTCAGCGCATCATGCTGTCAGGCACGCTGAAAGTATTAAAGAAGAAAACGGCGAAATTCAGCGTGCTGAACGTCCGCTGGGTGGTTCTGTGTTTGCGGGCATCACCCACACCCTGCGTTCACCTTATCTGTCAGGGATTGCTGTTTTTATGATTCTTTACAGCCTGACGTCAACCTTCCTTTATCTTGAACAAGCCAGAATAGCCGCCAGTGCTTTCTCAGATCGCGCCGCCCGCACTCAGTTTTTTGCCACCATCGATCTGTGGGTCAATATATTTACCCTTATCGCTCAGCTGCTGTTAACCTCAAGAACCCTGAAAAGATTAGGTATCTCGCTTACCCTGGCCATTTTACCGCTGGTGACGCTGGCTGGTTTTTCATTATTACTGGCGTTTCCCTCGCTGATTATTTTTGTTGTTTTCCAGGTGGTGCGCAGAATCAGCAACTTTTCATTCGCCCGTCCCAGCAGAGAAATTCTCTTTACCCGGGTGAATAAAGAGGAACGCTACAAGTCGAAAAACTTTATCGATACGGTGGTCTATCGACTGGGTGACCAACTGGGAAGCTGGAGTTATGCCGGGTTATTAAATTTTTCAGGCAGTGCCGGTTTGCTGGCTTATATCGCTATCCCCCTTTCACTCATCTGGCTGGCCCTCTCGTTGTGGCTGGGCAGCAAATCTCCTTTCATTCCCCTCAAATCAGGAGGTGACTAATGTCTTTTTCCAGACGTCAACTTATCAAATTAGCCGCAATTTCCGGAGCCATGGGATTAGCCGGCGGCACCCTGCAAATCGCCCGGGCTGAAGGCTCCGGCACGGGACAGGTACTGAAAATGGGTGTCATCGGTGCCGGTTGGCTGGGAGGCACGGTGGCGAAATTGTGGGTCAAAGCCGGGCACCAGGTGATGTTTTCCACCCGCCACCTTGATGAACTGCGCCGTGAGATCGCCCCGCTGGGTCCGAATGCCCGTGCCGGTACGCCAGCGGAGGCGGCAGCATTCGGTGACATCCTGCTGTTTGCCGTGCCCTGGGATGCACTGCCGCAACTGGGTCAGCAGCTTGCGCCATTGATGAAAGGGAAGATTGTGATTGATGCCTGCAATCCGTCTGGCGGGAAAAATAGCGAGGATGGGGTCGCGGAGAGCAGCCAGAAATTATTACCCGGCACGCGCTATGTCCGCGCTTTCAGCGCCGTCGATGCCACGGCAATTGAGGCGTCTGCCAGCGCCAGTCAGAGCAATAAACTGGGGGTGCCCATCGCCAGTGATGATGCAGCAGCATTAACCATCGTAGCGAAGCTGGTGGAAGATGTTGGTTCTGTCCCGGTGATCACCGGCAATCTGGCGTCGGCGAGAAGCTTCCAGCGCGGTGGGCCGGGTTTCCGCGCCAACACCAACGCCGCGGCGTTACGTCACATTCTCGGCTTACCCGCATCCAGCTAATCACGGGGTTATCGCGCAGCAGGTTACCTGACGCGCGATAACTCATTATCAGTTCGGTTTTAACTCACCGTATTTTACCGATGCGGTGACCCCGCCATCGATTAACACATCGCTGCCGCTCATATAAGCGCCGTTTGGGCCAAACATAAATTCGGCCAGCGCGCCGATTTCGTCCGGTGTACCGCCGCGTCCTGCCGGGGATTTCTCTAACATATTACGGTAGTAATCGCCACGTTCCGGGCTATTCAGCTCGTCGTAAGCCAGCGGGGTAAAAATGATGCCAGCGCTAATGCAATTAATGCGCGCACCCCGTTTCCCCCATTTCACGGCTTCGGACATCACCCGCAACGCATTGCCGCGTTTCGCGATCTGATAGGCATACAGGCTGTCATCAATCGCTTTAATCCAGGGAAGTTCCAGTAATTCTTCAGGAGGAAGCGTGGCCAGTTGATCGGCGGTGGCCTGTGAAATCGCGTCACAATCGAGGCGATGGCTGGACTGCGATCCCAGCACCACGCACGAACCCCCTGGCGCAATCACGTTGCCAAACTCTTCAAATACCACGGCGCTGCCGTACAAATCGACATGCAGCAGATCCTGCGCTTTCGCCTGTGATGGCGATAATCCCGCCGTCAATATCACACCTTTGACCTCACCCAACGCCGTTGATGCCGCGACTAATTGCTGGATTGACTCTCGCGACCGGACATCGACCTGGGTGGACTCCACCGCAAATCCCGCTCTTTTTAAGATGTCTTCAACAGCTTTGGCATTATCCAGATGGATATCCGCCAGCAGAATTTTTTTACCCACGCTGACACGGCGCGCGATAGCCTGGGCGATGGAACCACTGCCGATAACGACAATAACTTCAGCCATAACTTACCTCATATTGAATGTGCAATGCTGATGGGGGTTGCTGCATTTTTCAGCGCTTCGCTGATCACATGACGGCCAACGAAACCCGATGTACCCATGATAAGAACCAGATTCATGAAGGTTCTTCTCTTATTTATTAAGAGTCATGTGATTAACCTGGGTTAAACATTAGCTCTTAAATATGGAGTGGAGTTAATTAAAGACCAGGCGTCAATTACTAATAAATAATATTGATTATTGTGGGTGAGGTTAATATAGCGGTTTATGAGCAGGATGACTTTACGTGCAATCAGCAAGACTCTATGAGTCTTACTCATGAATGCGAGGGCGACATTCATGAGTGGCTGGTTGCGTTAATTGAGAAAACGTTATTTTTTCTCTGCCCGTCCCATCACGGTTAATACCAAAAGTAATGACAACGCAATCAATACCGCTCCGGCGGTAAATGCGTTTCCGGTCTGATGTATTAGTAAGGGAACCTCAGCCAGATTCTCTCCACCCGTCTCCGCAGCGGCCACTAACACGCTCAGACCCAATGCCCCACCGATTTGATGAGCAACATTCACGATACCGGACGCCGCACCCGCATCTTTTGGGGCGACGTTATTAATACCCGACGTTGTCAGCGGTCCCATTGCGCCGCCAATACCGATACCAAGGAAGAGGGTGGGTAGTAACAGGCCGCTGATAAAGGTCGAGGACGCATCCAGGCGGCTGAGCATTAACATGCCTGTCAGGGCGAAGAGTAAACTCACAATTAATATGCGACGGCTCCCCAGGCGTTGCACCAGTTTTGGTACATTCAGTGCGACAACAAAATTGGTCATCATGGCGGGTAAGAAAGCCAGTCCGGCTTGGATAGGGGAGTAATGCAAAACGCCCTGCATAAATTGCGTGCTGTAGAAAAAAAAGCCCATCGCGGCCCCAATATAAAGCAGGCGTGCGGCATACGCACCCGAACGCTCAGCACTGTTGAACAGGTGCAGTGGCATTATCGGCTCATGCATTTTTCGCTCAATCAGGATGAACAAAAGAAGTAATAAGCCGCCAACCAGAAAAGAAAGCTGCGTGACTAAAGAACCCCACCCCAGGGTGCCGGAACAGACGGTGCCATACACCATGCCCGTCATACCCAGAGACGATAAGATGGCGCCGGGGATATCAGGCTTGCCACTTTGTTTATCGGTTTCATCGATATAGCGTGAGGCGGCAATAATCAGGACGATGCCAATCGGGACATTAACCATAAACCCGGCTCTCCACGATACCAGTTCGGCTAAGACTCCCCCGATAACCAGCCCCACGCTGGCGGATAACCCACCGGCCGCTGCATAGAGTGAAATGGCGCGGGTGCGGGCCGGACCGGCTGGAAAAGTGATTTGCAGAATGGCTAAAGTTGATGGCGCAAGTATTGCCGCGCCAACCCCCTGGACTGCGCGAGCGATAACCAGAAATTCAGCATCAGGTGCCAGGCTAATCGCCAGAGAAGCCAGAGTAAAAATGCTTAGCCCGATATTCAGCATTTTTTTGCGGCCAAAGAGATCGCCAGCTTTTGCGCTGAGCAACAGCAAACCGCCAAAGGTCAGGGCATAAGCGCTGGAAACCCAGGACAGACCTGCAAGACTGAATGAAAGCTCCTGATGGATTTTGGGTAGTCCGGTTATTACTACGGAGTTATCTATGACTATCATCATATAACTGATGAGGATGAGGCTTAAAATTATCGTGGGGTGCTTTTCATGATGGCGAACAGGCGTTTGCTGAGCGGGCATTATTAATTCTCGTTTCCGAATCTCTTGGGGATTGAGAAAATTATACGGATTTACCCCGCAGAAATTAGTCCGATAATTATGCATTCCCTTATAACCTGGATTCATAAATGGCATTGTGGCTTTTTATTAATCATTGCCCATGAACGCTTATGAATCGCCTTCATAACCCCTATGAATCCATTCACCCAATGAAGATGTCATCATAGCTTTATCTACACTCCAGTGATTTAAAAACATGTTTAAAGATGATTTGGCCGATCTCAGTGTGTTTGCTTTGATTGCCGATGAACAAAATTTCTCCAAAGCGGCGATCAAACTGGGTCTGTCGCAATCAGCATTAAGTTACACCCTCAACAGATTAGAAGGGCGTTTAGGGGTTAAACTGCTCAACCGGACCACCCGAAGCGTCTCACCGACACAGGCAGGGGAAAAGCTGCTTGGTACCTTAAGACCGGCATTAAATGCGATTGCCGATGAACTGATTTCGCTGGATCAGCTACGTGAACGACCTTCAGGGTTAATCAGAATCACGGCACCCAAATACCCGACGGAAAAGTATGTGCTGCCCGTGGTGAGCGCTATGCTGCAAAACCACCCTGAAGTTTCGTTTGAAATTGATATCAATGCCTCCCTGAAAAACATCATTGATGAGCGGTTCGATGCGGGGATTGCCTTACGCGAGCAGGTTGAAAAGGATATGGTGGCGATTCCGTTAGGCGGTGCGCTGCGCATGGCCATTGTGGCGACGCCTGATTACTTTATTGACAAGAAAATACCCCGTGAGCCAGGCGAATTAAACGATCACCGGTGCCTGGCCTATCGCCGCGACTCAACCGGACGCATTTATGGTTGGGAGTTTGAAAAGCAGGATACTAAATATAAACACCGGATTGACGGGAATTTCACCGTTAACGATATCGACATTATGCTTAAGGCGGTGGGATCAGGAAAGTGGATCTGTTGCCTTCCTGAGCATTATGTTCTCGAAGCAATTAAGGCAGGAAAGTATGTTCAGGTTCTTGAAGACTGGTGCCCATATTTTTCGGGTTATACGCTCTACTATTCCGGACGAAAAGAATTAACTCTCGGGTTCAGACTGTTTATTGACATGATGAAAGAAGCCTGCCAGAGCTAAGCGACTATTTTGATAAAGGTCCCTGTGTTGATTTCAGCACAGGAGTCTTATGAGGTTAAGGGCAATACTAATCATTGCCTTCATTATTGAGTTTTTTCATCGTTCTTATGAACTGCTCTGTAAAATAACAAACATGATATTTTTATTGGGTTGTGTTCTTTTTCGTATTTGCATCTGTCTGGATGTTAACTCTGACTCATCGCTCACGTTATTACTTCCCTGTCACATCCGTGATCAGCGCGGAAAGAGCGTTGCATCAGAAAAACAGGCGATCAGGTGGTCGTAAACGATGCGGGTCCGGGGAGGAACCGGGCCTGATTGTGTCCGATAGATCACCAGCTCCATCGGCGTGGGGGCGGCCTCCGCTAACACCTCAACTAAGCTGCCGCTCAACAAATGAGTCTCTGCCAGATAGCGCGGCATTTGCGTAAAGACCTTACCAGCAAGCGCCATTTCCAGCTCCGTTTCCGGGTCGTCACTGATAAAAACCGGGGCAGCGGGGACGAAGATTTCACCTTCGCGAAATATCCACGGCCAGGGTTTGCCACTTTTACGGTCCATCAGCAGGGACAATGGGCATCGCTCAAGGTCGTGTACTGCAACAATGTCAGGATAGCGACGGACGAGCGAGGGGCTGCAGACGGTGACTAATGGCACCGGGCTGACAACTTTCGCGATAAAGTTTTGATGCCTGACCCGACCCACGCGGATGCCAACATCAATTTGTGACGCAATGGCATCTGTCAGCTCATCTTCAAGGTGCAGCGACAGCGTCAGGTGTGGATGTGTGGTCATCAGTTCATCCAGAAAGCGGGTCAGGTATAACCGGCCAATTGCCAGTGGCGCGGTGATCACCACCCGACCCGCTATCTCATTGACGGCCCCGGCGCTGCGTTTAGTGAAAACCCGTTCGAATTCATTGAGGGCTTTAGTGGCGTCCTGGCAGACTTCTGCACCAAAGGTTGTCAGATGCAGCTGACGGGTGCTGCGGTGAAACAGCGGTTCGCCAAGGAGATATTCCAGTTCCTGGATGGCGCGCGTCACTTTTTGCGGTGAGATCCCCAGCCGACTGGCGGCCTCACGGAAAGATTGCGCATCAGAGGCGGCCACGAAAATCCTGATCATCTCTGCGCGGTTCTGCATCGAAATTATTCCATTATTGTGAATTCTTAAATCCTAACTCTTCCATATATTGAGATAAAGCGTTGTTGCATGATCGGTGGCGTCGAATGAACTCCACAACAGGAAAACATCATGAAAGCAGGTATCGAAGGTAAAGTCGCGGTGATTACAGGTGCCAGCAGTGGCCTGGGTGAAGCAACAGCACGTCATCTGGCAGCACTGGGCGCAAAAGTGGTACTCGGTGCGCGTCGCATGGACAAAATGACCACCATCGTTGAAGAAATTCGTACAAGTGGTGGAGAGGCCAGCGCGCTGGCAACCGATGTGACCCGCCGTGCCGATCTTGATGCCCTGGTCGCGCATGCGGTGGCAGTTTTTGGTCGCGTTGACGTGATGATCAACAATGCGGGACTGATGGCGATTTCCCCCATCAGCGAGCTGCGTGTTGACGAGTGGGACAGCATGATTGATATCAATATCAAGGGTGTGCTGTACGGCGTGGCTGCTGCTCTGCCTTTATTCCAGGCGCAGAAGTCCGGTCATTTCATCAACATCTCCTCGGTTGCTGGTATCAAAGTTTTCAGCCCGGGAGGTTCAGTGTATAGCGGGACCAAATATGCCGTCCGGGCGATTTCAGATGGCCTGCGTCATGAAGTGGGTGGAGATATCCGCACCACCACGATTGAACCGGGTGCGGTGGACTCGGAACTGAAATACGGGACATCCCATCAGTCCAGCTCAGAAGCGGTGCTGAATTTTTATCAGCAGGCGATCCCGGCCGCGTCGGTTGCACGCGCCATTGCCTATGCGATTGAACAACCGGCGGATGTGGATATTAACGAAATCGTCCTGCGCCCGACGTCACAGGATTTCTAATCGGACAGGTTGGGTAAATTTAATGGGGCTGATAACAGCCCCATTTTGTTATCGGTGAACGGGTCTTAGCGACCCACCCGGGACTGCAAATGCGCCGGATAACGTTCTCCGACAATTCTCACCGTTTCCAGCGCCTGGGTAATTTTCTCCATTTCAGCAGGCAGGAGAGAAACATCAACAGCAGCGAGGTTCTCTTCCAGCCGATGCAGTTTGGTGGTGCCGGGAATCGGCACAATCCAGGGTTTTTGCGCCAGCAGCCATGCCAGGGCAATTTGCGCCGGGGTGACAGATTTTTCGGCTGCCAACGCCGTCAGCAACGTCACCAGTTGCTCATTCGCGGCAATCGCTTCTGCGGCGAAACGCGGTACTTTGCTGCGGAAATCGTTTTCGCCAAAGGTCGCTCCTGCCTTGATGGTTCCGGTCAGGAATCCTTTGCCGAGAGGGCTAAAGGGCACAAAGCCAATCCCCAGTTCTTCAAGCACCGGGATGATTTCCTGCTCCGGCTCACGCCACCACATGGAATACTCGCTCTGCAATGCCGCTACCGGTTGTACCGCATGCGCACGGCGAATCGTGGCCGCTCCTGCTTCGGAAAGACCAAAGTGTTTGACCTTACCTTCCTGAATCAGATCTTTTACCGTACCGGCCACATCCTCAATGGGCACCGCCGGATCGACGCGGTGCTGATAAAGCAGGTCGATAACGTCGGTTTGCAGGCGGCGTAATGATCCTTCCACCGCTGCCCGAATATGTTCAGGCCGGCTGTTCAGGATCTGCTGCTTATTGTCGTCGCCAAAGGTGAAACCAAATTTGGTGGCGATCACCACCTGATCACGGAAAGGTTTTAACGCTTCGCCGACCACTTCCTCATTGAGGTATGGGCCGTACACCTCGGCGGTATCAAAAAAGGTCACGCCGCGTTCAACCGCTGAGCGGATAAGTTCAATAGCCTGTCGCGTATCGGTTGCCGGGCCGTAGCCGTGGCTGAGTCCCATACACCCCAGGCCCAGAGCGGAAACTTCGAGGCCAGAATGACCAAGCATACGTTTTTGCATCAGGTGACTCCTCGTGACGATGGGTTAAACGTCAAGTTTGCGTTTTGTCAGCCATTCCACCATCGCCGGGTCGCGATGAGAGAAGAAGGCACTGGTTGCAGTATCCAGCGCGGTGATTTGCAGCATTTCCTGGTCAGTGAGGGCAAAATCGAGGACGCTGATGTTTTCTGCCATGCGTGACTTGCGCACGGTTTTTGCCAGCGAAACCACGCCCCGCTGAAAAATCCAGCGCAGCACCACCTGACCTACGCTCTTGCCGTACTTTTCACCGATGACGGTCAGCAGCGGATGCTGGAACAGACCATTACGACCTTCGGCAAAGGGGGCCCAGGCTTCGGGTTCAATACCCCGGCTTTTCATCCAGGGAACGGCATGTAACTGCTGATGGAATGGATTAACTTCAATCTGATTAACCGCGGGAACGACGTTATTGAATGCCATCAGGTCGGCCAGCCGGTCTGGCTGAAAGTTGCTGACACCGATCGCGCGGATTTTACCGGCCTGCTGCAATTCCTCCATGGCGCGCCACGCGCCGTGAACGTCGCCATAGGGTTGGTGGATTAAATAAAGGTCGACATAGTCCAGCTGGAGCCGGTTAAGGGAGCGCTCAAACTGGGCTTTCGCTCCTTCGTAGCTGGCATCCCCCAACCATAACTTGGTGGTGATGAACAGGTCAGCACGCGGCATGCCGCTCTGCCGGATGGCATTACCTACCTGGGTCTCATTCTGGTACGAGGCGGCGGTATCGATCAGGCGGTAGCCGGTTTCAATCGCATCGATAACAGAACGTTCGCATTCTGCCGCATCGGTCATCTGGAATACGCCAAAGCCCAGCAGGGGCATGTCGATTCCGTTATTCAGTTTTACTGCCTGCATGATGTTTTCCTTCGCGTTGATTGAGGAAAAGCATAACGCGGAATGATTTATTCAATTAGGCATAAAATCCGCTAGGGTTAATGAATATGGTTCATAAATAACAAAGACAAAATTTTTTTCACCTTGCGGGAATAAACCTTCCGCCCATGCGTCTTATGCGCTCATTGTAAGCAGGGTGAGCAAAAAAATGATTCCAACTCCACTTTCTACCGGCCAGAAAATGCGGCGGCTGTTGCTGATTGGCCTGGTTCCACTGGTCTTAATCGTGTTGTTTCTGTGGGCGGGTGGCTGGCTGACGCCTGAACGCCTGACGTCCGACAAACTGGTCGCGGTGCTGCAAAAAGCGGGTGGCGACCATCCAGGCTATCGGCGCAATCATGCGAAAGGGATCTGCGTGATCGGTAATTTTGTCTCCAGCGGCAATGCCAGCACCTTATCGCGTGCGGCGATCTTTGCGCCTGGAGAATCACAGGTAACCGGACGTTTTGCTATCGCCGGAGGCAATCCAGCCGCGCCGGATTATGCGGTGCCGGTACGCAGTATGGCGTTAGCGTTTCAGCTGGCGGATGGCGAGCAATGGCGCACGGGCATGAATGCCATGCCGCTGTTTCCGGTCGCGACGCCGGAAGGCTTTTATGCGCTGCAAACCGCAACCTTGCCGGATCCGGCCACCGGCAAGCCTGATCCGCAAAAAGTGGCGGCGTTCGTCAGTCAGCATCCTGAGTTTAAGGCGTTTGCCGCCTGGGCAAAAAGCTATACCCCGTCTTCCAGCTGGGCCAGCGATCGCTTCAACAGCCTGAATGCGTTCCGATTTGTTGATAAAGCGGGTAACGCACATCTGGTGCGCTGGAGCATGATGCCGCATACCGAATATCAGCCAATCAGCGCGGCGGATAAAGCAGACAAAAATTTCCTCCAGCAGGACATTGAAAAACGTCTGGGGCAGGGTCCGCTGAAATGGGATCTGGTGATCACCGTGGCACAGCCGGGTGATGATGGCAGCAATGCGACCAAAGTCTGGCCTGCCGATCGTCAAACCATCAACGCCGGTACGTTAGTGTTAACACGCGCCGTTCCTCAGCAGCAGGGGCCGTGTAATGACATCAATTACGATCCGCTCATTCTTCCTGATGGCATCGCAGCATCAGACGATCCTTTACTCAATGCGCGTTCAGCAGCCTATGCCAAATCCTATAATCTGCGCACGCGTGAACAGTCTCAACAGGCGGGAACGCACTTATGAAACAGGTCAGCTCTTTTCACCCTGCGCTGCGCATTATTCACTGGTTAATGGCGGCGGCAATTATGGCAATGTTGTTTATTGGTGTGGCGATGGTGGCAACGGTGTCTTCACTGCATAGCCTGCTGGTGGAGATACATAAACCGCTGGGAGTGATGATCCTGGTGCTGGTGTTTGTGCGCCTGTGGTTGCGCTTTTATACTGGTACGCCTGCGTTGCCGTCCTCGATCCCTGGCTGGCAGCGAGGCATGGCGCATCTGTCGCACTGGGCGTTGTATGCGATGATGCTGATTCAGCCATTGATTGGCTGGGCGATGCTGTCAGCGGCGGGATACCCGGTTTCTTTAGGCGGCAGCGTGGTTCTGCCGCCGATCCTGCCGGTGGATAATGACTGGTATGCCATACTTCGTCCTCTCCATACCGTGGTGGCGCTGGTGCTGTTTCTTACGGTGATGCTGCACCTGGCTGCGGCGTTATTCCATGCATTGGTGCTGCGCGATGGGGTGTTTGAAAGTATGTCAGGCACCCGCAGACGCTAAAGGATCCCCATGTCACAGCTCACTGATGATGAAATCCGGCAGGTAATGCCGCATCTGGAACGATTTGCGTTGTGGCTGACCCGCAATCCGCACAGTGCTGAGGATTTAGTACAAAACTGTCTGGCGAAAGCGTTAACCCGCGAGCGGCAGAGCGAAGGGGAACAAAGCCTGCGCGCCTGGCTGTTTTCCATCCTTTACCGGCAATTTATCGATGGTGAACGGCGGCGCAAACGTTATATGAAGCTGCTGACTTTTTTTACCGGTGAGGAGATGTTTGCGCAATCCAGTGAGGCGATGGCCATTGCTGACGATACGCTGGCGGTGTTTGCCGCGTTGCCCACCGATTATCGCGTCGTATTATTGCTGGTGAGCGTCGAGGGCCTGAGCTATAAAGAGGCGGCCGAAACACTGGATATCCCGCTGGGGACCGTGATGTCGCGGCTCTCAAGGGGGCGTAAGCTGCTGCATGAGCAATTAGAAGGTAAGGCGACGCCGTTACCGCTGAGGAGACTGAAATGACTTTGCCACCGGATGAAAACGATCTCCATGCCTGGATGGATGGCGAGGCGGATGAAGCAACGGCAGAGAAAGTGGAACGTTATCTGCAGGCGAATCCAGAGGCAGCCGCGCAGGTTGCTGGCTGGCGTGCTGACGCGCAGCAATTACGCCAGGCAATGAGTCGGCAGACCTGGGCTTTTGAACGGCCCAATCCGCAACATCTGCGGCGTCGGATGCGACAGCAGCGCTTACGCCAGCTGTCGATGGCTTTTATGCTGGTGGTGGCGGTGAGTATCGGCGGCTTCGCTGGCTGGCAGCTGAAAGACGCGCAGGTCACGGTTGCGCCTCAACCGATGGAAGACGCGGTGCAGGCTTATAAGATCTTCGATAATCAGACGCAAACGCCGATGGATGTGGTGGCAAGCCAGCATGCGGAGCTGACCAGCTGGGTGGCGCGCTATTTTATTAACGGAAATCCACCGCCCAACCTTGAACAGTTTGGTTTTAAATTGGTGGGCGCACGTCTGATGGCGACGGCGCAAGGGCCAGCCGCACTGATTATGTATCAGGATCCGCAAGGGACAAGGGTGGGCTGGTATATCCGGCCAGTCGAGCCGGTTAAATTGCCGCACGGACAGCGCCAGGCCGAAGACGTGCTGGCGCAATACTGGAGCGACCAGCACTACAACTACGCGCTGGTCACGCCGGCTAATTCATCTGGCGTGGACGGGCTGCGTAAAGCGGTATCGCTGGCGACCAGTTAGGGGAACGCGGTGGCGCGATAAATCGCGCCGCTTCGAAAACGTGTCGATGCTTACTTCACTCCTCCAGCGGGCTGGCTTGCACAAACATCACAAAGAATTGCCGAAACAGGCTATGGGCGATATCAGATGTGGCATTAACCCCGGCCAGCTGGTGGTAAAAAGACGGGGAAGACGCCGGTTTGTCTGATTCCGTCTCGCGTTTATGTGCAGTATGAACGTGTGGGCGCGCGCGTTTTTTAGCATAATCTAACATCATGCCAAGAAAACTGAGCAGCCAATCCGCATTGCGAAAGGTAAATTCAGTCATGTATCCAATATTAGAAAACGCTGACTCAACAATAGGCGTGAACAGCTGATATTTTTCCGCCTTGTTCTCTCTGCTTTTGTTATTGCTGGCAGTCGGTTTTTTCGACATATATCTGTTGCGGAAATGATATATTTTTTCTCTCATTACCGGGTCGTAGGTAAAATCATAAAAATGGTTTAAAAAAGCACCGAGAAACTCCTCATCGCTTAACAGGTAATCTTTGAAATTATTCACATCGGACATCAGTTTTTTTGCCAGCACGCTCATTCCATGGATGGTGAGTTTTTTAAGTGGATGACCTGCATCAAGATAAACTTCCGCACCGACATATCCCTCTCCTTCATCACTCATGGCGCTGTGTCCTGTCTCATGAATGAAGACATTGGCTACTTCTTTGGCTGGCATTTCTTTTATGGCATGCCACATCAAATAGATATGTTGAAAATCATCCCTGCTTGATGTGTAACCGACGACGTTAGTTCCCATTAACATCTTCTCTGACGCCAGTTTGGCACATTTTGCCGGTATCCGCCCATCACTCAGAAAACGATCTTCTACGATATGTATTTTATTGAGTGATAGCCTATTTGCAGCCTCCAATACCTTGATGAAATTTTTGCGAAATAAGGCGACATGACTGCTGTTAATATTTAATTTAGAAAAAAACATTCTCATAAATTTCAACATCCCATCAGGGTTTTCAACCGGGTCAATCATGGCGAGTGCCAGTCTGGCACTGTAATGCGTTTCATGTATTGCATCCTTAATGCCTTTGACCTCCTGGGGGTATTTTCTAAGCAATTGTTCTTCGTCAATCGTCTTGAGAATAAAGGATGTAGACCCGAGAACAGCTTTTTTCATCCTGGTTAAAACAGTCTGGAGTACTGACTGGTTGTCAATAATAATGTGCTCAAGGTTTTTCAGAGCCTGATAATATTTATGATACTTAATCTGGAAATCATTATAACGCGATGCAATTCTTGTTCTTTCAGCAATAACATGTTCCATATCCACGACAAAATCATCAATGTCTTTATTTCCTCTTAGATAATGGAGGATTTTATAATGACCAAACAGCTCCTTTAATGTTGAGAAGACGCCATCTGTTAGCGGTTTTCGCCATGTACCTAACTCCTGCACCAGACGTTTCGCGGTACCGTCGCCGAATTGTTCGAAGGTGGGGTGCAGTCGTGACGCAATCTGTCGAAACAGAGACTTTATATGGATCTTTTTTAACAGAAAGGGTGGCGGGATTGCAGGGAGAAGGCGCGCGACTTCTTCTATAGCCGCGATACGTGCTGGAGAAGCATAAGGCGTTACGGTTTGATAGCCGCTGGAAGACGGTGTCAGAGCATCGAAGTACAGCGGCTGTGGTGAAACGGTATCACGGCTTTGGCGTGCCAGCGGGGTGGCCGGTTGCCAGTGACGCCATTGACCTACATGATTCGGCTGCACATAGACAGTGCTGCCTGTGGCGTTCCTGAATTCAACAATCACCTGCGGATGTGGCCCGGTTTTCACCCAGCTTTGCTGATAGTGCCAGCCCGCGGGGAAGCTGTTGGGATCCAGATGGTTATAGACGATATCCCGTTCGGGGTTGTCTGCTTCGGTTTGATTAAACCTGATTGGCACCTGAGAGACGGGCGATAAACTGGCGATGAGAGCGGGCAGTCGTTGCTCGTTGAATGCCTGGCGAAATTCGGCAACCGGAATGCTCAGTCCTGCGGGTGGCAAGGTGTCGGGTTGTGGCCATAAATGCTGGCTTGGCGCGTCCAGCAGATAATACTTTTGCCCGGCGGGTGTGGTGACGTTGCAATGCAACTGATCGGTGAATTCATCCCAGCTGACACCGGTGAGATTGTATCCGCGGGGCAGATCGTTAAGCGGCAGGGAACGCTGGAACAGTTCCCTGCTGAAGGTATTCTGAAACGCAGTGGTGGAACAAAGTTTTGCGCCCACAAGGTTGTCATCCACCAGGCTTTCTTCAGCCTGCGTCATATTGACGGGGGCCACGGTGGGGTGCGCCGGATGGTCTATGACACTGTTCACCAGCCAATGATAGACAGAGTTCAGGGCGTAATTTCCCATCTTTCCCAGCTCACTGGCGGCTTCCTCCTCAGGAATTAAGCTTAAGGCGCAACCCACAAACTTAAGCGCAATGTTTTTGTTCGATTCTCCCAGCACAGTGGATTTGAGTGCGCTATAGCAGCTGGTGACTGGATTTAAGCCATACAATATTTCCAGCAGATTGGGTGGCTGTAAGGTGGGCGCTGTGGCTGGAGAGGCGGGTAAGGTGAGGTTAGGGAACTGATGTTCACTGATCTGCTGCGCCAGTACGGCAGCGCAATGCGACCAGTCCACGTCAGGATCATCCACCTTCATCTTTACTTCGGCATCAATCAGGAAACGGATATGGGCGAGATTGGGCAATGCCGCCGGGGAGAGCCGGGTCAGCATGTCTACTTTGCCTGCGCCATTGAGCATAGACTGCGTTCCTTCGCGGGTGCTGAATTCATCACTGGCGTCGAAGCTGCCCAACTGCCCCGGTTTATTCATCGGCGTTATCGGCGTTATAAAGATGGCACGTGAAGCCAGATCGTGGCTGGCGTAAACATAGCAACCGACGCAGGAAACGTCGGTTTTATCTCCTGAGGTTTGTTCCAGACGCACCGGAAAAACCCGTACGCTACCCGGCGTCAGTAATTGTTCCTGATAAAAGTGCTGATCGTCAGCGGACAGATCTTCCAGTACCATCTGATACCATGCGTGCATGGTGTCACGTATCCCGTTGTAGGTCTGGATGATGGCAGAAGCATTGCCCGCAGGATAGTTGAGCAAGCCCCTGAGTTTGCTGGCATACAAATGGTAATGGATAAGTTGCTGCTGCTGGAGCTGCATAGCGGTCAAATAATGGTGCATCCCGTCTTTGGGGTTAAAGAACAGCTTATCTGTCGCGGCAAATTCAGCCAGCAATGCGGGCTCTGAACGACGGTACATCAGCTGTGAGCCAAATCTCTCCAGTTCCTCCCCGCTGGCCTGATTGAGGATTTGTTCATCCTGAATTTCATACGCGGCGACTGCTCGCTGATATCCGGCGCGTGACAGGCAATGTTCGCTGGCGAGATCGAGGTGATTGCACAATTTAAGCATCGGATATTCCTGCCGCATCATGGTCAGCGCCAGAAAATCCAGCTTTGCCACCAGGCTATCCTGTCCCTGTCGATCCCTGACAACCGCTTCAACCGCTTTACGCACATGGCTGCTAAATACCTGCTCCATTTCCAGCAACACGGCGGCGAGGTCGCGATACGTCGTGGTCGCGGGTTTAATTCGCTGGCTGAATTGTTGCAGGCTGATAAGCAGCGGGCGACCTGTGGCGTCCAGGCTATGGTCCAGGGCCAGCAAAAAACGACGAGCCAGTGCAGCGGTGCCTCTGGTTGAGCGAACAAAGGCAGCGATCGATTCCGGGTGTTGTTTAAACGCCGCAACGTCGGGCAGACGGGTGATAAAATTTGTCGCCTGGGTGGGATCGATACGCAGTCGGTGGTGTTGACTATCCCATGACACGATGCGGTCGCAGGCTGTCAGAAAGGTCTTTTTATCAAACAGGTTGTCAGGGTCTGCATCCACAAAGTCTTCCAGTAGTTTGCCAAACTGCTGTGTTGACAGCGACTCAATACGCTGGCTGAGCTGGCTCATCATATCCCGCAAGCTGTTGGTCTGGAGTGGCGCAGGGGCAACCATGCAGGCTGGTGCGTTGGGGTCGGTATCAAGCCAACCGGGCCAGCTGACCGGTTTGACTGTGGTGGTTGAGGAGGGGTCTGCTTCGAATTCAAGCTGGTGGACAAACCCGGCGCCGAAGCCACGCTTATCGACTTGCCACCAGTCAGGACGGTATAAGGCGGTGGTCTCTTCAGCCTGCACGCTCGATATAATCCAGCCGCCTTTAGACGGTGCCGTGTTGATAACCGGTGTGACTACTGAGGTGATGGCTGCTTTTTGTGGCGCGGGGGCTGGCCAGGGGCGCATCTGCCTTTGGTACTGGTGTAACGCGACGGGACTTTGTCTCAGGGGGATGTGGCAACCGTGAACGATCACCGCGGCCTCACTGGTCACCATGCGCGTGCCTTCCTGTACCATCCTGAGATCGTTGTCAGCAACGAAATGCTCGAAAGTCACTACTCCCCGGCCCTGCAACGGGGCCGTGTCATTGACAGGGGCGGCGGGGAAGTCTCCGGCACAGGTGGGAAAGTGCTGATCGGGTCTCAGAAATTCAGCGCTGGTATGGGGCGCAAACCGCAGGGGAAGGCCGTCATGTTGATGATTGAGCACCGAGTTAGCGGTTAACTTAAGCCAGAAGACAATCGGTTCAGGTGGTTCCCCAGGTTGTGGTTGCACACCGGGTGACCCAAATGAGGAGATCAGCCGGGAAGGCCACTCCTGCAAATGGGTGATGAGGTGGGCGAACGTAATGGGTTTCGGATGGTAAGCGCTATCGCGGCCACTTCCCAGTAATTTGCCGGAAGCGTACTGATCACCTGCCTGCAACAGGGGTTTGATGCCCTGAACCGGCGCGAGTCTGACGGCATTGATAAAGTGGATGATCAGCGCCGGAAGGGGGTAAAGCGTGGCAACGGATCGCATGATAAATTGCTTTCCCGCACCGGGGGTGGCTTCAATTAACGGCTTATCCGATACCAGAAAAATTTCCCGCATCAGCAGATGATGAAGATGGGGGTAACGGGAAGGGAGTTGTGCAAAGATTGCCGCATCGGTGATAAAGGGAAAAATCACCTGCAACCGTGCCAGCAGCTGTACATCGTTTAATAACGCCTGCATCGGCAGGATTGCCGAACCATCACGCAACTCCTGGCGCTTTTCGGCGAGAAACGCCAGCAAATCCTCCGACATACGTTGCCAGCTTAACGGGGAGATGTTGTCTGGTCGGGCAACGGTTTGTCGCTGAAAGTCGCTCAGGCGGGTGCGAATATGAGCCAGCAGCGCATCATAGCTATCGAATGTTGTGGCATCGGGTAGCTCCGCACTCAGATGATGATATTCCGTCAATACTCCATCCCGGGGGATAACAGGTAGCTGGGGCCACAGGGATTTCATAAAGACATACGCATTCTGAATCAGCCGCAGTGGCCATGTATTTTTATGACTGTCAGTTGATGGCGTGTAGTTGTTGAGAATGCTGGAAGTACTATGCGGGGTGGGTCCAATAGGCATCGCTTTCCTCCTCCATAAGCTGAAGCTAGCCTGGATGACCTGGCGATGATGTGCTCTGATAAATTTATGAGAACTGCCCGACCATGCTTCAACGGTGGCAAAAATAATCGTCTGATTTCAGAGAAATGTTCATGTCATGCAAGGTGATGAAATGAAACTCAGAGGTTGTTGATTTTTTACCAGGGGGAGGGGAGCGTTAATTCGCTGGCAGCTACCCGTCTTAACAACCGGTAACTGCCAGCTCGGTTCTGCCTGAATAATCTTAATTAATGTTAATCAGCGCCATATCCTGTGATCCCTGATACAGGTCAGTTGCCAGCGTGGTTTTATCGCTATCTACCTGGAAGCGTGTCACCGACTGTTGCAGGTTCACCACCTGTTGTTGCAGCGAACTGGCCGCTGTCGCAACTTCGGCAACCAGCGAGGCATTCTGCTGTGTCACACCGTCCATCTGCTGGATGGCGATATTAATCTGCGAGATACCGCGGGTTTGTTCGCCGGAGGCCAGCATCACTTCATCCATGATATCGACCACTTTCTTCACATCGAGCATGACTTCATTCATGGTCACCCCGGCCTCTTTCACCAGGCCGGAACCCTGCTCGATATTGCCGAGCGAGTCATTGATCATGGTGCCGATCTCCTTCGCTGCGGTGGCGCTACGCTGGGCAAGGACGCGAACTTCCGACGCGACCACGGCGAATCCACGTCCGGCTTCACCGGCGCGCGCGGCTTCAACCGCGGCATTCAGTGCCAGCAGGTTGGTCTGGAACGCAATACCGTCGATAACCCCGACAATGTCACCAATTTTGGCCGAGCTTTTCTCAATCGAACTCATGGTGGCCACCACCTCAGACACCACATTTGCGCCACGGGAAGCTGAATCCGAGGCTTTCTGTGACAGCGAATTGGCCTTGCGCGTGTTGTCTTCGTTGTTTTTCACCGTCGCCATAATCTGCTCCATGCTGGAGGCTGTTTCATCCAGTGAGGCGGCCTGCTGTTCGGTACGGCTGGAGAGATCGATGTTCCCGGCGGCGATTTCTTCCACTCCGGAGCCGATAGCATCCGTGCCGCTGCGCACCATCAGTACCATGTTTTCCAGTCCATCACGCATACGCTGCACGGCAGCAAACAGTTGCGCTATCTCATTTTTGCCCGAGATATCAATGCGCGCGCGCAGATCCCCTTCTGCAATACGGTCAAACACGGTGATCACATGATTGAGAGGTTTGACGATAAGATTGGTCATCACCGACCAGGCCAGTCCAGCCAGCACCAGCGCACAGGCGATGGCAAAGTACAGGGTAAACTCCATGCGTTTTACCCGGTTGCTGGAGTCATCGTAAGCCACATCAATGCTTTTCAGTTTAAAGGCGACCAATGCTTTAGAGGCTTTATCGAATGCGCCATACAATGCTGTCGATTTCCCGGCACGCTGGCGATACTCGTCCAGTTTGCCTGCTTCCAGTGCCGCAAAAGCCGGATCAATAAACTCTTTCATTAGCGCGTCACGAGTGGTGGCCATTTCAGCCGCAATCGGGCGCTCCTCGGCGGATTGCGGGTACTTCAGGTAGTCCTGCCACTTCGCGCTGGCAGTATCGATTTTGCCTTTGGCACGTTCCAGCGCGACTTTGGCTTTGTCAGTATCGCCGCTCCCCATCAGGGATTCATATAACCGTAAATCCAGCCGCCCGCGTAATAGCAGTTCTGAACTTTCATTCAGTGCGACCAGACCCGGTAATACCTCGGTATCCACGGTGGCGAAGGATTTATTCCCTGACTGTACGGCAACTAATCCTAAAATACCGACGAACAATAATAAGGCAGTCAGTGAAAAAACCATCATGCTGAGTGCAGTGCGGATCTTTATTCTACGAAACATAGAGTATTCCCTGCTAACGATTGAATGATGAATGCTGTGGCAAATAAATCCATTATTAAAAAAACAGGAAGCAACCTGCGTTGTTTCCTGTCAGAGAGCTGACTCAGTGCTTATCCTGGGTTTTGGGCGCGTGAGCTAAGAACGTCTTAAGTTTTTGATGATAAAATTTTGCCTGCATCATGGTGCCATGCCCACTGGTTTCGGCACTGGCCGGAATAAGGAGCAATTCAGCGTTTTTAATCCGATGCAATTCACCCTTAAGAATACCGGTCTCAACCGGGTTACGCTCATCGTCCGCTGAGTTGATAATCAGCATCGGTGCTTTGATGCGCTTCAGACCCGGCAACGCATTGTAATCCGCCGATGAATTCCAGATATAAATGAAGTCGTTAGCATCCGCCGTGACAGGTGCAGCGAGGCGTTCATCGACCAGCTTATCTGCCAGCGCGCGCGTAGGGGCTTTGTGCTGATAAGCCAGGGTGCCGCCGGTAGTGGCAATGCTGAACATAATGTTGGCGGTCCTCAGCGCAGGAGGTTGCTGGTGGTAATTGCCTTCTGCCCATGCGGGATCGTTTTTGATGGATTCAATTAATATACGGCGCAGCATCCAGTTACGTCCGGACAATTCATTAGGCTGTGAGGCCATCGGGACCAGTGCATCCATCATTGCCGGGTATTTTTCACCCCAAATCCAGGTCTGCATACCCCCCATTGAATAACCCATCACCAGGCGTAAATGAGAAATACCCAGACCTTCTTTCACCAGGCGATATTGCGCCGTCACCATATCGTCATAATCGTAGTGCGGAAATGTCATCCGCAGGCCATCGGAGGGTTTGGATGATTTGCCGGAGCCGATCCCTTCCGGGATGATAATAAAATATTTTCTGATATCCAGTGCCTGTCCTGGGCCAAATAATTTCCCGGCAAAGCCCGGAGCCAGTAACGCGTTAACAGGTTGGTTAGTACCGTGAAGTAATAATACCGCTGGTTTATTGCGATCGCCCAAAGTGAAATAATGAATACGCAGATCTTTCAGTTTTTCGCCGCTGTTGAAGGTAAATTCTTTAGCGACCCAATCCGCTTCTTGTGGTGTCGGTAATGCGCTGGCTGCCTGAGTTAATGGTGATAAAGTTAACAGAATGGCACCCGCCACGCCTGATATCATGCGATTAAACATTGAAGTAACTCTTAAGTTATTTTTTGTCCCCTGGAAGTCTGATATTAATTTTAATAAAGAAAAATCCCAATGAACATCAACAGCATCGGGGAAAAAAAAGACAATTCTCTTCTTTTTTGAGTTTTAACAAGACGATTTTTATCTGGTTTTTCTTATGCTAATACAACCGGGTATTTCTTCTGCGGTTTTTTTTCAGCTGTTTAGTTCAGCGTTGTTCACGCAAAACTGTTTCAGTTCCATATACCGGGATTGTGCAGCTAAAGCGTGGCATTGTTTGTTGAGAATTGACCAAATACGGCAGAAGGTTAATCTGCCGATATGAATAGCCCTTTAACACAAATTTTCGGATGACCATCCTCAAACTGAGGTGGTCTTTTTTTGTCTCAGGCGCAGGGGCTTTGGTTGATAGCGGTTTACCCAATTACTGATAGTCTGACCTTCCTTGTCCGCTTCGCTAAACACAATGACAGTCGCTCTGCGACCATGTGATTCAATTGCATGGAGTAAGTCTGCTGTTGGAGAAAAAACCAGGTAGATGGCATCAAGCAGGATATGTTCTTTCCGGAGTGTCTGTGTGGAGAATAATCCAACCTTGACTCCTGAGACCAGAATCTGCTTTTTGCTATGCAGTATCCGGAAGGTTGGTTCATCAAACGCTTTGGTTAAATATTCTTCGCAGGATGCCTTCACAGGAACGCAAACCCGTAAATTCCGGCCTGACTGGCTGGCCTGTTCAAGTGCAACCTGAACAATGTTTTTATAGTAAGGTTCCAGCTTGTCTTTTGATTTAACAAAGCAATATCGGTCTTTTAACGGCATTTAATTTCTTTGATCTCCAATCGGTAATGAAATGATTTATTGCTGTGATAAATGAGAGAGAATAGATATCAACTAAAGTATGGCACAAATTACTCATTACGCCGCCGGGATTAGAAAAAGAGAACAAAAAACTCCACGATTTGTCACATTTACATTTCTTCGCCACAGCAGACGTTGGATGAATGAAACCCTGTTCTTCTTCTGAAAGGACAAATCCTGGCGTGTTGAATGTCGATGTGTTGTCGTTTTTGTGATCTAAATTGCAGTACCATAAATATAAATTGTACTACAATCTCAGCATCAGACGATGAAGCGAGTTGCTTATGCTATTGATTGTACACAAATTCCAGTTTACCAACCCGGAAGCTTAGTGAGATCAACAGGTAACCATGTGCAGAGGTTGAGGAAACGTCATTGAATAGGTCCAATGAATACCGGCGGGTGTTACTCAGGTAATGTCACATTAATTAATCATTAAATTAAAAGCAGCTGATTACGGTCAGAGGGATTGTTATTGTATAAAAGTTAATCGAGGTTTATTTCATGAACAACGATCTGTACGGTGCTACCTTAAGGCAACTGAATACCAAAATTATTCCTTTTATCATTATCTGTTACTTCGTTGCCAATCTCGACAAAACGAATATCTCTATCGCTGCATTACAAATGAATGCCGATTTGGGTCTGAGTACCAGCATGTATGGTCTGGGTGTCGGGATGTTTTATATCTCCTACATTCTTTTCGAAATTCCCAGCAATGTGATCATGACGAAAGTCGGTGCGCGGGTATGGATTGCGCGAATTATGATCACCTGGGGCATTGTCAGCGCCGGAATGTCGCTGGTCCAGACTCCCACGCAACTGTATGTGATGCGTTTTCTGTTAGGAATGGCAGAAGCAGGCTTTACGCCGGGCATCATTTATTACATCTCCTGCTGGTTTCCGAAGAGTAACCGCGCGCGTGCCATGTCATTCTTTTATATGGGTTCGGTGATGGCTTCCATTATCGGATTGCCCATTTCCGGCACTATCCTGAATATGCACGGTATTGCTGACATCGCGGGCTGGCGCTGGTTATTTGCGCTGGAAGGTATTCCGGCGCTGGTGCTGGGCATTACGGTGCTGTGGCGTCTGCCGCAATCTCCTGACCACGCGGCATGGTTATCCGCGGAACAAAAGGGCTGGCTGAAGACGCAACTCGCCCGTGATAACGCCAGTGTCGAAATTGGCGCGCAGCATAGCTGGTTAAGTGCGCTGAAAAATAAAACCGTGTTGCTACTGAGCCTGGTCTGGTTCCTGCAGGCGTTCGGCTCAATTGGTATCACGCTATTCTTACCGTTGATCATCAAAAGTATGGCCAGCGAACAGAGCAATATCGTCATCAGCCTGCTTTCAGCGGTACCGTTTATTTTTGCCTGCCTGTTTATGTATTTTAATGGCCGTCACTCGGATACCACCCATGAGCGTTCATGGCATCTGGGCTTACCGTTGATCCTCTCGGGCTTATCGCTGACCCTGGCCATTTATTCCAGCAATCTGCTGGTTGCCTATGTAATGCTGGTCCTCACCGTTGGCTTTAATTTCGCCCTGACGCCGATCTTCTGGGCGGTCACCACCGAAAAACTGGCAGGCGTGGCGGCAGCGGCCTCCATCGCGTTCATTAATACCGTTGCCAATTTTGTCGGCCTTGGTTTGCCGCCCATTCTTGGCAAGATCAAAGATGCCACCAACAGTTATCACTACGGTTTAATGATCGTCGCGGCAGCACTGATTATTGGGGGCATTATCGGTATTCTGATCTCACGCCCCTCGCAGACTGATGTCAGTAAACGTGCGGCTTCCCGCCTTTCATAATGGAATAATCACATGAAACAGAAAGTCCTGAAACAAGCCGGCCTGCCAGATGCCCTGACGCAGGAACTGAGTGAGCGTTATGATCTTTATGAGCTGGCGAATATGAACGCTAGCGATTTCGCCGCCATTGCCAGTGAGTTCACTGCGGTGGTGACTAACGGTGAAGCGGTAGTGACACGCGAGTTCATGCAGTCATTGCCTGCGCTTAAACTCATTGCGGTGTTTGGTGTCGGCTATGATGGTGTCGATGTGTCCGCCGCCCGCGATTTTGATATCGCAGTGACTCATACACCTGGCGTGCTGACCGATGATGTCGCTGACCTGGCCATTGGTCTGATGCTGGCAACGTCACGTCAAATCGTCGCAGCGCAACGTTTCATCGAGCAGGGGAGCTGGTCGTCAGGGGGGTTCCAGTGGACACGCAAAGTCTCCGGTAAACGCCTGGGTATCATCGGCATGGGGCGTATCGGGCAGGCGATTGCCCGCCGCGCCAGCGCATTCGATATGCAGATTGCTTACAGCAATCGCACCGAGCTAACAGCGTTGCCGTGGCGCTATATTGCCGATTTGCCCTCTCTGGCGCAGGACAGCGATTTCCTGATGGTTTGCGTTCCCGGTGGCGCAGAGACAAAAGCGCTGGTTAATCAGGCGGTGCTGGCAGCATTAGGTTCTGAGGGGATCCTCATCAACATTTCCCGTGGCAGTGTGATTGATGAATCCGCACTGATTAATGCGCTTGATAATAAGGTGATTGCGGGCGCAGGGCTGGATGTTTTTGCTAATGAGCCGAATGTGCCGGTTGCGTTGCATCAGCGTGACAATGTGGTGATTACGCCGCACATGGCGAGTGCCACCTGGGAAACGCGGCGGGAAATGTCGCGGCTGGTGATGGCAAACGTGAATGCCTGGTTTGCTGGCGAACCACTGGTGACACCGGTCACGGCGTGATGCCTTTCGGGCAGCCAATATCGCTGCCCGGCTACAGAAAACTTATTTACTCCAGAGTTTCCGGCTGGCGATATCGGCACCGGCACGCATCGCCCGGAACTTTTCACGCACCACGGTCGGATGCACTTCAGGCTTATAAGTGGCCTGTGAAGAGAAACCACAGTCAGCACCGGCAACCACATTCTCTTTGCCCACGCGTTCAGCAAAACGAATCAAACGCTCAGCGATCAGTTCAGGATGCTCCACGGTGTTGCTGGCATGGCAAATCACACCAGGGATCAGGTATTTTCCTTGTGGCAGTTTCACCTCTTCCCAGATGTGATACTCATGCTCGTGACGCACGTTACCTGCTTCAAAAGAATAACCTGACACGTTGATGTTCAGCATATAGCGCACGAACTCGATAAACGGTACATCGTGGATACGAGGACCTTCGTTGATGCTGTAACAGGTGTGATAACGGATTTTGTCGGCTGGAATGCCACGCAGAGCGTGATTGAGAATATCGACATACTCATTGGCTTTGGCAATGATCTGCGCGTTATTCAGGTGCGGATCGGCAAACAGGTCAGGCAGGAAGGGGTCGTCAATTTGCAGGGAAAAACCGGCATCGATGATCGCTTTATATTCCACGCGCAAGGCTTCTGCCACCGCTGAAAGATAATCTCCCTCGCGCGGGTAGAATTCGTTGGTGCCCACGCCCGTTGGCGCAACAGAGGGAACAAATGCACTGAAGGCATTGGCGGCCCTGGCGGCGTCTGCCAGGTTAGTCAAATCACGTTGCAATTGTGCCACACCATGGTAGGCAATCGGGCCGGTACAGGCGACAGGGACGAAGGGCACCAGGTTGCCACCCAGCATCGCTTCGCCAAAGTACTGTTGGTAATATTCCGGGAACGCATTCACTTCAGCATCAAAGGCGGCATAGCCCTGGCCTGGGCGTGGCTCAAAACCGGCAATACGATCGCGCACGTAGGCAAAGAAGCCCACTTTCGACATCTCGCCATCAGCAACGATATCGATCCCATCGGCAACCTGTTGTTGCACGGAGGCGAAGACCGCGTCACGGACTTCTTTTTCTAGCTCGGTATCATTTTCCGCGCCCTGAATGTTCGCTTTCATGATATCGAGAAGCTTAACCGGACGAGCGAGGCTGCCGACGTGGGTGGTTAAAATGCGGTTTTCAGCTGACACGTTGTTCTCCCTGAGGGATGTGGGTTTGCAGATGGATTGGCGACAATCCTTTTATTGGTAGCCCTACCTGAATACAAAAGTGAATACATGTCAAACTAATCATTAGGATGATTAGTGTCCGGCACGTATTTAGCCAGAGGCAGCAGCCTTCCCATAGAACGTTCGGTGTTAATAAGTGGAATACGGCTTTTTCCGGCCAGGTGATGATTATGTGGCAGAGCTGAATTTAAGAAATATTGGTTTTGGTTAAATAGTGTCGCTGTATCCCTGCCTGAGGAAAATCGGATAAAGTCATCTGCTTTTCATAGCCTTGCTTCAGATAAAACGGCAGTGCCTGGAAACTGAAAGTATCCACAAGACTGTGCTTACACCCATTCCTGATACCTTCCTGTTCTGCGGTGCGCAGAAGTTCGCCACCTAAGCCACTGCATCTTGCAGACTCACTTACCCATAAGTAATCAATGCATAACCATAATCCTTTATGTGATGAGATTAACCCACCCATCATCTCACCTGATTCATTACGCGCATAAACGCCAAACTGCCCCCAATCGGCAGTGCAGATAAATTGTTGGTTGTAGCTTCTCAGGCCTTTGAAAAGTTCATTTCTATCCGTATCTGTAATAGACGAAGTAATTTTAATCTCCATCTTTATCTCCCTTTTAACTTTCTTCCAGAGAACTGACTAAAAAATATCAGCGCGAAGAGTAGACAATCCAATCCAAACTTATCATGTTTATGCCTCCGCTGCTAACGTAGCCTGACAGCAGTGACTCAAAGTAATACGACGTTAAGTACGCCTGAGCACAATTGTGCCCAGGCGCATTCATGGCCCGTGTTAGAAACTACGATGGAAGTTGACCAGCGGCAATACCGGAATGGCGGCGTTGGTTGCTACGTTGATCAGACCAATCTGCAAACCTTCCAGATCTTTTGTGGTGTTGATTAAACCAAACTGGAAGGAGGTTCTGTCCGCGTAGTTAATGGCACCGATATCAGCGGTACTGGATTGCGAGAAGTTGATGCCACCAAGGTTCAGGCCAGTCACATTTTTGGCGACGTTAATACCCCCGAGGTTGAGGCCTGTCACATCACCGGTGAAGTTAAATCCACCCAGGTTGAAACCTGCAACATTACCCATCACGTTGACGGCTCCGATATTGGCACCCGTAACATTATGAGTACGATTGATTGCAGAGATATTCAATCCGGTCATATCCTCTGACCAGTTGAAGGCTGCAATGTTGGTACCCACAACATTCTGTGATTTATTAACCGCAGCAATATTCAGGCCGGTAATATCACCTTCACTCCAGTTCGCTATGGCACCGATATTCAGTCCGGTCACATCACGCGTATGGTTGGCAACGCTGATATTGGCTCCGGTGGTTTTGCCCTCGGTCCAGTTGAATGGGCTGATGTTCAGACCACGAATATTACCCTGGCTATAGTTAGCAATACCGGCAAGATTGAACCCGTCCACATCGCTGGTCATATTGGCAAGACCCAGATTGAAACCGGTTAAGTTCCCGGTGCGGCTGTATAGCCCGATATTTGCACCATTGATGTCACCCACCTGGTTAGCGAGGCCAATATTCAGGCCATTATCTTTACCGCCATGCCAGTTAAACAGGCCGATTGCCGCACCGTTCATACCATTACGAATATGGGAACCTGCCGCAGCACCAATCTGTAATCCGTTCAGATGATCAAGTTCGGAATAGCCTAAAATCGGCAGGTCGAAACCGTTTACTGTCCCGGTATCACTGTACAAAAAAGACCCATGAAAACCGTTTACTGTGCGATCGGCTGGCAGATTGCCAAATGAGGATAATTGCACAGGGGCAGCCTGGCTAATGCCAGCAAATAAAATCGTAGATAAAGCCAATGCCATGCTTGATATTTTCATGATTTTTTCTCGTATTAACTGCTTACAACCTGAATGGGCCAAAAATACAAAGTTGATTGCAGTCTATTGGTGGTTAAATAATCAAATAAATCTGGTTTGTATTATTATAATGACCGCTGACTTTAATCGTTAGCTTACCGAAATGTGCTTAACGCACTGAGTGATGTCATTTAATTAATATGTCGCAACCTGTAAATAAGCACAATGTGAATAGATCAGCATAAAATAATAAAAATTAAAGAGATAGCTGGAATGGACAATGTTAATTGCGCAGAAATAGTGAGGGTAGAAAATTGTACAGGCAGAGGGATAGTTTAAAGATGAAGATGTCAGAAAGAGAGAGGATGAAAGTTAAGAGGGGGCAGAGCAAAATATAATCAAGGCTGTTTAAGAATGGTGAACAGCGAGCAAAACGACAAAGCATGAACCGATGTGGGTAATTTTTTTAGTATTTGATGCGATTTTCCTGGCGGGCAGATAAAAAAACCAAAACAGGGCTGGCATTTAACTTATTGAAATATATGAATTTAATTCAGACGAGGAAAATGTATATGATTGATAAATGGTCTGTTTTCTATAATTTAACCCATTAACCAATTGAAAAAATGGTTAAATATTAAATATATACAAATTGACAAACAAATTAACACTTTGCTGACGAATGGATTGATTTGTTCAGAGAGAAAAGTAAAATGCATTTCATACAGTCACAATAAAATGACGCCATTAGAAAATAATTTTCATTAGATAATTTCCTGGCTGAATTCATAAATCTTAGTTCATTGAATAAAAAACTATAACAGTAAAATTCGAAAATCAACTGATTATCTTCAGCGCATTACGTTTGTGCATTATCGTGGTGGTAAGGATTATGAGACAATACAAGATTATAGATTCGCTGCTTGTCTGGATTGAAGATAACCTGACTCAGCCGTTGTCAATTGACCATGTTGCAGAGAAATCGGGTTATTCAAAATGGCATTTGCAACGGATGTTCAAACAGGTGACGGGTGAGAATGTGGGGTCTTACGTGAGAAGCCGTCAGCTGTCCAAATCCGCCATTGCCCTGAGATTGACCAGCCGGTCAATTTTAGATATCTCCGATATGTATCAGTTCGATTCACAACAATCTTTTACCCGGGCATTTAAGAACCAATTCGGTGAAACGCCTGCGCGTTACCGTCGCGCCGAGGATTGGGATGCACAAGGGATTAAACCACCGATTGTGCTGGAAGACGAAAAGCTGCCACCGGCATCATTTGTCGAACTGGAAGAATTCAGGATCTATGCGGTAACAGGAAAGTATCACAGTACCCTGGATACGTATTCCCATTCCCGCAGATTGATACGTGAAAAACTCTGGCAGGAGATTATTGATAGAAATCGCACGCTGCCAGGGGTTATTTATGGTGTAGATAAAGTCATGCCCGGACTGAGCAGCTATGATGAACAGATATTATTCTATGGCATAGGTATGCTCAGGGAGGATATGGACGCATCCTTTGATAAATATGATGAGATCGTGGTTGAAAAAGGACTCTACGTCCAATTCGGCTATTATGGAAAGTGTTCAGAATTCCAGGACTTTATTCTCAAACTGTATCATACCAGCTTGCCAACATTAGGATTGATACGGCGGCGTGGTATGGATGTGGAGAGATACTATACAGACCAACACAGAAAGTCATCGGAACTGCCCGATATGATCTTTTGTGACTATCTGATCCCGGTGCGTCAGCACGATCAGCAGACGCAGGCAACACCAGCAATGCCGGTTATAACTTAAATTTGTTGCCTGGTGATATGATTTCAATAAAAAGCGCATGTAAATCATGCGCTTTTTATTTGTATGTCAAACCACAACTACGATGGGTTAATGCAGTTGGTCAAACCGATAAACCAATCCTAGCGCAATAACCAGCCACAGCACCGGCAGAGTCAAGGCCGTAAGCACAGCATTGAGTGATAATAACAGGCCTAAATTGAGTGTGATTTGATAGCTAATATAAGTCAGTAAGCCAACAATCACCGCGATGGCTAATCGGCTCCCCATACCCGGTGAACGGGGATTACTAAACGTGAAGGGAACGGCCAGTAAAATCATCGCCAAAATCAAGATCGGGCGCCCCAGTTTCTGCCATAAGGCAATCCTGAATTCTTCGCTGGGTTGCCCGGTGTTTTGCAGATATCGGATATAACGCTGTAGCTGAGTGATAGAAAAACTTTCACCCGGCATAGTAAGTTCAGTCAGGCTCATCCCATCGAATATCGGAGTCCATTGCAGACTGTCTCTGCTTTGCGTGGTTTCTTCCCCATTTTGCCAGGCTTTCTGATTAACGTTGTGCAGCATCCACATACCATTGCTCTGAATAGTGGCTCTCGCAGCATAAACATAGGATTCCAGCGACAGGTCCGGTTTATAGTGGAATATCTCAACGCCAACCGGTTGCTGATGTTCATCTAAGGTTTTGACCGTGACATATTCATCGTATTTTCTTGCCCATAAGGCATTAACCGCGCTATCTGTTTGACCAGAGTGGGCGATAGCCGCGCGTTTCAGTTGTAGCGCCTGCTGTTGCAATGGCGAAGCGACCCATTCATCTAATGCGCCCAATGATAAGGTCAGAAAGATGCCAGAACTTAAAACTATCATTGAAATGCGTAAGATGGATAAACCGGCGGAGCGGATAGCGGTCAATTCCAGACTTTTAGAAAGTTGTCCCAGTCCGACTATCCCACCTAACAGAGCAACGAAAGGGCCGAGATCGATTAACGTTCTTGGCAGCGTCATTAACACCACCATCAATGCCTGTGACCAGCGATAGCCACCCGTGCTGACGTCTTCGAGTTCGTTGATCAGATTAAAAGTGCTGAAAAGGGGGATTAACAATCCCGCGGCGGCGGCGAAACCGATAAATACATTACGTACCAGATAGCGGCTGAAAATATTCATCGAAAAAATCTCTTCAGCAGAGACCGTTCGTGAGCAATGAACAGCAATACAACAATCAACATGATGACAGGAACCACCCAAAGTCCAGGTATGGCGGCCAGGGAGCGATTAGCAACCAGGGTGCGGGTAAGATTTCCGCCATAATAAATAGCCGTAAACATAATCGTCAGCGGGAGCAGGGTAGCAAAACGGCCCTGACGCGGTTTAATTTTACTGAGAAAGATGGCAATAAAAGCCATCAGAATCGCGGTAATGCCACGGCTTTGTCGCCATTGCAGTTCAGCAATATCGCCAGGATCGGAAGAACGAGCTAACTCGGCGACTGAGGCGGATTTGCGACGAACCTCCAGGTTCTGAATAATTGGCTTAAGATCCATCTTCAGGTTATTAAAGGTCTGTCTTTTATCAAATGTCCCGGTCCGATCCAAAACATACGAAGTACCGGAACGTAGCATCACTGAAGGACTTGAGGGTGAGGGATCAATCACATCGACCGAATGTGCGCGATATACGCTGGTATTACCGCCAGAATTGGTATAAATCAGTGCGTCAGTCAGATGGTTTTCATCTTTGTCGATGCGTGATGCCAGCACCATTCTTCCGTCATCGCTGGTGTTAAATTTATTTGCCTGGAAGTGGCTAACATCCAGTTCGGATTGCGATTGCTGTTCCAGTTGATAAATTTTTGCATAAGCCCAGGGCCTGCCATACAGAGACAGAACCGTAACCAGGATGCCCAGAGGAACGGCGAGCACCAGCACGGAATTATAGATTTTTGTCGGGGAAGCACCCGAAGCAAATATAGCGGTGATTTCTGAATCGTTATAAAGCTGGCCCAATGCAACCGCGATTGACACATATAAGCCAATGGGCAGCAGCATTTCTAATGCGATGATGACCTTATAGAAAACCACATCAAACACGACGCTCAAAGCCAGAGTGCCGTTCGCAGCTTCGGTCAGATAACGCTGCGAAGAATAACAGGCAAACATGAAAATCAAAAAGCCAACAATGATCATCACTAAGCGGCCGATTTCAGTAATGATGTAGCGTTCAATCAGGTACATAGACGAGGGTAATCTCCTGTTATTTGTCTTGTTCAATTAATTGACCCAGCAGATTGATCACATGATTAACTTCTTCAGGGCTTAGTGAACCATCTTTTGCCCATTGCACATGGCCATGTTTATCCAGCACGATAATCGTTGAACTCTCTTCCGGGAGATCCCATGCTTTTCGTGCTAACCCGTCACTGTCGACGATAAATTGCGCCCACGGATAGTGTTTTTTATTCTTTTCTATTTTTCCGCGGACGAAGAAACCTGACCCTGGAATGGCATCATCAGTATTAACAATCGTGGTCGGCTGAAACCGGTCTTCAGGAAAATCTGCATCCTTAACTGCCGTGATCAGCATTGAGTTTTTCTTCTTTGCCGATGTGCGACCTGCAATATACTGAACGACGCGCACTTTTCCCGCCAGTTCCGAACTATCCCAGCGCTTATAACTGAAATCCGAGTCGTCAAAAAGTAATTCACCACGGTCGGTGATGTTAACCCTGGGGACAGATTGGCCATAGACAAAGTTATGTGCTGACACAAAGAAAGGACACCCAAGAAGTAGAATGGCAACTAATCTTCGTAACATCATTTGAGTATCCTGTCCTGGGGTAAACATCACTGAGCCGCAGTTACATGGGGTAACTGGTAAGCAGCACTTCAAGACGCTGGCGAATATCCACATCTAACGCGGCTGGCTCATCATAAGATCTTTTGCCAGAGAGCTTATCCGCGACCATCTCATCATGCTTATCGCCCATTAACCCGTTGATTGCAGCGAGGAAACGGGACATCCGGAAGGCTTCAACATTATCCTGATCAATCGATCTCAGCGTGTCGTAGAATGAGACTTGCTGGCTGACAATTTTACGAACATCGTGAAATTGCTTGCCGGTTAATTGGGTATTCGCGACCAATGCGCGCAGTGCACGCATTTGCTCCTGACGATAGGCAATAAAACCTGTTTCCGTTTCCAGCTGGATATGACGCAGCGAATAACGCACTAACGACCAAACCGGTTTGCTGAGAAAAATACGCAAAATAAAGCCATAATATTTAAGGTTAGCTTTATTGCCATTACGAAATGCGTCCTGAAAATGCCCCAGCATAACGGTGGTGATATGGAAAAGACGACCTGACTCATGCGCTTTGCTGTAGAGACGCTGGGCGAAACGTAAATGTTTATAACGAGCGCGAATGTATTTATAGCGCATCCGCACCGTGGTTGATAAGTCAGGATTCTCAAGAAAAGCGTTGACCAGACCGACCAGTTCTTCACGGGTAAATCCGTCTTCCCAGAACTGAAGACACAACGCATAGTTATCCCTGATTTTGTCCGGAGAACATTGTAGATCAATCAGTTGTGGCAAACTGATATCGGCATCGACAATGTCATCTTCTTCAACCGCAGTAAATAACAAATCAATGGTTTTAGCGGAGAACTTAGTCATGTGGTTATCGTCAATCATGTATTACTCTCTCTGGGGACATTGAACCCCAGCGAATAGCGTTTACGGTAAGCGCTTAATGTTGGGATCAGGGACGAAAGAACATCTAAGCATTGCCCACCAAAGTAGGCAAAAGCCGCCCCCTGAACGCCAAATATATGAGAAAGCACAACTAAAAGAACTATATAAGAGGCAGAAGCCAGCGTCTGTGCGATGAGAAATGCTCGTTGCTTACCGGCCATAAACAGCAGCGATTCCTGAGGGAATCCCAGCATGGAAACGATGATTGCACCCAGCATAATCTGGATGAGATCGTAGGCTTCCAGATATTTGTACCCGAAAACAAATGAGATCAATGGCTTACCAACAGCCACGACTAAAAGTGCCACGGCAATGCCAATCGCACCGGCTAATAAAGCAGAACGAAGTCCAAGTAACCACGGCTTGTTGGTTCTTGGATCTAACCGCATGATTTCCGGGTAAAAACTCTTTTCCATCAATTTTGCGGGCGTACCGGTCGCATCAAAGAACGTCATCGCGATTTTGAATAATCCGGCCGCAGCAGGTCCTAAGACCACACCCACCAGCACCGTACTACAGGAATTTCGCGCGGCCCAAATGGTATGCGCAAAGTTGGTGGTCCAGACAAAATTCCAGGCACCTTCAATGCGACGTGCTGCTGAAAATAACTCTGGTTTCAGGGCATGTTGAATATTTCTGCGTTTTAACTCGCGGCCAGCAAACCACCAAAACAGAGAACCACCGATTAAGTTTGCCGCATACCATGTAATGACAAAGCCGGGGAATCCCAAATTGAAATAATAAGAAACCACGCTGCCAAGTGCCTGGAGAAAAGGTTTAATAGCTTGCTGAACCGCAATCAGATCGAAGCGGTTAAAGGCGCGTAAAATACCAGTTGGCGTCGATGACGTCATCGATGGAATTAATGTGCAATAAAGAATGGCGAGCCAGAAACTTTTTTGATCTAATCCCAAAGCCTGTGACAGGAAGGGCAAAAGGGCCATCCCGCCGATAATGGCAATAACGCTGCTGGCGATATCCAGTCCAAATGAAAACTTAATGACATCGCGGAAACGTTGGGTATTGTTGTGTTCAAGTGCAGGCGTGCCAAACTGTACAACAAATTGCCAGGTCTGGAACTTGATAAAGTCACTGACGGCTTTGGTGTATGCCTGAATGACGACCAGCACACCAAACATTTCCGGAGACATGCCTTTACCGGCACAGGAAAGGGCGAGCAAACCGAGTAATGCACTCGCTACACTGCCGGAACCAAGATACGCAGCGTTACGCAGGATGGTACGAAACGCGCCATCGGTAAACCAATGTTTCATGGTAAAAATCCAGTCGAACTCACCACATTGCTATCATCCGCTAAGCGGGCACAGGCCGCCTTGCATGCATATCAGACATCCTATAATACTATGCCTGAACAGGGTGAAGTGTGAATATATTCTATTTAGATAACAATGAAACCAGCATCGTCGTGTTGCTCCGGACGAACCTTAAATCATCAACTAAATAACCGCATTATGTTCGCCTGCTTCCATCTGTGCGAACAAAAAACCAGGATGCACATAGCTGAGCAAAATACACCTTTTTACGCTGCTGCTTTTGCTAATGCATGCTTTCCACCATAAGGATGTTATCTTATGTTTCTGGCGCATTAACGTTATAAATACTGACATCTTTGCGATCCGATGCTGCTGCGATGGCAGAAATATTTTTCATCGCTTTTTCAAGCACTTCTTTATAAGGTGAACGGGAGTCGATCTCAAGGATACGAGAGCCGTTATAACGCAACTTCACCATGGATGATATTTTATCCTGCAACTCTTCATAGCTGTGATCGGGCTTACGGGAATAAGCAGTCTCGACATCAATATCCAGCCGGATAATAAGTTCAGGGCGAAATTTCGCCATTTCCTGATATAAACGTTGCTCACTTTCAGCCAGACGTTTTATCAATTTACTTTTTGCCCGTTCAACACCAATGCCGGGTCCATCATAATAGAACCCTGAAATTTCCGCCTGGGGATAGCGATCGCTTATTACCAGCACACCACTTTCAGCCAGTCGCCGCACTTTGTGAAGATTAGCCCTACGCCATAATGAAAACCCGTACATGATCAACGCGGCCCAGAGTGCAGGGGACTTATTACTCATCCGCTGCGTTTTATCAGATTTGGCCGCCAGACGACGCTCAAGCCATACGCCTAAAATGGGCAGGCGTTTAATTTTGTCGCCTTGCTCACCTGAGATTAACCCTAAATAGCGTCGCTCAGTGACCCATTGTTTTTGCAGATTTTTGACTAAATCAGCCGTAAGGGTGGATTTCCCCGTGCCATCGCTGCCTACGACTGCAATAAGTCCGGCAATGTAAGGCTCAGGTTGTTTACTTGCGATGTCTGATTTATCTGTTTGCATATTATTCAAAATTTAAATGATATCGGAGGGCTGAACATTTTTCGATTTGAGCAACGTCTGAACCGCCTGTATGGATTCATCAAGAATCTTACTTGCAGGTTCTCTGCCATCCAGATCGAGTATGTTTGCACCGTTAAAATTCAGACGGGGAATAACAGCAATCTTTTCGCGCAACGCGTTAATATCGTGATCGGGTTTGCGTGAATAAGCTGTCTTCTCATCAATATCCAGTCTTATCAATAGCATAGGCTTATAAGATGCCATCCACTGATAAAGTTTTTCCTCTTGCTTTCTTAATGCGCGCACCCATCTGTTGCCGCCAACGGTTTTTGCCAGCTGAGGACCGTCGAAACGAAACCCGGCGACTTCGGCCTGAGGATAGCGATCGGTAATCAACAATTGACCCTGTCGGGATTTTTTTAACATTCGTTTGAATTTGAAAACACGCCAGCAGGAAAGTAAGAAAATCACCAGCGTGGTGGCATTACCGGGAGGTGTTGAGGGTTTCTCATGGACGCGGTCTGATTTTTTTAATAAATAGCGACCAAAAGGACCACCGATAATTGGCAGATCACTGATCCATTCACCGATTCGACCTGATGACTGACCAAGATAAAGTAATTCCGCGGGTTCCTGCGATGCCAGTTGTTCCACCAGGCTGGCAGCCAGCGTAGATTTTCCAGAACCATCACACCCTGTTATCGCGATAACGCGCACCGGGTTGAGATTAGGAAGAGGGCTTATCTGATGACTCACAATAATAAATCCAGCCATAAAGAAACTATTGTATTCTATTTCTGATTAGGTTCAAAATGTTTATCCTCCCGAATACTGATAATTTTTTCATTGCACCTGACAAGGATTCACGAATCGTATTCAGGTCTTCTTATTTTGTGCTGATTGACACTATTTCTTTGTCCGAATCTGCTGCTGAAAATATCACTGATATCTGGATGGTGACAAAACCGGTAATGTTTAGTCTTTAGTGCTTTTTTTGATTTTTATAATCGATGAAGTGGGAATTGGCATTGACTGGCAGGCGACTTTTTAATCCGGAAGTGGTATATTTTTCAGGTCTTACAAGAGAGTTTAAACATGAATTCAGAGCATTCTTCACCGCTTATTGCGGTTATTGGTAGTGATGGTTCTGGGAAGTCTACTGTTTGTGATCATCTTCTCACCTATCTGCAAAATTATGGACCTGCCGTCAGGGTTCATCTCGGTAAACAAGCCGGTAACGTGGGGCGGGCAGCCTCTCAACTTCCTTTGATTGGCAACATGATCGGCAAAAAAATCGAGCAAAATACAAAAAAAGTGCGATCCAAAAAAGGGCGCATGAAGATGCTGCCTTCTTTAGTGATCTCCTTCTTTGTAATAAGACGATTATTACGTTTTCGTCGTATGCTGGCTTTTCGCAAACAAGGATTAATTGTTCTCACCGATCGTTTCCCGCAGGCCCAGATACCGGGTGCTTACGATGGTCCAGCTTTTCCTGAAAATAAAGAAAGTAATCGTTTTATTAAATGGCTGGCGAGACGTGAAAAAAAGGCATTTCAGTGGATGGCTGACCATAAACCCGATCTGGTCATCAAGTTAAATGTTGATCTTGAAGTTGCCTGTGCAAGAAAACCCGATCATAGCCCGGAAGCACTGGCACGGAAAACGATGACCACATCACTGCTCACTTTCGAAGGTGCGAAGATTGTGGATATTGACGCTAACCGCCCACTTGATGAAGTTTTACCCGCAGTCGAAAAAGCGGTGGCGGCATTTATGCAAGAACACGGTTACGTTTATATGGATACTGCCAGTTCTGTCACAACTTAATAATCATCAGAAACGCTATTTCTCTATTAAATAGCGCCGTTCGCCGGCGCTATTTTTTTTAAAGTCAGGCTGACTTATTTTTTAACGCAGCAAACGCCTGAACAATAGTATCGATATCCTGATCGCTGTGTGCAGCATTGACACTACAACGTAACAAAGTGATACCCGCTGGTGCCGCAGGGGGTAATACCAGATTGACATACACCCCGTTGGCAATCAGGTCACGCCAGAAACGCAGGCCGTCTTCTTTTGATCCAATCATGACCGGAACCACCGGACTAATGCGTGGGCCTAATTCATAGCCCAGTTCTGCCAGCCCATGATAGAGACGATGTGCATTTTTCCACAGCTTTTCACGTAATTCCGGATGCTGGGCGATTTTATTTAATGACGCGCGAACCGATGCAATGATGGATGGCGATGGGGAAGCAGTGAAAATGTAAGGACGGCTGCTGTAGCGCAATACTTCCATTTCCTTATTGCCGACGGCGAATCCACCGATTGAAGCCAGGCTTTTACTGAAAGTCCCGAGGATGATATCGACATCCTGTTCAACACCCAGTTCTTCTGCCAGACCGCGACCATTGGCTCCCATCACACCAAATGAATGGGCCTCATCCACTAACAGATAGCCACCCAGGCGTCGTTTGATATCGACAATTTCCACCAACGGCGCAACGTCACCCAGCATGCTATAGATGCCTTCGACAATAATCAGCGCTTCTTTTGCGCGCTCACCCAGACGAACCATCCGACGCTCAAGGTCTTTAGCATCATTATGGCGGAAACGAATAATTTCAGCGCCGCCGAGGGCACAGGCATCATAGATACTTGCGTGGCTGTCCGCGTCAATTAACACCACGGAACCGGGAGTGGCGAGGGTGCTGATAACGCCGAGGTTTGCGGTATATCCGGTTGAAAATACGATAGCAGTGGGGCGATCAAAATACTCAGCGAGTTCCTGCTCCAGCTTCAGGTGTGAACCGTAGCTGCCATTTGCCATCCTGGACCCGGTAGTCCCGGTACCCTGAGCGGCCAATGCCGCCTGGCCTGCAGCGATGGCGTCAGCATTGAAAGTCAGGCCAAGATAGTTGTTGGTCCCTGCCAGCACGATCTTCTGGTTGCCAATACGGCCTTCGGTCGCTGAGTAGATTTCATCAATGCAGGTGCCAAAAGGGTTCAGGCCTGAGGTCTGAAATTGCTCGCGCTCGCCTGCCAGGCGGGCAAATTTATCATACAGACCCATTAGCTTTCTCCAGATGCGGCAGCAGAGCGACCAGCAGTTGTTCAGGTGTTCTGACATCCAGCAGGATATTGATCGGGATGGAAATATCGTATTCATCTTCCAGCATCATCAGCAGGTCGAGGACACGAATCGACTCCAGCCCAAGATCATTGACCAGGTCACTATCCGGTTTAACTTCAATTCCACCTTCGACCATGCTTTGCAGGCATTCGAGGATGTAACTCATTACGGCATCACGATTTAGCATAGGAACTCAACTCAAGCTGTTTAAAACTGGCCTTCACGCAACGCGCGTTCCAGACTTATTTTAGGTAACCAATTAATTTGTTCGGATAAGAATGTATTGCTTGCCGACCAGTCAGGATGTGTCAATTCACGGATCTTACTGTGGGTCAGCATGGGTTCTTTTCTGGCGATGCGATTAAACAGGATGGAGATGTCCGCCAGGGTATTGAGCAACGGCAGGGGAATCCCGATTAACCGCACCGGCCCTTTACGCACGGAAGCACCAATCTGTTGCAGGCGCGTCCAGTTATAGCCTTCAGCATCACCATCGCAGAGTTCACAGGTATAACTCTGCGGCGTGGTACTCAGTAACCATTGGCTGACGGCTTCAGCCAAATCATCCACATGTATAAATGACAGCTTTGCCTCTGGTGCACCGAGCCGGGGAAGCACACCACGTAACATCCAGCTAAATAACGGCTTCAACTCTTTATCACCCGGTCCGTATACGGCTGTCGGACGAAATATGCCGAGTGAAATCGCCGAACGCATGCTATTCAGCTGCTGTTCAGCAACATATTTAGAATTTGCGTACCAGGAGAGTTCCGGGTGGCGAGCTGCCAGTGAGGACATAAAAAGGAAACGCTTGCAGCTGCCACTTGCCAGTGCAGCCTGCATCAGGTTCAGGCTGCCAGTAACGTTACAGTGAATAAATGTTTCTTCGGTATGCCCCCGGACCTGGCCGGCACAATGGACGATATATTCGGCACCGCTGACGAGTTCGTCTAAAGCATTCTTGTCTTCAAGTGACCCGGTCACCCAGGTCAATTTATCCTCAGAGACTTTCAATGCGGAGCGGGTTAAAGCGCGGACAGCAAAACCGTGGGACAGTAAATTTCGGACGATATGTTTACCAATAAACCCCGTCGCGCCCGTTACTGCCACAGTGACTGTCATTGTGCTAAACCTGCCAATTGCCCTGGTATCCCGAGTAATTCAGCCAGGTAACGTTTCTTCGCTTCCGCACGCGCTGGCTTGCCAGAAGACGTACGGGGAATACTATGAGGCGGCAACAATTCAATATTGGCGGTTACACCAAATTCACTCTGGATTCGCCCGGTAAGTGAATGAACAATTTGTTCACGACGTTCTTCAGACGATACACGGCATTGAATCTGCAAAATAATTTTTGCACCTTCATCATGCTCGTCAGTCACAAAAGCGATGGCATCACCTGAACGAATTTCAGGCTCGGACTCAGCCACATATTCAATATCCTGCGGCCAGATATTGCGACCACGGATGATAATCAGGTCTTTTTTACGCCCGGTGACAAACAGGTTGCCGTCCAGCAGATAACCTAGATCACCGGTATCCATCCAGCCAGTGGCCTTAATTTGTTCCTGCGAAGATTTATCCCGGAAATAGCCGCTCATCAGGCTGGGACCGGAGATAAAGATGTGACCAACCTGGCGTTCCGGCAGCTGAGCACCTGCTTCGTTGCGAATTTCGATACGGTGACCAGGAAGTGCCTTGCCGCAATTAACAAAGGAAGAGATGGCGCGGGTATTTTTGCCTGGCGTCACCGCTTTTCCCTGGTATTCCAGAATATCACGATCCACCTGGTCGACCGCTGAACTGGTGGCTTCATCGAAGAAGCTTACTGCCAGCGTATTTTCAGCCAGACCGTAGCAAGGCATAAAGGCTTTGCGATCAAAATTGATTTTGCTGAAATGGTCGCTGAATTGATTCAGCAATTCTGCCGGGATTGGCTCAGCGCCCATGCCCGCCACACGCCAGCTTGAGAGATCCAGCTCCGCCAGCTCTTTTTCATTGCTGCGACGTAAACATAAATCGTAGCCAAAGGGCGGCGCGACAGAGACGGTTCCGCGGTTTTTGCTGATGAGCTTCAGCCATTGCATCGGGCGCATCGCAAAGTCCTGAGTGCGCAGATAATCAACTGAAAGCTGAGTGGCTACCGGGGTCAGCAGGAAGCCGACCAGACCCATATCATGGTAGAAAGGTAACCACGAAACGCAACGATCTCCCGCACGCAGTTTGATGCCATCATGGCTAATCACCTGCAGGTTAGCCATCACTGAACGTTGTCTGATGATGACGCCACGAGGAAAACGCGTACTGCCCGACGTGTATTGCAGGTAGGCAATATCGTCCGGTTGCGGCAGCGATAATTCAACATCCTTCTCAGCCAGCGCGTTGAAATCTTCATTGCTGAGAATGTGAGGCGGTGGTGCATCCATGGCGGCAGATTTAATCAACGGCACCCATTCTTCACTGCTGATAATGGCCGCCGGATGACAACTACTGATTAAACCCTGGAGTTTTGTGATATATGAAGCACGCTGTCCCACGCCCATAGGAATGGCTAATGGCACCGCTACTAAACCCGCATATTGACATGCAAAAAAAGCTTCCACAAAACCAACACTGGTTTCAGCGATAAGGGCGATACGATCGCCTTTGCTGAGATTAAGTGATAACAGGCGTCTGGCTCCTGCCATCGCACGTTGCTTAAGTGTGTGATAGTCCAGTGAGGCAATCAGTTGGTTGCGGCGATCGTAGAAGTTCATTCCTGTACTTCCCTGCGCAGCATAATCCAGAGCTTCCACCAGGGATGGGAAGTCGGCATAACGCATAGGAAGAGAATGAGTGGAACTTGTTTCAGACATATACAAATTAGCCATAGATTCAAAATCACAGAAGCACCATCAACCTGTTATAAGGAGGCCGAAAGTTTAAATGTGAGTGTGTTTTAGAAAAATGTTACTCAATCACGTTAGCTTCACATTCAGTGCATACAGCAGTTTACGCGTCTCCGTGACGACAGGCGGGATTGATTAACTGTCTTGATTGCGAAGCTTTGCGTTGAAGGCCCTCAATTAGTTTGTCTGCGTCGTGCGCAATAATGTTCTGCATTGGCAAGCAGTCAATTACAGTCAGTTTGACGAAGACGCTGAGTAATTTTCACTTCAGGCAAACTTTATCCAGCATGTTATTATCCATATCTAAACGTATCCTAAACAGCATGCCCGAACGATTTCAAAAGTAAATACTTCATTTAGCGGGAATGTGGCGAAAAGCATAATCTGTCAAAAAAATGTAAAGGACGAGCAGGATGGCTTCGTTTGACTTAAGTTTCTGTTTTTTTTGTGTGACAGATGGCACAAAATAATAAAAGCATCATTTGTTTAACACCGGCATACCATTTTCTGGCAATAATCCCTATTCGCTGAAATGCGGCTGCTGCCGTTTTCAGTCTTACACAGTTTCCTCCTGATTCGTTGACTATCGATTTCTCTTATATCTGGAAGGTTAAGTAGGGTGTGAGTTAAACCTATCTCAAGGCGGAGCATTTGTTGTCGTTTTGTTAGTTTATAAATTCTTACATTTTTAAGGTTTTCTATGATTCGCATTGAGAAAGTTCAGGGAAAGAGTGAGCTTAAAGACTTCATTAATTTTCCTTCCACCCTTTATCCTGACGACCCAAACTGGATTACTCCTTTATATCTGGAGCGCGAAGAGCATTTATCAAAAAAAAATCCAGGTACAGAGCACATAGAATGGCAGGCGTGGATCGCGAAAAAGGGCGATGACGTAGTCGGGCGGATCACCGCACAAATTGATTCCTTACACCGCGATCTCTACGGTAACGACACGGGACATTTTGGCATGATTGATGCCATTGATGATCCTGAAGTGTTTTCAGCATTATTCGCCGCAGCTGAAGACTGGCTGAAGTCGAAAGGTGCATCAAAAATCACCGGCCCATTTAGCCTGAATATCAACCAGGAAAGTGGTTTGCTGATTGACGGATTTGATACGCCACCCTCAGCCCTGATGACGCATGGTAAGCCTTACTTTGCTGCCAACGTCGAGAATCAGGGATATGAGAAAGGTATCGACTTAATCGCTTACTGGATGAAGCGTACTGACCTTAACTTTTCGCGTTCACTCACCAAACTCATGGGGCAGGTACGTGAAAAGGTAACAATTCGTTGCATTGACCGTAAGAAATTCGGCGAGGAAATGCAGGTTCTGCGGGAAATCTTCAATTCCGGCTGGCAGAACAACTGGGGTTTTGTGCCGTTCACTGAGCATGAATTCGCCACCATGGGGGACCAGCTGAAGTTTCTGGTTCCCGACGATATGATTTATATCGCCGAGGTCGATTCCGTTCCTTGTGCGTTTATCGTCGGCTTGCCAAATATCAATGAAGCTATCCAGGGGCTGAATGGGCGCTTGTTGCCATTTGGCTGGGCTAAATTGTTATGGCGTTTGAAAGTGAGCGGGGTACGCACGGCCAGGGTTCCTCTGATGGGTGTTCGCCAGGAATACCAGTTCAGTCGTATGGGGCCGATCATCGCATTACTTCTCATCGAAGCGTTACGTGACCCGTTCGCGAAACGAAATATTGATGCTTTGGAGATGTCCTGGATTTTGGAATCCAATACGGGTATGCGCACGATTTTAGAAAAAATCGGGGCAGAGCCGTATAAACGTTACCGGCTGTACGAAAAACAACTCTGAAGTCCAGCTTCCCGCGTGCGGTTATTTATAGCGGGAAGCAACAAGTCACCAATTGAGTCGCGGAATCTGCACTATTCCGCTGCGCTTTCATCATTGCCGGGTATAAAAGATTAACTATGAATGCACATAATAAAGAGAAAGGCCTCCCGCGTTTCGTAAACAGCATACGTAACTCGTGGGATGGCCTTGTTGATGCCGTTCATACTGAAGATGCTTTTCAACAGCTACTTTTGGCCACATCAGCCTTGCTTGTGGTGGCGATGTCTTTAGACATTACAAAAATAGAAAGGGTGCTGTTAATCGCCAGCTGTTTTCTGATGCTGATTGTGGAATTGCTGAATACGGCGATTGAAAGCGTCGTTGATCGTATCTCTCTGGAACTGCATCCGCTGTCGAAACGAGCGAAAGACTTAGGTGGGGCAGCACAATTAGTGACGGTGGTGCTGGTGATTATTATCTGGTGTTCTGTCCTCTTCTGATTTCTCCGCTCATAAAAAATACGGCCTGGCATACCTGTAATAAAAGACAGGATGCCAGAATGTAATCGCCGCGTTCGATTCTGTCATTCCCTGCCAGCTGTATAATGCCCAAGGCGCAAAAAAAAAGTCCGGCTAGCGACCGGACAAAAGATACAATTGACTAGTTATCATGTCTGGCAGATGAGTGCCAAACGCCAGTAATTTACCTGAAGTAAATGAGTATTAATTGACGTTTAGTGCACAAATACTGAATTCGACCACACTTTTGTCAATGGTTTCATTTTAGTCGAAATAGGTTGGCATATCCGATATCGCGATATCGAAACTGACTTTAATCTGTTTCGGAACAATTCGGGTAAGAGAAAGCTCGGGTAATTCGTCCAGCGCAAAAAAGCCGATATCAAGTGATTCATGGCTTAGTGCCAGTTCGCCGCCGGTTTCCTCACATAAGAAAATCAGTTTATAAATATGCCACGGATGAGGAGGATGGCCGTGCTGGTTACGATCCCACACCCCCAGTAATTTAGTCACTTTGACGTTCAGACCCGTTTCTTCCTGCACTTCCCGGCATACCGCCTGAGCCGGGCTGTCACCGACATCAGCCCATCCCCCCGGCAAGCTCCATAGCCCATCCTCAGATTCACGGACCATAAGGACCTTATCCTGGCGGATGACAAAAGCCCGCACATCGGTTTTCGGTGTGGCATAGCCTTTCTCGGAAATATGCGTAATGTCTTCCTGTGCGATATCAAAATTAGCCGCAAGTAGCTCCATGGCTATTTCCTGTAGCGCCTCATAACGCTCCTTATCAAAGACATCCTTTGAATAAGTCAGACCAGACTGTGACAAAGCAAGAATCTTTTGCGCCGTATTAATGATATCGGTTTGAGAGAGGTTTTTTGTCATATATCCGTCCGTTAACAACTTGAGCAGGTATGTCAGTCTAGCCTAACGTGGGCAACGGAGTTATACAAGAGCGCTTTCCTGGCGTGACGTTGTCACACATTATCTGATGATAGATACAGCAAGGCACCCCTAAAAGGGGAAGCTCAGAAAACAGAAAATTTTTTCAATTATCTCTTGGTATACATATCCCTTCGTATAACTACCCTTTCAGATAACTTCCCTGGATAATCTCCCCATAAAATTTAAAACAGTCTCAATACCACTGGGGTGTGTAATTACCAGATTTTTCTGGCAGATATTTTATCCATCCTGAAGGGGAATAAATGAAAGCAAAATATTTGGTGCTGATGGCACCTTGCGTCTTTATGACAGGGTCTGTGTCCGCTGCCGAGATTTACAATAAAGATGGGAACAAGCTTGATCTCTATGGTCTGGTTTCAGGACTGCATTACTTCAGTAATGATAAAAGTCAGGATGGCGATCAGTCTTATATGCGCATCGGCTTCAAAGGACAAACACAGATTTCAGATCTGCTAACCGGCTATGGTCAGTGGCAAAGCCAGTTTAATACCAACCAGGCGGAAAGCGATGGCAACTCTATGTTCACGCGCCTCGGTTTTGCCGGTATCAGGGTGGGCGACTATGGCTCGTTTGATTATGGCCGTAACGTGGGTGTCCTGTATGACGCACTCAGCCAGACGGACATGGAACCGGAATTTGATGCGCAAACCTATAACACCGATCAGTTTATGTTCCGTCGTGGTAATAGCCTTGCGACTTATCGAAATACCGATTTCTTTGGCTTAGTGGATGGACTGGACTTTGCCCTGCAATATCAGGGGAAAAACGACGGTGGTGGGGAGCCTGGCGCCCGTGACGTATTACGTCAGAATGGCGATGGTTATGGGATGTCGGTGTCTTACGCCTTTGGCAATGGATTCAAGGCAGTCGGTGCCTTTACCAGTTCTGATCGTACCAATGCGCAAAACAACAGTGCTGGCATCATGGGACGTGGTGACAAGGCAGAAGCTTACTCTGCGTCGCTGAAATACGATGCACACAACGTTTATCTGGGCGTCATGTATACGCAAGCGTATAACGCCTCGCGTTTTGGCAGCAGTTCGGGGGCCGGGGTATATGGTTATGCCAACCAGTCAGATATTTTTGAAGCCTTTGCCCAATATACCTTCGACTCAGGCTGGGTGCCTTTTATTGCCTACAACCAGGCACGCGCGAAAAACCTTGGGGCTGCGGGTAACGGCAGAACTTATGGCAATCAGGATCTGGTGAAATTTGTCGATTTTGGTGGTTCTTATCTGTTCAACCAGAACATGCTGGCTTACGTCGATTACAAGCTCAATTTGATTGATAAAAGCGACTTTTCGCAAGCCGCAAGAGTATCAACGGATGATATCCTGGCTGTCGGCCTGGTGTATCAGTTCTGAATGTGCTGAACGTTGGGGATTGTTGTCCTGCGTTGTTTGGTTAAACTGTGGCATCTCATCCATCAACAGGGAGTCATCCGTGGCAGATTTTGAGCGTCCTAAGTCACTGACAGCGCTGGTAACAGATCATGTTCGCAAGTTAATCGTTCATGGCGATATTCCGCTGGGTGCCGCCATCAGCGAACGCACCGTCGCCGCTGAGCTGAATGTCTCAAAAACACCGGTTCGTGAAGCGCTTGCCCAGCTCAGTATTGAAGGGCTTGTCACGATCAAACCGCAATCCGGGGTGCGGGTGTTTACCCTGAGCGCCAGGGAAGTTCGCGAAATCTGTGCTTTCCGACAGGTTCTTGAGACGGCAGCACTGACCCTCGCTATGCAGCAGGATGCGAAAGGGCTGGCCGAAGCTCTGGATGCGGTGGTTAAACAAATGGACCTGGCCCAGAGTGATGCTGATTTTCGCCGCTATCTGGAGCTGGATAATGATTTTCACCAGTGTTTCTTTGATTTTTGTGGCAACACGTACCTGACCAATTCGTATGTGCGTTACGCGGCAAAAATTGCGGCGCTGCGCACCCATCTTGCCGCCAAACCGCAGCATACATCGCTTTCTTATCAGGAACATGGCGACATCGTTGCCGCCATCCGAAAGGATGCTGGCGCTGAAGTGCAAGCTATTCTCGAACGCCATTTAGGCCGTACCCGTGAAACCTATGAGATCGGCATAGAAGACATTGCCGCTGCTGATGCCGCTCCCCTGACCACGTCCTCCTGATCTTCCGCGCCAGGGATCCCTGGCCCTTTCCTTCGAAATCATAAAAAAGCCAATGCTGGTCACATTTTTTTAACTTAACTTTGACTGGTATATCAGATCTCAGTTAGTTTTTTTCAAAACCCGCAGATGATGCAGGTGGCGAAAACTACTCAATCTGGTTAAAGGAGCGTCTGATGAGTCGAAGATTTAAAGTGGTGATTACCGATTATGATTACGGCGACATCGCCATTGAAGAAGAGATCCTCAATGCCGCTGGCGCGGATGTTATTGGTCTGCAAGCGAAATCTGAAGATGATCTGGTTGAAATTGCTCGTGATTGCGACGCCATCATGAACCAGTATGCGCGTGTCGGTGCAAAGGTGATTTCCGCCATGACGCAATGCAAGGTGATTGCCCGTTACGGTGTCGGCGTCGATATTGTTGACGTGGATGCAGCCACTCAACGTAACATTCTGGTTACAAACGTGCGGGATTACTGCACCGAGGAAGTCGCTGACCATGCCATCAGCATGTGGCTGGCGCTGGCGCGTAACCTGTTGGCTTACAACACCGCCACACATCAGGGCATCTGGCAGTGGCAGTCTGGCGCACCTGTCTATCGCCTGCGCGGGCAAACCATGGGGATCGTCTCGTTTGGACGCATCGGTCAGGCCATCGCCGAGCGCGCGCGCGCCTTTGGCGTCAACGTCATCGTTTACGATCCTTACATCGATCCGGCATTAGCACGGCAACACCAGGCAGTACTGGTCAGTAAAGAAACGCTCATCGCACAATCCGACATTTTCATGATGCAGGTACCAATGACTGCGGATACCCGTCATTTCCTCAGCGAAGACGAATTCAGAGCGATGAAACGCCAGGCGTTAATCATTAACACCGGGCGTGGTCCGACTATCGATAATAAAGCGCTGTACCGCGCGCTGCATGAAGGCTGGATTGCCGGTGCGGCGCTGGACGATCCCGAAGAAGAGCCGGCAAAACGCGCGCACTGGAACCCGGCAGACAATCCGATTTTCTCTCTGCCAAATGTCATCGTGACCCCGCATTCAGCCTATTACTCTGAAGAATCCATTCGGGCAGCACGCCAGCTGGCGGCGACTGAAGTTGCCAGTGTGCTGACAGGTAAAACCCCGCGATTCCCGGTTAATGGTGCAGCCCTGGCGCTGCGCATCAAAGGAGCAAATGACCATGCTGAAGCAGTTTAATGATTTCACTCGCCAGCCAGAACTGCTGGCCCAGTTTGATGCCTTATTGCACAGCTACTCAATTGCTGCGGTTTTTGCCGATGTGCAGTACCGCACTGGCGTTATGGATAGCGGTATCAAACCTGCGTTCCGGGCTAAAGCCTGCGGGCAGGCAATCACCGTTCAACTGTCGAAAGGCGACCTTGTTGATCCACTGAAAGCGCTGGAGATGGGGCAGCCCGGCGATGTGATTGTGGTGGATGCCGGCGGTGATGTTAACACCTCCGTCTGCGGCGGGCTGATGGGCGGCCTGGCTCAGAATCGCGGCATTCGCGCCATGATCATTGACGGTGCCGGGCGAGACACTGACGAACTGGAAGATATCAACTGGCCAATCTGGAGTCGGGCGATCACTCCTCGCGGTACTCACACGATGTTTTCCGGGCGTAAAGAGGAACTGTCCATTAACGTTCCCATCGCGGTCGGCGGCCAGCTGGTGAAACCCGGTGATTTTATCGTCGCCGACCTGATGGGTGTGGTGGTTATCCCTCAGGAACATGCGCAGGAGGTTTTGAAACTGGCGAAAGAACAGGTCGAGCGTGAGCAGGCCACACGTGAATGGGTAAAACAGGGCAAAACAGTCGAAGATCTGCTGGCAGAGTTTGGCCGTATCTGACCGCACGCTCTGCACACCAGGTGCAGAGCATGTTAATCCGGAGATAAAGATGAGCAACAAAGCGGAATTTGGACTCTGTGACTGGGGCACCTCAAGCTTTCGTCTGTGGCTGGTAGACCGGGAGGGCAAAGTCCTGAAGGAAGTGCGTACCCGGCAGGGTCTGGCAAGTGTGGCTAACCGGTCATTTTCCCCCATGCTGGAACAGCACCTGACAGAACTTGAGGCACCAGCCGAGCTGCCGGTGTTGATATGCGGTATGGCGGGTTCCCGCCAGGGCTGGCTGGACGCCGGTTACAGCACCGTCCCGGTAACGGTGAACGAACTTATGCGCTCGCCGATCAGGATTACCGGCACAAGAGACATCCGGATATTGCCGGGAGTGTGTCAGCTTGCTCCTGCTTACGATGTCATGCGCGGCGAGGAAACCATGCTGCTGGGCGCAGTGCGATCAAGCCGGCTGAAGGACGGAGTGATCGTCATGCCCGGGACCCATAGTAAATGGGTATCACTGGAGAACGCGGCCGTCACCGGTTTCAGCACCTTCATGACCGGTGAACTTTTCAGCCTGATGAGTACACATTCGATTCTGCGCCACGCGGTAGCCGATGCCGTCGGGGACATTGATGAACATTCTCCGGCGTTTATCTCTGCGGTGAACGCGATGCTGAGCGGGGCATCGCTCACTCATCAGCTGTTCAGGGTTCGCGCTGCCACCTTGCTGAGCGAGTGTACCCCGGCTGAAAGCGATGCAAGGGTGTCGGGATTGTTGATTGGCGCAGAAGTCGCAGCTGGCTATCACCAGACTTCTCAGCGTCAGTTGATATTAATCGCATCGGGGGCGCTGACAGCGCCTTATCACAAGGCATTAACGCTGGCGGGCTTTGATGTCACAGTTCTGGATGCTGACGAAGCGGTTCGCGCTGGGTTATTCCAGAGCGCGCAAGCCCTCTGGCAGCGGCGGGAGGAAGAACATCATGTCTGATTTATTGATACCCGACGGGAAGCGGGGGCTGATTGCGATCCTGCGCGGGATTAAGCCGGAAGAAGTGGTTGATATCGGATTTGCCCTGGTCGAGGCAGGAATTGAGATCATTGAAGTTCCCCTTAATTCACCTGCAGCGTTTGAGTCCATATCACGTCTGATAAAAGCATTACCTGCGGACATGATGGTCGGTGCTGGCACCGTTCTGAATCCGCAGGATGTCAATCGTCTGGCAGATTGTGGTGGCAGGATCGTGGTGAGTCCTAATGTCGATCAGGCCGTCATTGGGCAAACCCGCTTACGGGGCATGCTTTCTCTGCCTGGCGTCTTTACGGCAACTGAAGCTTTTCAGGCGATTGCCGCAGGAGCCAGCGGTCTTAAATTTTTTCCTGCTGCAATGATGGGTGTCAGTGGAATTAATGCGCTGCGTGCGGTTCTCCCCCCGGACATGCCATTAGGTGCGGTTGGGGGAATAGAGGCGGGGCAATTTGGTGATTATCTCAATGCGGGTATTCATTTCTTCGGACTTGGCAGCAATTTGTATAAACCCGGCGATAACGCACGTCAGGTATCGGACAGAACAACACATCTGGTGCGTGCCTGGGATGCCGTAAAAAACAATAAATAATTTTCCGTAATAAAAGTCAGCTATCCGGCTGCGCTGCGAAAAGCGTGGCCTTATTCTCTCTACCCTGCAGGAGAAAATAAATGTCTGGATTTACTCTGTCAAAACAAAATATGACCCTGAAACCACAAGGGCGTCAGCGCTGGGGCGTGCTTGGATTACTTTGCCTGCTGGCGATAATTAATAATATCGATCGCCTGACACTCTCTATCGCTGCGCCGGTTATGCAAAACGAATTGCATATCACCGCCACGGATATCGGCTTGCTGGGCAGCGCTTTCGCCCTGGCGTATGCTTTCGGACAATTACCTTCAGGCTGGTTTGTTGATCGTTTCAGCCCCCGCATCCTGCTGGGTGCGTCGGTGATTATCTGGAGTGCGGCGACTGTCGCAATGGGCCTGTCCTATACGCTGACGGGGTTTATACTCGCACGTATCTGGCTTGGTCTGGCTGAAGCGCCATCGTTGCCGGCCACAAACAAAATTGTTACCCGCTGGTTCCCGAAACAGGAGCAGGGGATTGCTAATGCCAGCTGGGATGCTGCATTGAAAGTGGGGCCAGCTTTCTTTACCTTTTTACTGATCTGGATTGTTTCAGAGATTGGCTGGCGTGAAATGTATTTCATTGCTGGCGGCGCAGGGATCATCGCCGCAGTGATCTTTTTCGCCTTTTATCGGGATATTGAAAAACATAAATCCCTGACGAAGGAAGAAAGAGAATATATCCAGCATGATGCCACCCCAATAAGTACCAAAAACAGTTTGCCCTGGAAGGAATTATTCAGGCACCAGACAATGTGGGGCATGATGGGAGGATTCTTTTGTAATATGTGGGTTTACCAGATTTTCCTCGTCTTTATCCCGCTTTATATTATTAACCAGTTTGGTATTAAATTTTCTTCTCTGGGCCTGGTCGCCAGCCTGCCCTGGATTGGTGCCATCATTGGCGACCTCGTTAGCGGTGTGATTTCAGGCAAGCTTTCGGCACGCTCAGGCTGGAGCACACTGAAAGCCAAGAAGGTCACCATCGTGGGTGCGCTGGTGTTACAGGCCGTTGTCCTGGCGTTGCTGCCCTTTAATGGCATGTTCGGTGAGGGGGCGGGCCTGACAGTCGCTGTGATCTTAATGGCATTTGCTCTGGGTTTTAATGGCGGCGTGGTAGCGCATGCCTGGTCGATTCCGGCGGAAGTCACGGCCCCGACAACGGTAGCCTCTGTGGCGGCAGTGCAGAATTTCGGTGGTTTTCTTGGTGCAACAGTATCGCCGCTGGTAGCCGGAGCGATTGTCGATGCAACACACAGTTTTACGCTGGTCTTTCTGATTTCCGCGATTGTCTCGGTGATTGGCGGCGGCATTTATTTCTGGTTGGTGGGCAAACCCATTATCCGTGAAGAAGAAACCTCATCCCTTATGACACAAGCTGCGCAGGAGTAATCAGACATGAAAATTACTGAAGTGGAAACCTATATCCTGAAGAGCAAACTGGATCGTCCGTTTGCCTATTCACAAGGCTGGGTGCAGGGTCGGTCCACGGTACTTGTGCGCATCGCCACCGATGAGGGTTTCGAAGGCTGGGGTGAAACGTTCAGTGTGGGCTTACAACCTCCCGAGATCGCTGCCGCCACCATTAACAGCGCCCTGAAACCGCTGATCATGGGTAAAGATCCCCGTAATACAGAAGTCTTGTGGCATGACATGTACGTCAGAACCCGGGATTACGGACGTAAGGGCGTGGTACTGGGGGCCATCAGCGCGGTTGATATTGCGTTGTGGGATATCTGCGGTAAAGCGGCTGGATTACCGTTATGGCAGCTGTTGGGTGGTGCGTTTCGTGAGCGCGTGCAATGTTATGCGACAGGTTTTTTCCGCACGGAAGGACGTGGGCAGGCTGACGCAATGGCCAGTGAAGCCGTGCGCCACAGTGAAGCTGGTTTCTCCCTGATGAAGGTGAAGCTTGGCTTTGGTGTTGATGATGACGTAAAGGTCATGTCTGCCATCCGGCAAGCCGTTGGTGAGCGGAGTAAATTTATGATTGATGTTAACCACGGATACGGTGCCAATGATGCCATTCGCCTTGGGCGCGCCCTGGCTGATTACGATTTACTGTGGATGGAAGAACCGGTCATCCCTGAAGATTATGTTGCTTACCGCCGGGTAAGGGATGCGCTGGACATTCCTATTGCTGGTGGTGAAGCGGAGTTTTCCTTGTTTGGTTTCCGCGATCTCATTGCATCTCAGTCCATCGATATTGCACAACCTGATATCTGTCTGGCGGGTGGGGTGACTGCGTTGCGCCATATTAATGTCCTTGCGATGGCTGGTGGCGTTCAGGTTAACCCGCACGTCTGGGGGACAGCCGTCGGGCAATACGCATCATTGCATATGATTGCATCTACCCCGGTCACCCACTATGCGCTGTACGCAAACCAGCCACTTTTTGAATATGACACATCATCTCATCCGTTCCGCACCGCACTGGTTGAAAACCCGCTGGAACATCAACAGGGCTGGTTAACACTTCCGCAGGAGCCTGGTCTTGGTTTCACCATAGACAGAGCATTCCTGAAAGAGAATGCGATGACTGATTCTATTCATTAAATATTAAGTTTATCCCGCCGTCTCTCTTAATGCAGCAGAGACGGTGCTGGAAAATAACAAGGCGTGTAGTAAAGGATCAGGAGAGAATTTTTCCAGCGCATAAATTTAGAGTTTCTTATGTATCCCTGCGCTTAATGCGAACTTATGCCGCTATAATGAGCAAAACAAGCAACAATTCAGGTTTTTTTTGTCGCTATTGATTCCTGCGCTTTTGGTTATCGTGAGATAACTTTTTTTATCTTCTTCTGAAGAGAGCTGATTTTATGGAAGAGATAGTTATTGTTGAGCCAGCATTTTTCAGCCAGTTTCATTGTGTGGGGAGTGCTTGTCCCGATCATTGCTGTAAAGGCTGGGACATCGAGCTTGATCAGCCGACTGTGCATCGCTACATGAAAAGTGATGAAATTGAGATTCGTAATATTGCTGTGGACAATATCATTACCACAGAAGAGAGCCATAGCAGTTGGGGGAAGATTAAATTAAAAAGCAATGGCGACTGTACTTTTCTTGATGAAGACCGCTTGTGCAAAGTGCATAAGTCTCTTGGGGAAAAAGCGCTAAGTACCACTTGTGCGATCTTTCCGCGCCTTTATGCCAGCTATAAATACGAAATCAGAAGTAACCTGACGTTGTCTTGCCCCGAAGCCGCGAAAAAGCTGTTAACCACACCCGACGCGATGCTCTACAGCGAAAGGATCAAGCTAAGTCCCGAGGCCCTGGATGCACCTGATATTAACCAGGAAGATCGCCTGCTCAATCTGATGTGTACGAATATTATGGTCAGTTGTGGTATGGACATCGAAGGAGGCTTTTACGGCATCATAATGCTGTTTCTTTATCGCGCTGAACTGGCAGAAAGCCATGATCCACATGAAAAGCTATTAAGTTATTTCGAGGAGATCCAGGCAGCGATTTATAACGGCCAGATAAGAAAAGGCATTGATGAATTAAAGCCTGATTATCAGCTGCAATCCATACTGCTTCAGCGACTACAAACGTATCTGAGTACCAAACAGGACGGTCGCGGATGGTCTACCTTACGCTACTACTCGCAAAAATTGATTGATTTTCAAAGCAAAAATTTGGAAGCCGATGATGCCCTGGCATCCATGAGGCGGCTGAACCAAATCTGGCAGGAGAAAGCAGTGCCGTGGCTGCGCAATCGCCCCCATCTGTTCAGTAACTATATACAGTATCGTATGTATGAGGATTTCTTTCCGATGAAAAATGGCAGGGAAGCTTATACCAACCTTTATTTTCTGATGTCAGAATGGTTCCTGTTAAAATGGCTCATCGCTGCCTCGATTGAACTCAAACCTGACTTTACCGAAGATGATGTGGTTAATATTGTTTATAGCTATCACAGCATCACCAGACATGACAAATATGCGGAAGATGCATTTCTGGCAGAAATTGAAACGTTAAAATTCAAAGATAACCTTTCTTTGGTTTATCTGTTGAAATAATATTATAGCGCCGCTGGTTCCGAACCCCACTGATAACGTGGGGTTCGGAACCAGCCTGAACCCCGCTTTGTTAATGCGTATTTGCGAGAATCACCGTTTTTCCCTTTTCCCTGAGCCTGGTGACGGCCTCTCCAGGTGCTTCGCTGTCGGTAATAATGATGTCAATTTTCTCAACCGGAAGGACGACATTAAATCCTTTTCTGCTGAACTTGGTCGAATCAGTCGTAGTTACGATTTTCCGGAGCGCTGTTCTGCTGCAATTTCTTCCTTCAGCGCATCGATCAACTCCCGTAAACCCTGTGGTATGCGGCGGTGACCGGGATAATAAAGATGCATAGCCGGTTCTGTGGGAGACCATTCAGGCAGAACAACTCTCAGGCTGCCATCACGAAGATACGTGCTCACGCGATCTTCCAGACAGTAGGCGATCCCGGTGCCTGCGAGGGCCAGCTCAATAGCCAGCGCCGTTTCACTGACGCAAATCTGCCCGGGAACAGCAATAACGCGATAATCATCGCCCCGGCGAAACTCCCATTTATAAATGGTGCCCTGGCCGGTGCGCATTTGCAGGCAGGAATGTAAGCGGAGATCTTCAGGAACAGCAGGCGCAGTGCGGTGGTAAAGATAACGGGGTGAAGCCACTGCTACCCATTTCAAATCGGGGCCGAGCCGCACCGCAACTAAGTCTTCCGGCACCGTATTGCCGAAGCGGATGCCGGCATCGAATCCTTCAGACACGATATCTACCATCCTGTCGTCCACGCTAATTTCAACCTCAACATCCGGATACAGGCTGATGAACTTGGGCAGATGGCGGGCAATGATGAGTCTGGCACCGTCGCTCAGCACGTTGAGACGCAGGCGGCCAACCGGACGGTCGCGCATACGGTTAATATCATCCAGGGCTTCACCTATTTCGCGAAATCCCACCTCAAGCCGCAGTGCCAGGCTTGCACCCGCTTCCGTTGGCGCAACGGTTCGGCTGGTCCGGTTCAGTAATCGCACGCCCAGGCGCGTTTCCAGATTACGCACGGAGTGACTGAGTGCGGACGTGCTGATCCCCAGCTCTACCGCTGCTTTAGTGAAACTACGTAGTCTTTCTACCGCTTTGAATGTGTTGAGGTCCGCAAGGTCGCTACGTGAGAGCCTGGCAATAGGTCTTACTGGCATAGTTAACATCCCGGTGTTGAGCCAGATTAAATGTCCCGTACTCAATAACGCAACTCTGGCCAGATTTTAGCGTGTTAAGTTTAGATTTATTCACAAATACGATGCAACTAACCGCGATTACCCTGCGGTCAACAACGCGCGTGTCATTATTGTTGAGTTAAATTCACTGAGCCATAGGGTCTGGCTAAACAATTACCCGGAGCAGCGGGTTTATAGTGTATTTCAATTCATCGATACCAATGTAATGCCATCAACCTGGCGCGGTACTGATTTTGCACAGTCTGACCAGGCTGAGAACTGCTGTCCGGGTATAGCTGTGCTTTTTTCAGTCCCTGCTAATGGCTGGCATTGCTTTCCATTGGGAGACGACAACCGTTATGTCAGAACAAACTTACCCTGCAGAACTGGACAGAGTTCAGCCACCCGCAGGGATATTACCCGCCATGCTGGCGCTGGGTGCGGGTGGATTATGCATTGGCACCGGCGAATTCTCACCGATGAGTTTGCTGCCGGATCTGGCGAAAGGCACCGGTGTTTCCGTTCCGGCGGCGGGGGCCTATATCAGCGCTTATGCAGCAGGCGTGGTGGTTGGTGCCCCGGCGATAGCTATTCTGGGCGCGCGCTGGCCCCGCAAGCTTTTGCTGCTGGTGTTGCTGCTCATTGCGTTGGCTGGTTATGGCTGCAGTGCAGCAGCCTGGGGCTACAGTTCTCTGCTGATTGCCCGTTTTATTTCAGGATTGCCCCACGGTGCCTGGTATGGCGTTTCCGCACTGGTTGCAGCGTCAATGGTGACCTCTGATCAGAAGGCGCGTTATATCGGTTACGTGATGCTGGGCCTTGCTGTTGCCAACGTTGCCGGGGTTCCCCTTGTCACCTGGGCAGGGCAGTCCCTGGGCTGGCGCATGTCATTTGCGATGGTTACCGCAGGTATCGTCCTGACGGCGGTCATGGTGAAGCTGTTTGTGCCGTCAGTTCCGGCTGATGGAGGCGCCTCACCGCTCAAAGAACTGGGGGCGTTGCGCAGCCCGCAAATCCTGATGACGTTCGGTGTGGCTTCGGTCAGTTTTGCCGGCATGTTTGCCGTTTATAGTTTTATCACCCCAGCCCTTACTGAAGTCAGCGGCTTCAATCTGAAACTTGTGCCCTGGATCCTTGTGCTCTGGGGTGTCGGCATGGTCACCGGCAATGTGATTGGCGGGCGTCTGGCTGACCGGGCCTTGCTCCCGTCGGTCTTTGGCATGATCGGCTGGAATATGGTCGTGCTGGGCCTTTTCGCATTCGTTGCTGAATGGAAGGTGCCGGTGCTGATCGCGATTTTCTTGCTCGGTAATGGCTTCGCTCTGGTGCCAGCTCTGCAGTCTCACATGATGAATATCGCGGGTGACGCGCAGACACTGGCCTCTTCACTGACGCATAGCGCATTCAATATTTCCAATGCGCTGGGGGCTGCCTGCGGCGGGTTGGCTATTGCTGCGGGTGGTTCCTGGATTTCCACCGGTTGGGTTGGCGTGGCGTTCTCAGCAATAGCGCTGTTGCTGATGTATCTCTCGGTTCACATCACCAGAAGGAGTCAGAAATGACAGATTCAGTTATCGCAGTCGGCCGCGTGGCGGTCATTACCGGTGCGGCCAAAGGTATCGGCGCGGCACTTGCCCGTCGTCTGAGCAGGGAAGGGATGCGGCTAAGCCTGTTTGACAGAGATGCAGTGGCGCTGCAGGCGCTGGCGGCCACCCTCGGGACGGAATGCTGTCTTGTCACCGGCGATGTGACCAGCATTGATGACCTGACCCGCCTGCGCGATAACACGCGTGCAGCATTCGGTGAGATCGCTCTGCTTATCAATAATGCCGGTATTAAAGAGGGCGGAGGTCCCTGGGATTCTCCCGACAAATGGCGACATAATCTCGAAGTCAATTTGCTCTCTGCGGTGACCCTGCAACACCTGTTTGTACCGCTGATGCTGGCGATGGCAGGAACCGGTGCGGTTGTGAACCTTGGTTCAAAGGAAGGGATCACCACACCGCCTGGCAATGCCGCCTACAGTGCTGGCAAGGCAGCTCTCAAGGTGTTAACCGAACAACTGGCCCATGAACTTTTACAGGCGACATCAGGGCGTGTCACGGCACATTTGCTGGTTCCGGGTTTCACCTGGACGGACATGAATTTCCCCGGAATGAATGAGCAGGCCGACGCTAAACCCGATGAAGCCTGGACATCGGGTCAGGTGGTGGATTACTTCGTCGAACATTTCACAGCCGGTGATTTTTACATTATCTGCCCGGATAACGCGGTGTCTTCTGAACTGGACCGGAAGCGAATCACCTGGGCCATGCAGGATATGGTTGAGAACCGTCCGGCACTGTCCCGCTGGCATCCGGACTGGCAAGAAGCGTTTTATCGCTGGATAAATTCAACAGGTAGCCAGTTATGATGACACTGGCGGATGAGAGGGTATCTTTTCACTGTATGTTACCTCGGGAATTTAGCGCGAAATAATAGTTCCAATGGATAGCGTCATTTATAAGCTATGCTTGTTTAAATCAGTTTTGGACCTGTTTAGGAATACCCTTATAATTCTTTATTCGTTCTTAACTGATTTCAAGAAATCTCTTCGAAACAGGGTAATAGGTTATTTTGTTTTTTCCGTTATGTTTAGATTGATACAAGGCCGAATCAGCCGCTGATAACACGCAGGAAGTGGTTTGATTTTCCATCTTTTCTGACACACCGATACTGACTGTGACTAAGATGCCTTCGACTGAGATCAGGGATATAGAATTTTTTATATCTTCAATGATGCCATTCAGGTGGCCATCTCCGGTAATAATGACTGAGAACTCTTCTCCCCCGGAACGCGCGATAAACGTTTTGTCATCAATGAAATTTTTTAGAATGGCACCAACCTGTCTGAGAACGCTGTCTCCTTTATCATGACCGTACGAATCATTGATTTTTTTGAAATCATCAATATCCATGATGCAGATTACGCACGAAGTATTTTCAATTTCCTTTAACTTCATGTTCATATGACGTCGGTTAGGAAGACCGGTCAGCTCATCTGTCAGAGATAAGCCCACGACTGATTTATACCGTTCGTTGACAACATTGATAAAGTTGTTGAATGAATAAATAAAGAGCAGGATGGCTGGTGCATACAGCACAGCAGCGATAAGAGATGTTGTATCCCTGTCAATAATTGTAAGGCCGCCAGCCATAGACGCCAGAGTGGAATTCAAAAGCAGGAAGAGCCCTATTCTGAAGGTGGTGAAATGTCTTTTATGTAAGTAAATTTTGAATGATTTCCTTATAAACCATGTGAGCAAAAAAACCGTTAGGAGATTAATTATGAAATAAACATTAACATTAGATGTTTTTCCTTTAACGATCGCCAGTAACACAATGGCTGACCCCAGGGTAAAGGCATAGAAAATTATCATCCTGTACAGCATTCCCCTGGTGCTTCCGACTTCATTGATCAATTTACTCTGTAACCTGAACGGCATTTTTCCACCTGGACTAAATCATTTCATAGTCAATCTATAACATAGAAGGGAATTATAAAAGCTAAGGTTTTGCAAATAAGAGTCAAGCATAAAATGCGTTTTTTCCTGGGGGGAAGTGGCATTGAGAAATTGTCTTTAAGAGAACAATTTATGCTATTTATTGGATTGAAGAATAATGTGGAATATTTTATGGATGGTTGTTTTGTCAGGTTTGCCTGCCGTAATTTAATCAGGAGCATTAGAATACTTCATCGCACCTATTAACTGGTTATCAGTGACAGTGGCTGACAGGGAAGAACCTGAAAGCAGACTACCGCCACCTAAGGGAACAAACAGGGCATCCAGCTCTTCGCACTCTTCAAAAAGCGCTTTGCCGCAGTGCCCTTGCCGGCAGCAACATGCGGGGGATCGTATGGAGGAATGAGAGTGAGTCCAAAGCGATTGGCAAGCTCAAGACCAATATTCTGGCAACACGATTACTCTGCAGACTTCTCATTCAGAGAAATGCCGGGTGGGGCAAAAATGAAAACATGTTGACATCAAAATCGCTCATAACTAAACTGAACCGTACAGTTATGTGGAGGTGAAGGTATGGATATGACCAGCAATGTGTTGATCGGGCTTATTTGTGTCGTGGTTGTGGTAATGCTCAGCGGATGTGTCTCAATTCTTTAATCACAGGTAATAGCTATGAGAATTTTCTTTGCGGTCTTCGTTTGCCCGATTATTTTTCTGCTATCCGGCTGTTTGTCAGTAGGCAGCCATATTTGAATACTGCTGGTGGCAGCCATGATGGTGGTCACCAGTATAGTTATTGCAGAAGATGAGCAGTGGATTCTTACCATTGATAAAGCCAGCGTGGAGCAGAGTCCATGACGTAACAGGGCTGCCATGCGTCCCGCATAACGATCATGCGCTTATGTTATGCATCAGCTCTGAATCCCCGGGAAAATCGACTACCCATTAATATGGAGGACTCCATGAGATAACAATGAAAACAAATAGTTAGAGTCAGTCTCTAATGCCCACGAATGAATGTACATCATCACCACGCCCTCCTTAAAAAATCTTTCACCCGGAACGCCTTGTTCTCTGTTCATCATCCATATGAAATTGTGATGCGAAGCTTCATTTAAATAAAATCTGGTTCATCTCGATAATCACATATGGTATACGATATACGTGATGATTTGATAATTCTTGACGTTAGTATGCTTTAAGCACTGAGGCGGATTATGACTACGAATACACATTATGATTACATTGTTGTTGGAGCGGGTTCAGCAGGTTGTGTGGTTGCGAATCGCCTCAGCGAAAGTGGCAAATTTAAAGTGCTTCTTCTTGAGGCGGGGAAAAGTCATAGAAACATTATTCTGGACATGCCAGCTGCGCTTGGATTACCGCTGGAAAATACCCGCTTTAACTGGGGAT
>NZ_CP024770.1:1269488-1291102 GCF_011395035.1 Pantoea cypripedii
CAACCGCTGATCGATGTAAGGCATGAAGGGTTTAAGTTTCTTCATAGGCTGGCGGTCTGGCCTTGCCGGTTTACTTTGTTGTTTAAGGTGACGTCTGACCGTGCGTTCAGAACATCCGACGTGATGAGCGATGTCGATAATATGTGCGCCATGAATGCGCATCTGCTTTATCATGAGATGGTCCCCTCTGCTTAACATGCGGTTTCTCCGGATGGTGTAGGAACCTTAAGAGAAACCCATGTTGGGTGGAGTGGACAAAATTCATGCTGATTTTAGGACTTATATCAGTCGCGCCGACAACGTCATTCAGGATCGGTCAGGATATGAACACAGGCTACATCAGGGCAGCCCGAATCCATCTGCCCGATGCTGTGGAGAACATCGACTTCGATCGGTTCCATGTGGCGAAACAGCTAGCCAGGGTGGTGGATAAAACCCGGCAGAACAGATATCCGCGGCTTCCTGCTGACAGCCGCCAAGCCAAAGGCAACCGCTTCCTGTGGCAGTACGGCGAAAAATGTATGGCAGAGTCACGGCAGATACTGGGCTACAAATAATTAATCAGTCCAGGAAATCGTCCGCACCCCCAAAAAAACGGCCAGCCAGTCGTGGTGTTGACACAGGAAAAGCTGACGTGGCTAGGTGAGCAGATGCAGCAGACCAGCCAGTACTGGACGCTGAAGGAACTAGCCAGGGTAATCTGGAACCGCCTGTGGAGTAATGAACGCTGTACAGACTGGTTGCGCTGGATAGCGCTGGCGGAAAACTGTGACGTTGCCATCATGAGGAATGTGGCAAAAGCCATCAAAAAAAGGCCCTACGGAATACTGAATGCAATGCGGCATCGTTTCTCAAACGGTAATACCGAGGCGCTAACAGCAAGATAAGGCTGCTGAGGACAAAAGCAAGAGGCTACCGAAACCGCAAGCCTTTTAAACTGGGCGTCATGTTCCACTATGGAAAGCTGAACATGGGGTTCTGAACGCTCCCCCATGAACGGGGAGGACCCATACGCATACGGTATATTTGAAGGCAATGTTATGGCTTTCCATCTCCAGTGCAAAACTATGTTGAACCACGATTTTCTCGTGATGAATTATTCATCAAACAGCCGTATGCCACTTACTTCATGAAATCCGGGGAGTGTGTGTCGCATTGGGGGACAATCAAGGACTCGCAACTTGTGGTTGATAAGGCTCGCACACCAGTAGATGTCTCTCTGGTGATCGTGGAATTGGAAGGGGCATTGCGGTTATGTCGTCTATCGCTGCATCCGGTTCCAACTCACCAGGCTATGGGTACACACAAGACGTTCAAAAACCTCAGAGAAGATGAGTTGAAGGCGAAGGTAGGTGATATGGGGGCGTATTGCTGTAACGATATGAGCGCCAACGAATTTGACGATATCGCGCCGTTTTAAAGCGCTATAAATTTGGAATATTTTGTCGTAAAGTTAGCGCTTTTACAGCAATGGTACTTACATGGACTTGTGGAATGGGACGCTACCACCTGGTGTAATCGAGAACAAATTGGTCGAAATTATGTCTGACATAATGAAAACGTCTCTCAGCGAACACGAAGAGGTTGTTGATCCTGCCCCTGCAGGGCGCCCACTTGGTGGACATACACTGAAGAAGCACGCAGGCAAATCGGATGCCGAACTTTTAGGGCGCTTCGGCTGGGATTCTAACTGCCATTCGAGTAGCGGGTTCTTTAACGGTGTGAGCTTTGCGGAAGCAGTCGTAGCTAAAGCGCTCCTATCCAATCTTGACAGGGTGTATACTTGGTATACAGGTGACAAAAGCGCAACCGCTGATTTGCCTGATGCTGTAGAAAACGATAAAGATTTGCATATCGTCTATCAGAATAATTTTGATGTTGGTCGGACGTTCAAGCGCAGCAAGCCAGGCCAACCAGCACGCGTTAAGAATAAAGTATCTATTTTATTGCGCTGGATAGATGAAGGTGAGCCGCCAATCAATGGCCGCACTGATTTCATCCTTACAGCGTATCCATGCTAAGGAGGTTCATATGACAACGACATACCCGCGCATCGAAAAGATGATGGCTGGCTATATCAATATGGACGCCTATGAAATGACTGGCTCTGAAGATCGAGCCGAGCAGGTTCTCTATTACACAACTCGCGTGTCACCGAAAGCGCTCAAAGATTTACTGTCAGAGCTCGATGAATTTGAACGCGAGCATAGCGACAACCTGACTGATGATTTTGAAGATGCATTCGATTTCGGTGCCTATATACCTGATGCCAGGGTTTTTTTTGGCTTGGTACGCGAGGTGGTAAGAGCACAGTTGGGGGAGGCGCTACCTGAAGCACAGGAGCATTGTCCTTTATCCGAGTCAATGGATAAATGGCTTCTGAACGTTTCATATAATGCACTGCCTAATGGGGCTGTATTATATGTTGGTGAGGGAGTTGATCTGTTCGGAATACCACCTAATGCAGATGGTCTCGTATTCCATACTGGTGCTGGTATTTTCACTGAAAAACCCGCCGAATTGAAACAACCTCATCAAGTTACTACTGGCGGTCACTTTACTCTTTCAGTCCAGGATATTGAGCTGATCCGTACCTATGAACGAGAGCTTATTGTGCATGCTCTCAACATTCCACGCTCGGAGCGTGCGACAAAGGAGTATGTGCGGCTTCTTGAATCTATCCTCACAGTTAAGGGGGTAGCCGTTGGGCAAGACCAGACAAAACAAGCCTTTGGTTTTTCTGTCGAAGATTTCATTCGCGCACAGGAAAGCAAAACTACACGCTGATCATTCGGCTTCTTTTTAAGCTATCTCTCTGCAAATCATTGCAGCAATGAATATTACTGGATGCCAATAAATCATTGCTGCAATGGATAACCACTCATGCGCCTGTCGGCCATTCAGAAAAGTACTCTTAACCCTTTACGCTACAGCACAACAAAGGCCAGCAGATGAGTCGATTTCATCAGCCTGGCTGAAGCGGAAAATCAATTCTGTTCTGGCAGAACCCGCGCATGGCGATAACTTCCGCACCAGTTGTAAACACTTTGCCGTAACGGGCTGATCAATATGCTGAGCAATCGCAAAACTTTCAAGCTTGCACATACAATGACAGCATCAGGAATGGAGAAGGCTTCCGCCATTTTTGCCGATTATTTACGTGCTGAATTCGAAAGTGGGTAATGTAAACTATTTCCGGTGCTACAGGTCGCTATAACGTGGAGTTTGAGTACCCATGGAACGAAAACGTACGCTAACGAGATAATTCATTGTTTAAATTAAAATTCTACGTTCTCAGATCTCCGTTCATAATATCCTCCGGTAGCGTGAACGTATAATTTCCCAGCATGTTCATATGCCCGTGAATCAGTGGGGATAAACTGGCGATATCCTCCTCCCTAGTTTCTTTTCCATGACTGCGCATCCAGCCCTTCACGATAACGCCTTCTGACCTCCCCATGCTGTCCTTAACAAATTGCCCGAACCACTGCAAGCCGGCCTTCTCCCCGATGGAGTTGCGTCAGGATCCGGCGACGATAATCTTCGTCATCAATATAATTAGGGTTCTACACCGGAATCGCCGAAATTTCCGTCGCACGGAGTGAAGGCGGCAAGTGATGTTTTAGATTGGCAGGTAGCGCTGATGCGCTGACTACCTATAAAAATATCGCGTGCGCGAGTCATCCTGATGTCATTTACTTACCTGTGTCTGAAGCGGGTTTGGACGAGGTGGGTTATTTTGGCTGGATCAAATCTCTGTCAGTCGTTGCCACTTTGCGGATATATCCCGTATGGGGTCTTATTCAGCTGAAGTATGAAGGAAGGTGGACGCTGTTGATACACCGGGCAAAAAATCTCCTGCACACAAGCTGATTAATAACAGGGACTTCGGGAAAATGATTTCCCCTGGAGCGGGAAGATATTTTATAAGCACAGGGGGTTAGAGTTGAGTGCGGGTAATGAAAAAATGAGGGATATATAACGCTCTGTTTTAAAATGCAATTTCTGTTTCATCAGCGTGATGTTATGGCCAGCAGCCTGCCGGAGCCACCACAACAGAGGAAGACCTATACATAAATATATCAATAAAATGGATTACATACTCATCACAAAAGTGAGAGCTGAATTGCGAACTAGATCACTTAACTAAACATGTGATATACCAATATATCAGTAACTATGATAGTTATAATTCTGTCCTTTAATCCCATAAATTACAGAAACAGCTCTGGAGTAGCGGATAAAAATGAGAAAAAAACCCGAAGAACTGAGAAGTTACCGCTGGTTTGGCGCACCTGTTTTCCGCTCACTGGGCCACAGAGCACGTATGGCCCAGCAGGGTTATGCACGCGAAGACTACATGGGGAAACCCGTCATAGCCATTATCAATACATGGAGTGAAATCAATCCCTGCCATACACATTTCAAGGACCGGGCAGAGCAGGTAAAACGGGGCATTTTACAAGCCGGCGGCTTTCCTATAGAGCTACCAGCCATGTCGCTTGGTGAACCCTATGTCCGTCCCGCTGCAATGCTGTATCGAAACTTGCTTGCAATAGAGACTGAGGAATTGCTCCGATCCCATCCGATCGACGGTGCAGTATTGATGGGAGGATGTGATAAAACAACACCAGGCTTGATCATGGGAGCAATTTCAATGGATATCCCGGCAATATATCTCCCAGCCGGGCCCTCATTACGAGGGGACAATAAAGGCATGACTCTCGGTTCTGGAACAGATTTATTTGCCTCCTGGTATAAGTTTAAAGCAGGCGAGTACACCGAGGAACAGCTCGAAGAAGTAGAAAACGGTATTTCCCGTTCGGCAGGTACATGCATGACGATGGGTACCGCTCCCACCATGATGAGCATGGCGGACGCACTTGGATTTTGTCTGCCAGGTGCTTCATCGATCGTTGCACCTGATTCCAGGCACGCCATTATGGCCGAGCGCACTGGCCGAAGAATCGTTGAAATGGTCTGGGAAGACCTTAAACCCTCACATTTCCTGACTTCTGCCTCTTTCGATAATGCCATTACAACCGCGCTCGCTTTAGGCGGTTCAACTAACTCAGTGGTACATATTATTGCGATGGCCAGACGCGCAGGCATTCCGCTCACCGTCGAGCGCTTTGACCAGCTGTCTCAGCGAGTGCCGCATATGGCTAACATCCGCCCCGCCGGAAAATATCTTATGGAGGACTTTTATTACGCCGGTGGTTTGAATGCCCTGCTGAACAGACTTGGCGATTTTATTGATCGCTCCACGATGACGGTAACCGGCAAAACGTTAGGTGAAAATATCAATGGCGCAGAAGTCTATAACAATGACGTTATCTTCCCCCTGGATAAACCATTAGGTGAGTTGGGAAGCCTCGTCATTTTAAGAGGCAATCTTGCGCCTAATAGTGCGGTACTCAAAATTCATGCTGCTGCCCCTCGGCTACGTGAACACATCGGTAAAGCGGTTGTTTTTCGTGATGTGGAAGACCTTCAGGCGCGTATCGATGATCCAGAGCTCGATGTAACAGCTGACTCTGTTCTCGTGCTCCAAAATGCCGGTCCCCTGGGGGCACCCGGTTTCCCCGAATGGGGACAAATACCTATTCCTAAAAAACTGCTTCAACAAGGTGTGAAGGATATTGTTCGGATCTCTGACTCCCGAATGAGCGGAACCAGCTTCGGGTCCTGCGTGGTGCATATCTCCCCAGAATCTTTTATAGGAGGGCCATTAGCCTTTGTGCAGGATGGGGATCTCATAGAATTGAGTGTACAAAAGCGTCAACTAAATCTGCTCATCACCGAAGAAGAAATGGCAGCTCGCAGGGAACTGTGGATTAAACCCGCCCCACGTTATCCCAGAGGGTATGGGAGGATGTTTACCGAACATGTAAGCCAGGCAGATGACGGATGCGACTTTGATTATCTGCTCACCATTGACGGCCCTGGAGGGAAAATCCCCGAGCCGCCAATTCAATAACCCGCTGCGAACCGATTTAATTTCCCCATAATAAACAATGAGGTTGAAATGGAACGGCCTGTTTTACCCAACATATTCCGTTCGTGTTTACGCAACGGCGATTTACTGACAGGTTGCTGGTGTGGCCTGAGCAACCCTATAACCACTGAGATTCTGGGACTCGCAGGATTTGACTGGTTACTCATAGATGGAGAGCATTCCCCAAATGATATTCCCTCTTTTGTTACGCAGCTAATGGCCTTAAAAGATACGAGCAGTGCCGCGGTTGTCAGACCCCCATCCAACGACCCGGTCAGTATTAAGCGACTGCTGGATATTGGATTTTACAACTTTATGGTTCCCTTTGTAGAGACAGCGGAAGAGGCGACGCTGGCTGTCAAATCAACCCGCTATCCTCCTGAGGGGATCCGGGGTGTATCTGTCAGCCATCGTAGCAACCGCTATGGTGCCGAAGCGGATTATTTCAAACAGATTAACCACAATATTTCAGTGATGATTCAGATCGAAAGCACAGCCGGCATCAGCAATATCGATGAAATTTGCCAGGTTGAAGGTGTAGATGCAATTTTCATCGGACCCTCTGATTTAGCAGCCGCACTGGGTTATCTGGGACAACCCGACAATTTGCATGTACAGCAAACCATTCGCCATCTTATTGAACGCTGTCAGCATCATCGTGTTGCTGTCGGTATTCTGGCCCCGATCGCGGAAGATGCAAGACGCTATATTAATTGGGGCGTAACGGCTGTTGCTGTTGGTTCTGATGTAGGAATTTTTCGCGGTGCTACGCAGGCATTAATAAATCGCTATCGGCAGGAGAACCCATGAATATCTGTATGGTTGGTTACGGCATGATGGGAACCTGGCACTCCCGTGCCCTGAGACATGGCAAAGATACCCTTCATACCCTTGTCGGACACGACCTGGCAAAGGCTGCTAAATTTGCGCAAGAATTCGGTTACGCCTGCGTAAGTGATGATTACCAGCAGGCATTTTCTAACCCCGAAATAGATGTGGTCATCATCGCGGGTCCCAGTCAGTCACACGCTGAGATGGCTTTGTATGCACTAAGCCAGGGGAAGCATGTTCTGGTCGAGATTCCGCTTGCGTTGACATTGGCGGATTGCGAGAGAATTGTTGAGGCTGCGGAAAGGTATCAGCTGACGGTGGGAGTAGTGCACCCCATGCGTTTCCGGAAGGAACATATTGCACTCACGGAAAGACTAAACTCGGGTGAAGAAATACTGCTCCAGGTCCAGTCACGCCTGTACCTTCATCGCCGGGAAAATATCGGCTCCACCGGATTACAACGGTCCTGGACCGATAATCTTCTCTGGCATCACGGTGCACATCTTGTCGATGTCGGTTTGTGGTTGGCAGGAGCGGGGGAACCACAACGCGCAGCTGATAAACTAATAAAGATCTCGTCCGTTATGCCTGCTGCTGACAATTACACCACAATTCCCATGGAACTGACTGCGATTCTGGAAACGTCCAGCAAACAAGCTATTTCCTGTATGGGTTCGTACAATTCACCAGATCGAATTTTCGATGTTTTTGTCATCACTAACCAGAATTCCTATCGACTGGATATCCTCAGTGGCCAGTTATATCTGGGTGCAGAAATGATATCTGTCGACGCAGAAGAAACGAATAATGCACAGGTAGCCCCGGATTTTCTCAATGCCATCAGGGAAAAAAGAGAACCGCGAGTCACAGTGCGTTCGGTTTTGCCTGCAATGCGGATCCTTGACGCAATCGAAAGACAACAACAGAACACGTAAGGTCAGGAGTGCCCGGATGAAAAAAAATGAGCTTGTATTGGGCAGAGTTCATACCCAACCCACCGTACCTTTACCAGAGAAAGCATATGACTGCCATGTGCATATTTTCGGCCCTTACGAACGATATCCACTCACAGAAAACCGTAGCTATACACCCGCACAAGCCACTGTTCATGATTTAGAGAAACATCAGTATATCCTCGGTCTTGAAAGAGTCGTACTGGTTCAGCCCAGCATTTATGGCACTGATAATAGTTGTCTTTTAAATGCGCTCAGAGTCCTTGGTCCCGATATTGCCCGTGGCATTGCAGTTGTTGATAAGACAACAACCCCAGAAACGTTATATGAATATAAAGCAGCTGGTGTCAAAGGGATCCGCCTCAATCTGTCTGCTGCAGGGTCAGATATTACTCAATCTCGTGAGGAACTTAGATTTGCTAAAAAGATTACCAATGAAATGGAGTGGCATTTGCAGCTATTCGCCCCCTACTCTACTCTCATTGCTCTGCGTGATGAACTCGAAGCGTTAAAGTGCCAAACGATACTTGATCATTTTGCAGGGGTAACGTTTAAGCCCGGTAGCGGCTTGAAAACACTCCCGGAATTAACTGATTTATACGCAAACGCCAACATTATAATAAAACTCGCTGCACCCTATATTGTTTCTACAGACCCCGATCACAACTTTTTTCGTGACTTAATAGGCTCTTTAGCGAGTATAAACCCGGACAGGTTGATATGGGGTTCGAACTGGCCGCACCCCTCTGGTGGTATCGGGTTGGCAGAGAAGAATGCTCATTCGCCATTCAGAGATATCAATGATGGCCATATCATCGATACATTTTACGATTGGATTGGAGACCGTGACCTGACAAGAAAAATATTCTCTCTTAATCCGGACAAACTATTCAATCATTAACTCATCCCAATATATTTGAATACTTAAAAACGGCGGATATCACTCCGCCCTTTCTTTAAAAATCGAAGTTATCTCTCTTCTGTTGACAGACGGATATGCTTATAAACGATCCTTATCGAAATTCATGCGAATATACTCGATGTTATTTTTCATAAACGCATCCCCCTCAGCAGTAAAACCAACGTTACGATAAAATGAGGTAGATGAGGTTCTTGCATCAAGAAACACATGCTGAATTGACAACTCAGACAGCTTAGCCAGAACAGCATGCATCAATGCTGTACCATAGCCCTTACCCTGATGCTGTTGAAGAGTGGCAAACTTTCTTATCTGACAGGTCTCGCAATCGACGAAAAAAACTGAGAGACAGCTGACAATTTGGTCCTGCAGGACAATTCCATAATGCGATGCCTCTTCATCCCCTTCCACCTGGCATTGAGCAAGTTCAGAAGCAGGCCAGAGCACTGCCTGACGTAAAATCAAGCAATCAGCAACTGTGATGCCTTCAATTTTCATGTAAACTTTCCTCCAGAGGCAAACCAGATGATCATTGATGAAGCTATTTTCTTCAGAAAAGAAAAAAACCTCTACTATCATGCATCGTTTTCGAGGTATTTACATTAGGAAAATGGTGTATTTCCTGTTAGTTTGTCTCTGTCACTCTGGCAACTTTTTTCCTTTTTTCTACGTTGTATTCTCCTTTATTTTTCCAATTTGCCCGACCAGCGTGCGTCATTTACCTTATTCAATGATGTATCCTATCCTGTGCCGGTTATACATAAGACTGTCCATCGGCACATCAACTGGTTTAGTATTATCAGAAAACCTAATATTCCGGCTTAAAAGCCTCCATCTGGTAGCACCCTTGAAAGAAATGAACGTGTTCTTGGATGTTTAGGATTGCTAAAAATGTCTTCAGGAGAGCCTTCTTCTATCAACTCGCCTTTATCAAGGACAACCACACGATTAGCAACATCTCTGGCAAATCCCATTTCATGAGTCACCACAATCATCGTCATCCCCTCTTCAGCTAGCGTCTTCATTACCTGCAACACTTCGCCAACCATTTCGGGGTCAAGGGCACTGGTGGGTTCATCGAAAAGCAACACATCTGGTTTCATTGCCAATGCCCGCGCGATTGCAACTCTCTGCTGCTGCCCGCCCGAAAGCTGTGCGGGATAATGATTTTCACGGTCGGCCAACCCGACACGTTTTAATAACGATTTTGCTTCCTGAATTGCTTTCTCCTTCGGAATACGTAGCACCTGAGTAGGTGCTTCAATCACGTTTTCCAGAGCCGTCATGTGTGGGAATAGGTTGAACCGCTGAAATACCATACCAACATCCAGACGTTGCCGGGCAATGTTACGCTCTGAGTCTTTCATCCAGCTTCCAGAAGCCCTCTGTCGAAAACCGATACGATTACCATGAATGTAGATTTCGCCTGCCTGAATATCTTCCAGCTGGTTTATGCAGCGGATAAAAGTTGTTTTACCGGAACCTGAGGCACCAATGAGCACTACAACTTCACCCAGTTTCACAGATAATGATACAGACTTCAGAACCACAGATTTTCCATAGGTTTTTTTTATATCTCTGGCATCTATAACTATAGTTTCCCGATTCATAAACTTGATTCCTGTCAACGTTGGACAATTCTGAATAGATATTATGCAGGATCAGTAAAACGCTCAGACCTGGCATAATGTTGTTCAAGTCTGCGCTGAACCAGACTCCATAACGACGTCAGGATAAGAAAATAAATCGTCAGTAAAAGGTACAGTTCAAATACCCTGAATGTCGCGGAAGTGATCATTTGAGTACTCAACATTAATTCCGGGACACCAATAACACTAACAAGCGTGGTGTTTTTTAATAAAACATTTACCTGATTTCCCATTCCAGGGATGATTACCTTCATAGATTGTGGGAAAATAATACGTCGCATCAATCTTGGATATGTCATACCTAAAGCTTTTGCTGCTTCATATTGGCCCTTATCTATAGAAAGCAACCCGGCACGGATAATCTCTGCCATAAATGCACCTTCACTGATTGATAACGCTACAATGGCCGCCTGTATATTCCCAGGGAGCACAAATTCCCCAAAGTAAATATCTTCAAACCGATATACATTACCTGCAGCAAGAGCAGTATAAAGGAACAAAATTTGCACAAGGAGAGGTGTACCTCTGATTACCCAAATATAAAAACGGACTGGATATTGAAATAAACGGTTTGCCGACATTCGACATAATGCAGCTAACATCCCAATAGCTGCGCCAAGCACAACGGACGTCAGGGCGATAATGCAGGTTAACCATAACCCGTAAAGGTAGGTATGGCTTGGGTGCAATGCATATTGCAGAAAAATATTGAGATCAAAATTCATAATTTTCCCTGTGGCAGCCGGTCACCTTCAATGTTCCATTTTCTGAACGCGGATTGATAGCTTCCATCCTGTTGCATTGATGTAAGGATATCGTGCACGGCAGCACTTAGTTGTTGATCTTCTTTACGTATACCGAATCCGGTTAATATTTTATTAAAAGCAGGAACAGCAGTTTTGAACGTGCCTTTTGAAATCGTTTCATAGTATCCAGCCGCTTCCATAGTCGTTCCGTGTGCATCAACCTGTCCCAATCGTAGTGCCTGAAAAGCTTCACCATCAGATGGGAAAATCACAATATTAATGGGCGGTTTTCCTGCTTTTACAAAAGCATCACTTTGCTTATCCAGTAATGTTTTAATGGTAGAGCCGTTATTTACAGCGACTTTTTTCCCACTTAAATCGTCTAATGTCGCGATCTTCTTCGGATTATTCATTGCGACAACTATTGCCTGACTGGACTCCATATAATTAACAATGTCAATGACCTGTCGGCGTTCTGGTTTATCAAAAAGCTGTGCAACTATCATGTCACATTGAGATGCGAGTAAAGCCGGGATCATTCCTGAGAAGGGAATGATTTTCCATACAACCTTTTTGTTACCCATATCCTTTGCAATCCGATTAGCTATCTCCACGGTCAGACCTGAGGGTGTGGAATTTTCATCATAAAACGTCAGCGGAGGTACATCCATCGGAGAGCAATAAGTAATCTGACTACTCATGGCCAGACGTTCAGGTAATGAGTACTCCTTTGCCATTACTAAAGAAGGTGTGCTTACTGCCAGAATTGTACAAATAAGCTTTCCAATACGACCAAATTTACTCATTTAACGTCGCCTCATCATTGGTGGATCGCTTTCCGTCAAGTTCAATTGATAGCTCTGAGCTTGCGCGCCTGGTCACTAACTAATTTTGTAGGACATTAATCCCTAAGCAATCTCAGTGCCATAATTGAAAATAATTTACTAATTAATTGTTTTTATTGTATATTTACGAGAAACAACCATATCAAAAATTCATTTGCGATCATCAAATAATATAAAATCGTCCTACAATATTTATAATGACACCAGGGTGGTGCAACTGCACTGGAATGGGGTGGCATTACAGTGCAGTTGATGGGCAATAACGGGAACTTAGGGAGAATCAGGAACGAATGGCATTCAACCATTCTCAGAATAGTTAGTCGCAGCGGGATATTTCACAAGAATATTGCGCAGTAGCACTGATCAGAAAAGGAAGCAACGCCGGATTTGAGAAACGCTTTCGCTGTCATACCGGTGTCGACATGATGCATACCGACACCCAGTAATGAAAAAAATAATAAGGTGAATAAGGTCATGAAGAACCTTTGCAACACCGAATCGTCACAATGATATGAATCCAGACAGCCATTGCTCAAAGAATAGAACGGGAGTGACGAGGTGTTGCATTATTTCCCCTAACCGATGATGGCCTTCAGTGTGTCTTCAAACTGGTTTAACAGATGGTCTGCATTGTCCTGATTGAAAGTCAGTAATGGTCGAATCTTGAGGCTGTTTTCATTTTTTCCAGTGGTGCTGATCAGAATGCGTCGCTCGCGCAATTCACTCACGACTTTGCGCGTCAGTTCGCCATCCGCTTCTTTGCTGTCTGGATTTTTCACAAACTCAATCGCATGATAAAGACCTGCACCTCGTACATCACCTACCTGTGAGTAATTCTCCGCGATGGTACGGAAGCCATGCAACAGATAGTCACCGAGGATGCGGGAATTATCCATCAGATTTTTGTTCTGGATCTCATCAAGTACAGCCTGAGCTGCTGCGATACAAACCGGATTTCCGGCAAAGGTGTTGAAGTAGCGAACCTTGCGGCCGAAGTCAGCAAGCAATTCTGGTTTCGCCACCACCGCAGCGATAGGCAAACCATTTCCCATAGGCTTACCCATCACCACCAGATCCGGTTTTATGTCATGCCGCTGGTAACCCCACATATGAGAACCAGTACGTGCAAAACCTGGCTGAACCTCATCCGCAATGTAAACCCCACCATGTTTGTGCACAACCTCAATAGCTTTCTGGAGAAAACCCGTGGGGGTGGTCAGCAGGCCATCCGTTGAAAATATACTGTCGGCAATAAAACCCGCGAATTTGATGCCATGCCGCTCCATATCGGCGATTGCAGCTTCAATATCATCTGCCAGTCGCTGTCCCACATCCACATCTTCAGAGACACGATACGCATCAGGCGCACGGACGGTTCTGACGTGTTGATCGACCGGCACATATTTGCCCATCGTCGTTGAGATAGCTGCAACCGTCGTGGTTATGCCGTGGTAGGCATAATCCGTCACAATGATACCCGTGCCACCAGTGAAAAATTTGGCAATGCGCAGTGAAAGGTCTACTGCTTCGCTACCCGTGCAGGTATACATGACGTGGCCAAGTTCAGGTTCAAAGGTATTCAAAAGCTGAGCTGAATAATTGAGGATATTCTCGCTCATATACCGGGTGTGGGTATTCAATGTGGCAATCTGTGCAGAAACCGCCTCTACCACCGCCGGGTTACAATGACCGACTGAAGGCACATTGTTGTAGCAATCAAGATACGCATGACCTTGCGCGTCATACAGAAACACACCCTCACCACGGACGAACTCAACCGGATGTTCATACATCAATTTGTAGGATGGCCCAAGCAGAGCCTCACGACGGGTGACGATATCACGCTCATGTGCGTTCAGCTCATTGACACGAGCAACATCAAAGCCATTCTGCATGCCAGCAGTGGTAGAAAAAGACTGGGACATAGTTATTCCTTACAGGCTGATTGAACTAGCGAACGGGTTTCCTCAACAGGCAATGCCAGCAGTTGTTCCAGCTGCAACCAGCTCGTTGCAGTATTTCTCAGGATATAATCGCTATTTTCTGGAAACTGGCGGGCGCGCCATTCAGTGATGACAATCCGCACAAACATGCGAATAAGAAAAAGATCGAACATGATGTTTATTTCATTCTGAAGCAACGGGACTTCTTTTACGTAACCGCGAAGAAAAGCCAGTGCCCCCTGCAAAAGTTCATCACCCGTACCCAATTGATACGTTGCTCCAACAGCTACATCGATGGCTATGGCAGTGCAAACGGCATCACCAAAATCAAGGATTGCGGCTATTTGATCAGTATTCGCAGGATTAACTAACACGTTGTCGCCATTCATGTCGTTATGAACCACGCTTTTACGCAAAGCAGGCAGCAGTGGCTTAACCTTCTTCTCGAAATTTTCCAGGCAGAACGCCAGCATATTTCGACGCTCAGGTGCGATAATCACATCCATATAGTCACGCAATGAAGAGGCATGTTGCGCATCCCACAACAGAATGTGATCCTGGCCGGGATGGCTGAAATCACTGAGCGCATGCGTTACGCGTCCGGCCATTTTCCCAAGATGATATTTCTGCCTTTCAGTCGCGGGTGACTGTGCCATCAACATACCTTCGATATAGCTTACAACCCGGACGGTCCTCATCTGTCCCAGACAATTCAGGCGGAGATCGAAGCGGCCATGACAGTCCGCTCTGACCTGCTGGACTGGTAGTTCCGGCGCTCGCAGATTGATGTGATGTAACAATTCAGTCTGAAAATTGCTCACCAGCCACTCTTCGCCTGGATGAGCGAACTTAATTGTAAATTTAAGTCCGTCGGTACACTCAACCAAAAAATTTTGATCTCTTTCGCTGCGTAGTTTTCGGACCTGACCCTGAATGTTGTAATGCTCCCGCAGAACTGTTTCTGCAAAATCACAGTCAATATCACATTGCTGATCCATCAGTGTGTTAGTTGCATTCGCGTTGGATGAAAGCTTCTCTTCCATACTGGTCACCATGAGTAAAAAATCATGTGATATATTGGCATATCAGTTAATGTAAATAAAGAGATCTCCAGTCAATGTATTAACTGGTACTGGAATAAACAGAAAAATCATGTTCATTCCCTGGATGACTCAGAGGAATAACTTATACATCACACTTGAAGTATGATTACCGAAATCAGGTTCCGTGATATATTGGTAGACAAATTCAGGCTTGACTACATCTACAGTTTATGAGGTATTTCAATGGGTTTTCTGTTTTCACCTGAGATGCTGGATCACCGTTTACCGAAAACCATGCAGGTCTTCACTCTGATGCGGGATGCCATCATCGCCATGCGTCTCCCTCCTGGAGAAGTGATCCAGGAAAAGGATATTGCCATGCAGCTCGGACTCTCCAGAACACCGGTGCGTGAGGCACTGTTGTCTTTGGCTAATCAAAATCTGATCATTGTCCGGCCAAATCAGGGAACGCTCGTCAGCCCTATCGATATCAAACTGGTGCTGGATGGCCAATTTTTGCGTGAATCGCTGGAACCCCGACTGGCTAAACTGGCGGCGCGCTTTTATCGCTCCGAGTATGATATTGAGTTTGATGAAATTATTAACCGCCAGCGCTTTGCTGCTGCAAATACCAACACCAGTTACTTTTTTTCGCTGGATGATGAATTTCACAAGCTGATTGCGAAATGTGCCAACATGCCTGAAATCTGGTTAACACTGCATGGCGGGACTGGCCATCTCGATCGAGTTCGCAGGATGGCTTTCGCCGTTGAACAACACTACGATGCGGTGATTAAAGAACATGAAGCACTGTATCAGGCGATCCGCCGGGGAGATGAAAGTTCAGCGGAAGAATTGATGATAATTAATCTTGAGGTATATGACAGCCTTATGATTCTACTGGATAAACATCGTCATTATTTTGAAAAAGATGATGAACTATTATCCCATCTGGCATCAAAAAGTGGTTTGAATCGTTTATTGGGATAAGAAAATAAGAGGCTCACGCCTCTTTTCATTAGTGTGAAATTTGCCCAACAAACTGGCGAGCACGTTCAGATGCGGGACAAGTGAAAAAAACGTCTGGTGTATTTATTTCCACTATTTCCCCCTGGTCCATAAAGACAACTCTGTCAGCCGCCTTACGCGCAAAATCCATCTCGTGGGTAACACACATCATGGTTATCCCGCTTTCAGCCAGTGACAACAGAACATCCAGCACCTCCTTTACCATTTCAGGATCAAGAGCAGACGTCGGTTCATCCAGCAGTAGCACTAAGGGAGACATGCAGAGAGCACGGGCAATGGCGACACGCTGCTGCTGGCCACCCGACAGTTGACTGGGATAATGGTCCATTTTGTGTGACATGCCCACTTTGGTCAGGAATTTTTCAGCACGTTCCTGCGCCTCAGCTGTAGAAATTTTCAATACTGACTTCGGTGCGAGCATACAGTTTTCAAGTGCGGTCATATGTGGGAATAAATTGAAGTTCTGAAACACCATACCGGTTTCACATCTGACCTTATCATCCCCGCTACGTGTTACACCGACATCAGTGCCATTCACCACAATTTTTCCTTCCTGGTATTTTTCCAGCCCATTAACGCAACGAATTAATGTAGATTTTCCACTTCCCGATGGACCACATACAATAACTATCTCACCCTGACTGACAGTCAATTCGATATTGCGCAACGCTGCATAGTCCCCATACCACTTATTAACACCATAGAACTGCACGATAAGTTTCTGTCTTTCTGGTGAAACCATTTATTTCTCCCGGCCTTCAGGCTCCGATCATATGTTTTGACAGCCGGTTGCTGATCAGCAGCACCAGACGACGAATGACTTCAACGATCACCAGGTAGATAATTGCAGCCCAAAAATAGACCTGAAAATCGAATGTGCGAGAAAAGGCCATCGCCGTTGTACCCATCACTTCCATTACAGTGATGGTGCTGGCAATCGCTGATGATTTCATCATTAGCACCAGTTCATTGCCCAGTGGCCGCAGCGCGACAATCGCGGCCTGAGGAAAAATGACCTTTAAGAAACCAGAGGCACGCGTTAAGCCAAGGGCGTGAATAGCTTCGCGCTGCCCCTGAGGCACCGACTGAATAGCACCCCGCCAGATTTCAGCCTGATAAGCAGCAGTGTTCAATGCGAAGGTAAAAACGGTACACCAGTAAGCCTCACGGAAAAACCACCATATACCCAGCTGTTGAAGTTCATGCCTGAACTGACCCGCACCGTAATAAACCAGGAAGGTCTGAGCCAGTAGCGGTGTGCCGCGAAAAAAATAGATATACATCACAGCAAGTGGCTTAAGCACCGATGAACCCGACATACGTAAAACCAGAATTACCAGCGATAATACTGCACCGATTAATACTGAAGTCAGAACAATATTGAACGTCAGCCCAAGCCCATTCAGCATGCGGGGACCATATTCCTGCAACAACTCAAACATGTTTATCCCCTTGTGTAATACCGGTTAGCTCTGCGTTCCAGTATGCTGAGAACAACACCAGAAAATGATGAAAAAATCAGGTAAATCGCACAAGCCAGGGCGTAAAAGAAAAAAGGCTCCTTTGTCGAGTTGACGGCCACATAGGTCTGCCTCATCAAATCAGCTAAGGCGATAACAGAAACCAATGATGTATCCTTCAGCAGCACCAGCCAGATATTACCGAGGCCCGGTAGCGCAATTCGCCATATCTGAGGAAGCGTCACACGAAAATAACTGGTCTTCGCCGTCAGACCGAGAGCATAGGAAGCTTCATATTGCCCCTTTGGGATAGTTTTAAACGCGGTATAAAAAATCTCGCAGGAAAAGGCAGCAAATACCACGCCCAATGCGAGTAACCCTGCAATAAACCCGTTGATCTGTGGCGTTTCCCAGCCCATAAAATCACATGCCGTCTTAATCGCGAGTTGTGAGCCGTAATAGATAATGAAAATGGTCAACAACTCAGGCAATGCCCGAAATACTGTTCCATAAGCAACACAGAAGCGTCGTACTGCTTTCTTCTGACTCAGCATCCCATTCGCCAGTAGCAGCCCGAAAATCACGCCAAACGGCAGCGTGGTAACTGCAAGTTCGATCGTCAACAGTGCCCCGGAAAGGATGGGCTTCGCCCATCCTCCATTCCCGAATGAAAGATAACTCAGGTATTCATTCATAGATTACCTTTAACTTTCGATAGAAATTTACTTGATTGAAAAATCGAAATATTTCTTATTAATACGGTCAAAGGTTCCGTCTGCAATGATAGCTTTAATGGCCGCATTGAACTGGTCGCGCAAGTCGGAATCAGATTTTCTAACCCCAACCCCTTTCCCAACCCCAAAGTATTGTTGGTCGCGAACTTCTGTTCCTACAAAATGACAGCAGAGCCCATCTGAAGACTTCATCCAGTCTGAAAGAATGGCTGCATCTGAAAAAACCAGGTCGATTCGACCATTGGCAAGATCCATATCTGCATCATCAACAGTTTTATACATCTTGATGTCAGTACCTTTATATTTATCTTCAAGGTAAGTAGCCTGGGCAGTGGAGACCTGGACACCTACCGTCTTTCCTTTCAGCGATTCTGGCGTAGTTTCTTTAATGTCGCTGTCTTTGGTGGTAATAAAGCGTGCTGGTGTTGCGTAATATTTATCGGAGAAGTCAATTTTCTTCTCACGTTCAGGCGTGATCGACATACTGGCCACGATGGCATCATACTTTCCTGACATCAACCCGGGGATCATTCCATCCCACTCCTGCGAAACAATGGTACATTTTGCCTTCATTTTTTCACACAATGCATTGGCGATGTCGACGTCAAACCCAGTCAATTTACCGTCTGCTATGTAACTGAATGGTTTATAGGTTCCTTCAGTGGCGATGCGGATTTCATTCCATTCTTTAGCCATTACTGCCGGAGAAGACAGACTTCCCACTAAGATAATCCCTGCAACAATTGATTTAAGAACAAACATGACAACCTCACTGTGAGTTTCAATATACTGATATATCAATATGCAATAGACATGCCATCTTAACACAACCCTTCACAGCCGTGTTTTGGCCTGATGCTCGTGACATCTGGCGGTGGAAAAGCACCGCTGTAGTGCAAAAAAATTAGAATTGGTGCAATTGGGGGATATGACAAAAGTCAGCAAAGCAACATCTACCTCTTCTGCGCTTAAAAAGATTAAAACGATAAGCAAGAAATTGCCTTGTGTGGTAAGAAGTTGATCATCTTCATCCTGAGCGATAAATCAGTTCAGCTTAAATAGGTATGCATGATGACAATAGATTAATTCACAATATAGTATTTTTCCAATGAAACAAAAAATCAATCCAACGCATGATGAAGCGTATTGAACACCTTGAATTCAGGAACCTGTGATATTAAACTAACTCTGTTATGGCACCCCATAATTCTGCGCGTTTTCTTCTTAGACCAGAATCGAGTATATAGGGTAATAATATTTTTATAACCGAACGGATATCGGCCATCCATTCATCATTAAAATGGTCTTTCTCATTGACAAAATTGACCACGCCAACGACTTTGTTCTGATGCAGAACAGGGATTGATAAAGTGGCTTGATATCCAAGTGAAATCAATAGTGCCCCCTTCTCAAATTGCTCAAGTATTGTCATTTTGTCATTGAAAGTTACTTCCTCGGCATGCTGCAGCGTTCGAGAACTCCATTCGTTCTTTTTGTATTTCATTTTTACACCTGCTGCATGAACGCGATTCTCACTGGTAAAAAGACTAAGAAATGACTTATCATTCTGAAGATAATAAAGTACTGAAAGAATCTTAATACCATACAATGCTGACACTATTTTATACGTTTCAGACCAGACATCTTCACAATGCAAATCCAGATTATTAATCTTCCAGAAGAAATCCCTTAACTCTCTCTTTTTCATTTGAAATGACATCAAAAATACACAATCCAATTAGAAATAGCGCCAAAAAAATACAAAATTAATTCTTTATGACATACCAACCCCGATCATTAATGATGAATATCAGTTACTTAACTGCATGGTAACATCCTGATTTATATGAGCATCATACTAACTCTCAACCATATTATGGTATACGATATACTATGATTCTTATCAATACCACACTTTTTGATGTTATGCTTAGCAAACCTATCTTGAAACCAGTTTCAGCATGTTCTTTCACTGTCTCGCGTAAAGATGAGGGTCTATTCCACCAAAGCAGTACTGTGCCCCGGAAGAAAAACGAGTACATCAACGATTACTTGTTGTTCACACCTGGCAACAAGATCATATTTGCTAATTCAGCAGGAAATTATTCCGTATGCCTGGCGTTAGACTGACAAAGTCCTTTATGGAAAAGATCATCAAAGAAGGATGATATCACTGACATAACAGTTCATATTTTCATCAACTGTAAAATTCATTCCACTTAAACCTACTTAAAGATAAGATGCAAATTTTCTCAATTTAATTTCAGATAAATTCATACTGCATGATTAAATCATTATCTGACCTGGATAAGATGTGGGTTTTCTTCTGATTCCTGACACTCAACAGCGTTTACAGCGAGATACATGAATTTTTTTCTCACTTTTTTGCATCTGTACCAGAGTGCAATTTTCAACTCTCTATCCAAACATTGTGGCCAGCGAGTTTTTACACAATAAACCTCCCATTCAGGAGTATATATTTTTATCATTATTCACTTCATCAATATCAAATAGCCATCCCGCACTTTTTAATTAAGTGAGACTTATCCATTCTTTTAATGGCTAACCTTCGTTGCAATATCCCGGTCAGAATAATAGCTGCTCCATTGATGGAGTTTTTCCCTGTTAAACTGTTTTTCTGTTATAAACCGTTTCGGGATTTAGAACAGTAACTGGCCATTATATTATGCTGAGTACAATAACTGCGTGCCTTATGCGTTTAACACCCAAACATCTACTGATGTCAGTGAGTACTCCGATTATTATCCTCATTAATATTGATCACCCCAGGTATGATAAAGCACGATGCTCTTAAAAAATCATTTTTGCTAAACCCAGGTCTTGAGGTGAATCTATGAATTAATCAATTAAATAATATTCACCTTTGACCAATGTCTTTATGAGATGCCATCCTTTGATATTCCCATTGTTTTATTACCGATATATACTCCAACATAAATAATTGGGAAGATTTTAATTCTGATAACCATACTATGTTGGAGAATTTTAAAGGCTACAATAATAGATTAACCTTTCGAATTTCTTCCCATTATGATTCTTCAAAATGACGCCAGGGTCCTAACGCTGAATACTTTAGACCTTACCAGCACCCGTTCGGTATGCAAGCCCAAGTCTTGTCGCCTTAAAAAGGAGCAGCTCGGCACTAAGTCAGTGCAAATAATTAACATAATTTCTTGTTTGCTCGAAGCAGGAACTGCAAAAAATTTCCGGTTCTGTATTAACTATCCTTTGAGATATCAAAAAATAAATGTGTTTATTTTCAATTCAATACATGATTCCACACAGTTTGTCGCAGGGTTTTATCCTGACAATTGACTATTTATGGCATGTGCTTTGCTACGTAAAAATCAGGTCAATCGTATAAATGTTGCCATTTTGTAAAAAACCGAGCGGCGGTCACAGTTTCAAAATGGTATACGATAGACAATAAACCATAGTAATTT
>NZ_CP024770.1:1291202-1297287 GCF_011395035.1 Pantoea cypripedii
CCCTATCGGGTCATAGGGACGATTCCGGTGCCATCGTACTTTTTAATGCAGTTAACCTGCTGATGTCATTGCTTTTTCTCAGCCAGCTTTTCCCGCTTTCAGCTGCCCATTAACACGATGACCCGACGCGCATTTTAGCCCCGCGCGCTACCGCCCCGCCGTGACCGTCGCCGTCTGCACCCCTTCATATTACCCGCCAGCCTCTGACCGGCAACCCGTGCACGGCGTGCAGCTTGCTGTGCGCCGGGCACGGGTTCTGCGGGTGCGGGCGGCACAGAGCCCGCTGGCGACGCCTGCGGCGCCCGGATTCTCCGGCGGTGGAAGGGATGACGGTTTTGCATGACCACCCCGGACCGGGGCGGGGGCGGAGACTGGCGGCGGCGGGAACGGGCAACGCAGTGCCCGCCGACGCAGCCAGACGCAGCGGGCGGGCATAACGCCTTTCAGCGGAGGCCGTCAGGCCGACTTCCCTTTTGCTTTTTCATACCGGCCGCACCGGCAGCGAACCGCCAGGGAGGGCGGCACACCCGCTGCCGCCTGCGGGGGCGCCAGCCATAACGCGGATTGCACGAAGACGGCCCGCGCAGCAGGGGCGGGCCAGACAATGACGCCGGGCGGGACGACTGCGTGTAATCCCCCCGCGTTATGGTGAACGGCCGGTCGGCCGTTTACCCCCGCACGCACGGCACCTGATGACGGGCAGATCGCGCCACGGAAGGCGCGCTCTGCCGTGCGCCGCGCCCGGCGGCCTCACGGGCTGCGGGCTACTGCTCCGGGCCGTCCGCCTTTTTCCGCCGCGTTCGCTTACGCTCTGCCGGATGCGTTTTCTCATGTACCTTTTGCAGATGACCGATGGCCACCCGCGTGTACACCTGCGTCGTCTCCAGCTTCTCATGACCCAGGATGGCCTGGATGTGCCGCGTGTCCGCCCCGTTCTCCAGCATCTGCGTCGCCATGCTGTGCCGGAACAGGTGGCACGCACCGGGCCTGTCCACGCTGCCCCGCCCGCGCAGGCTCTTTCCCGCCAGCCACGTCAGCGTCCCCGGCTTCAGCCCCGTTCCGCGCTGGCTCACGAACAGGTGCCCGCTGTCATAACGCTGCGTCAGGCGCGGCCGCACCGTGTCGAGGTAACGCGCCAGCCACGCCAGCGCACGCTGACCCACCGGCACCACCCGCGCCTTTCCCCCCTTGCCGTTACGCACGTACACCGCGCCGCGCGCCGCGTCCACGTCGCTTAACCGCAGCCCGGCCAGCTCCGCACGCCGTATCCCCGTGCTCCAGAACAGCTCCAGTATCGCCCGGTTGCGCAGGCCCAGCGGCGTACCCGCATCCGGGCTCTGCAACACCTGCAACGTCTCCGCCTCGCTGAGCACCTGCGCCGGAAGCGGCCTGTCCGCTTTCGGCAGCGTCAGCTGGTCGGCCGGGTTGTAGAGGATGACGTGGCGCTTCAGCAGCCAGCGGAACAGCATCCTGATGGACGACAGCCTGGCGTGCTGTCCGCCCGCCGTCAGCCCTCTGCCGTCCGCCCGCCGGTAGCCGCACAGCCACCGCTGGTACGCTTCCAGCGCCGCCAGGCTCACCTGCGCCGCGTATCGGATGCTGCGCGCTTCGCACCACGCCACGAACGGCAGCAGCCGCTCGCGGTAGCCCTCCGTCGTGCGCGGGCTGTGTCCCGTGGCGGCAAGATGCATCAGCCACTCGTCCGCCTGCTGGCGCAGCGTCCGGGTCTGGCGGCTGAGGTACAGGCTTTCCGGCGATGGCGGAAGGGGTTTGGTCATGATGCGGCATCCTGCGTCTGTGATGTGATGTTTCTCTTAAGGCCGGAACCGCGCGTCTGCCGCTGCCCCGGCCGCCTGTCTGCTCAGCCCTGCGGCGGTGCGCCCTGCGCCGGGTTTTCCTCACCCGGCCGCCCGCCGTCCGCGCCCCGGCCGGGGGCCGCCTGCCCGCCGCCTGACCCCGGCCGGGCGGCATCGTACTGCGGGTCGATAAGCCCGCACAGGTGCGCACCGCCGCCATCATCACCGTCGAACAGCAGCTCGTACACGAACGTCAGCCCGCGCCGGTGCAGCAGCAGGTACTCCAGCTCAGCCAGCCGCGCCAGATGCACCTTCAGCTGGGTGTCGCCCCACCGCACCGCGTCGCGCAGCTGTTTACGCGTGAACAGCCTCTCCCGCCGCGGCTGCCCGCTCTGCGCCACCCACGCCTGTATCAGCATCAGCAGCCTGCGCGTCTGCGGCGGCATCTCGTCCAGCGTCCGCCCCAGCACCTCATGCGCCAGCCGGTTCGCCAGCACGATGTCCTCCCGCGTCACCTCGATATACTCCAGCACCTCCCCGCGATGCTCAGCGGTTTTCACCTCCCGCTGGTACTGGTGCAGCAGCGTCACCGCCTGGATAAGCGTCAGGTACTTCATGTGGTCGCGCCGGGTGCGCGTTTTGTCAGACATGAACGTTAACTGACTGGCGAACGGGTTCACCACCTTCAGCGGTCTCAGCAGCCGCTGCGCGTGCTGATGCCGCCGCGTGACGTGCGTTTTTTCGCTGCGCATCAGCAGCCCTGCCAGCGTCTGCGCGTGGCGCTGCATCGCGTGGATGGCTTCGGTCTGCTCCCGCGACTCGTTCACCGTCAGCACCAGGCAGCGGTTCAGCAGCTCCTCGTCCACGTCGATGGCCGTGGTGGTCAGCATCAGCATCACCGGGCCTTTCACCCGGTACTGCTTTGTCACCAGGTTGCCGGTCGCCTCGTCCTTGCCGGTGCTGGCGATGGTCAGCTCGCCGTCGCTCTGCAACAGCTTCAGCGCATACGCCGCCTGCCGCACCCCTTCTTCTTCCGCTATCGCCAGGATTTTATGTTGCAGGTTCGTCTCGCCGAGATAGAACAGGCTCTGCCCGGTCATCGCGCTGTACTGCATCCGTTCCTCCTCCGGCATCAGCCCCAGCACCGCCTCCATCAGGCTGGACTTGCCCGCCGCCGACGACGACTGGATAAGCACCGCCAGCGGCCGCTCCAGCCTGCGCGACGTGGCCGCCAGATAGGCCGCGAACAGGTTGCCGGATTCACCCACCACCCCGCACGCCGCCAGGTCCGCCGTGATGCGCCCGGCCAGGTCCGGGTCACGCAGCAGCGCCAGCGCATCCGCCCGCTCCGCCTCCGTCATCTCCGGCGCGTCGCTGCCCGGCTCCGGCTGCGCCGGGAGGGTGTCCAGCGCCAGCCACACCCGGCCCAGCCCGCGCCTGACGTCGCTTTCCGCCAGCCCGGTCTCCGCCGCCGCCATCCGCGCCCAGCCCGCACGCGAGCGCGCGCTCATCAGGTCCAGACCGTCCGCGAACACCGTACCGCTTTCCCGGTCCGACAGCTGCACGCTGACCTTCATCACCGCCGCGCCCGGTTTCACCTGCGCCAGCCCCCGCACCCGCCACTGCTGCGACCCCAGGCTGACGGTCACCTCACCCGCCCCGCCGTGCTCCACCACCACGCCCGGCTCCGCTGGCGCGGCTGAGGCGGGAGCCGGTTCCGGCATCGCGGACGGCGGCACGCTCACCGCCTCACCCATCGGCTGCGCCGACTCCGTCAGCAGACCGAACGCCCGCTCCGGCTCCGCCACCTGGCACAGATACCCGTTCGCATCCATGCCCGGCGGGAACACCACCCGGAAGGCGGCTATCTGCATCGCGGCCAGCTCCGCCGCCAGCCTCACCGCCGCATCGTTGCCCGCCGCGTCATTGTCGAAGGCGATAAGCACCTGCCGGATGCCGTGCGCCGTGAAGGCCCGCCGGTGGTCCGGGGTGAAGCCGTTCACGCCGTACGCCGCCGTGACGTGGCGGCAGCCCGCCACCCAGAACGACATCGCATCGATCAGCGATTCGCACAGCACCACCACCGGCGAACTGACCAGCGCCTGCCCGTTCCACACCCCCTGATGCGCGCCGGGCAGGTACAGGTGCAGCGGCGTGCCTTTGCGCAGCCGGTCGGTGATTTTGCGCCCGTACATCTCCAGCACCTGGCCGTTCACATCCACAACCGGCACGACCAGCGAACCGGCGAAGTGTTCGTGCCCCGAGTCGCGCAGGATGCCGAGCCGCTGAAGCCGCGCCCGGACCTGTTCACCCGCCTTCAGCTTTTTCTCCGGCAGGCGGTAGCCCAGCGTGCGGCTGGCGAAGCCTAACCGGAACTGCGCGACTAACTCAGGATGGTTCAGGCGGCGCTTTTCCAGGTAGGCGATGGCTTCCGGCGCGTTCAGCAGCGTGTGATGGTAGAAGTTCACCACCCGCTCAAGCAGCGCCTGGCGGCCCGCCCCGTCCTCCGCGAGCATGTCCGGCTCGTCCTGCGTCACCAGCGGCACCACGGCGGGGTTCTCACCCAGTTCCGCACGCAGCCGCTCCGCCGCCTTACGCAGGCTCAGCCCCTCGGTTTTCATCAGCCAGTCCAGCACCGAGCCGCCCGCGCCGCAGCCGAAGCAGTGGAACAGGTTTTTCGCCGGGGTGATAACGCAGGACGGCGTCTTTTCATCGTGGAACGGGCACAGCGTCACCAGGTCCTTACCCCGCCTGAACAGCTGCCGCCCCTGCGCCTGCGCCAAGCCCGCCAGGGGCACCGCCTGTTTCAGATGCTGCAACTCCGTTTCTGCGATGCGCGCCATAGAACTGCCCCTTTTAAAACCTTGTCAATGTCCTGTATGGATATTATTATATGCTCCATACAGAACACTCAGTCAAGTCCGTTCAGAACAGGAGGGGATAATGGAGGTCATCACGATTACTCAGGGAACATTCTGGATGAGCTTCTCCGCCCGTTTTCTTCTGCTGCGTAAGCAGCACGGACTGACCCAGCCGCAGATGGCCGATAAGGTCGGGATACATTTAACCCAGGTCCGCCGCTATGAGTCCGGCGAGACCCAGCCCTCTCTGGATATTCTCAAGCGCATCGCCGTGACCTTTAACGTCTCCGCCGACTGGCTGATATTTGAGGAAGGCGAGCGCGAACCGCAGGACGAGCTGAAGCTGAAGTTTGAGGCGGTGAAGCAGATGGATGAGGACGAACAGAAGTCGATCACGTCGATACTTGACGCGATGATACTGAAGCATCAGGCAAAGCGCCTGCTGGGCTGAGCCTGTTTTAGCGCGGTGACCGAGGGTTGCACCCCTCCGCCACCGCTCACCACGGCAACTAAGCGAGGTAGTTATCATGGCTGGACACGATGGTAAGCCAGAAGGGAAGATTTCCAAAACGGAACGGCGCTGCATTGTGGGCTACCGCCCAAAGGGCGGTGACCGCAGCACGCCGCAGCTCAGCATCGCGGGCAGGTGGCTGGCCGAGGCGGGGTTTGAGACCGGACAGGCGGTCACCGTCCGGGTGGAGGCGGGCTGTCTTACCCTGACGGCGGGCGGCTAATAAAAAAGCCGGAAGGATCATTCAGATCGCTTCCGGCTTTATTTAAATACCCAACATATGAGTCAGTCTTTGTAAAAAGGCCTGGCAAGCATCGTCTTCATTTGAGTAGTAACGCTCTTCAGTTCTCTGGCCTCTTTCACTGTAAAATATTTTCCACATCATATTTTCGTATATAAAACATAATGACTCGTTAGATATTTCATCAATAGTATAACTATCCTTTGGTATATTCATCGCATTCAGCTTAATAATCAGCTCTGACTTAACCACACTGTCTCCTTCGTCTGACTTCAACCAGATGCCCTGAGTCAGTAAGTGACTTAACTGAGTCAGGTAATAAATACTGCGTTCCCATCCCCATCTCTCCAAACCATGGCGCGATCTTACTTTCCAGAACATTAGGAATAGGCTTCCTGACTTCATAGATAGTATATGGTTTAGAGTCTGTTCCTGGCGGAAGTGCCCGCATTGAATATGGAGTTCCTACTGGTGAAGTATATTTACCGCCGGGATAACCATAACGATCAATTACGTGACCAGGCTCCAGAATAGTAACTTTCTCCGAGCCAAAAGCCCCATTATTTGGCGGCCAATAGGTAACCAGCCCCTTATTCAACCCCAGCGGGTCGATCCACGTCAGAGGGTTTGGTGCATAAGCGTAAAGGTTTTCTCCCCCCGCTAACCCTATCGGGTC
>NZ_CP024770.1:1297387-1415097 GCF_011395035.1 Pantoea cypripedii
CGTTACGAGAAAGCGAGCATCATCCTGACGTCCAACAAGAGCTTCACGGACTGGGGCGAGGTGTTCGGAGATCACGTACTGGCAACGGCGATCCTGGACAGGTTGCTGCATCACTCAACCACAGTGAACATCAAAGGGGAAAGTTACCGTCTTAAAGATAAACGTAAGGCTGGTGCAGTACCAAAACCGGCGGTGAAGGAAGAAGCCGAAGAATAGATGCTAAAAAGCGGACACCGAAAATGGTGAAAACCGGGCAAAACGCGTGCTGAAAAACGGCCAGCCAGTCGTGGTGTTGACACAGAAAAGCCAGGTCTGTTCCGCGTAGTCGCTGTATGACTGGATGCAGCCGCAAATGGCAACGCTGTCGCGCCACTCAGATACGGCAAAAGCGTTCGCCTATGTGCTGAAGCAGTGAGATGCACTCAGCCTGGACTGCCGCAACGGCTGGACCGAAATAGACAATAACATCGCGGAGAACGCCTGCGTGGCGTTGCCTGGGCCGGAAAAACTGGTTATTTGCGGGCTCAGACAGCGGAGGCGAGCACGCCGCCGTTTTGTATTCGCTTATCGGTACCTGCCGTCTGAACGGCGTGAGCCCGGAGGTATGGCTGCGTTATGTCATCGGTCATATTCAGGACTGGCCGTCGAACCGTGTTCGTGACCGGTTACCGTGGAAATGCGACCTGACATCAATCAGTTAAGTCCCGGTGATGGTGTTAAGGCTAACGGAAGCACCACCACAAACAATGACGAGAACGTTGTCAGTTTCCCTGAAGGTTATTTCATCCCCATAAATAATCGACAGAGAAGCTCCGCAGGCAGGTTCGGTTAACACCCGATGATCCTCAATAAATTGCCGGCAGGCATCAAGAGTTTCGTCATCGGATACCAGTATACTGTTAACGTTCATTTTGCTGGCTACGTTAAATGCATTTTCGCAAACCCGACTGGCTGCCAGCGTGGTCGCAATACCACTGACTTTTTCCAGAGTAATCAGCTCATTAGCATTAATAGAAGCGTTCAGGGATCCAGTGCCATGCGTTTCCACGGCATACATCGGAATATGACTCAGCCGGTGCCTGTTCAGACCCTTGGCGATACCGGATAAAAGGCTGCCACCACCTACAGAAAAAACGACTGCGTCCGGTGTCAGACCCGCCTCAATCACTTCGTCTATCATCCGGGCGATACCTTCCCAGAGAAGGGGGTGATCAAAAGGATGAATATATACGGTATGGTCATCTGTTAAGGAAAGCGCATACTCATTAGCTTCACTCCATACTTTTCCTCTGACGACTAATCGTGCACCTTCCTGCTCAATCAGTTTTCTTGCTGTTTGAGATGTTGTTTCTGGCACTACAACCGTCACCGGTATACCTAGTTTACGGCCGCTGTGTGCCACTGCGATCCCGGCATTTCCGCCAGAGGAACTGACAAAAGCCTTAGCACCTTCTCTGGCGTAGTGGTGACATATATGACCTGCACTCCTGAGCTTGAATGAACCGGTAGGCTGAGAAGATTCCATCTTCAGCCATATATTGCAGCCTTTTCGCTGGCTCAAAGGAAGAGAGTGAATGAGAGGGGTCTTTATGCTTATTTCCATTTAATACAATCCTAAGAAGATGAATCGGAACATAGCTGGTCTTAATGGTTCATCATATGATTTATAACGAGAAAATGTTGGATACAAACCCTACCAATTAAAATGGTTACAGTTGAAACGTTGTTCTACCGATAAGTGGATTTAATACATAACGGAAACTGATGAAATTTAACAGACGGTTTCTATGAGCCGCTTACCTTTGCAGGACCAGGCAATCAGCCATTCTGCCGGTGGAGGAGTCCTTACTGATATGGCGGGGAGCGAGATCATGAAGGCCTGGCTTGTGTCCTTCCTGGTGGAATGGCAGGGCGTTTGTTCAGAGCATCATGTCCTTATCCGATCGCATGACAGTGAGCTGGCAGAGGTTGGTGTCATGCATATGGGGCGAGTCTGGTGGAGAAGTGAAGCGCGTGAAAGTGACGGATGCTACTGGTGCTTTGGACGATGCAATGATGTCTGGTTTACAACGATGTTGCCGCTTCCGCCATCAGAGACCGGCGTTCTTACCTCCCTGGTATTTCTCGATGAATGGACGGTGACCGGAACTCCGGATGTGCCGGAGGTCTGTGGCGGGAGTGGTTGCAAATGGGAGGAGTTCAGGGACTGATCATTACAGAACTCGTCTGCCAGGGCGTTAAGCCGGCAAAGGGAGGGCCGGTGCAGATGCACCGGCTTCCCCTTTGCCTTTATGTTTATCAGAAGCGCAACTGCTCTTTGTTTATTTTCTGAAGAACCCGTCAGATGTTCTCTATCCCACTCATGACAAATGAATACACCTAACACATGTCTCCCGGCCACCTTCGGCTCCCCGGTAAACCGGGGCGTCAGGCACTGCTGCGCTAACCGACAAAGCCGGTAAGCTCCGCCGAACCGCAGAAAGCGCGTTTCGGGCCTTGCGGCCACGGTCCGATGGCTTACATCTACGACCCCCCTGCCGCGACGTGAACTCACCGAAACATGGATAACGACCACCGACAGGAGTAACAGCATGAACACACACAACATCAAAACCGCCACAACGGAATCTTCCAAAACATGGGTTGAAAACCATTTCGATACTCAGCTGGCCGTACGCACCAATGCGCAGGTTCTGCTGGAAAAAATCGAAGGGGATCTGATGGTATTGAGTGCTTTCGACAGTCTCGGTATTGAAATCGCTGAAGTGGATGACATCTTGACCACGCTTCACATTGCTGCCCGTCATGTTGCCTGCATGATTGAAAATGGTGAAATCACCACCCCTGTCATTTATGCGCTGGCAACCTCTGTGCAGACATTGGCGCAAAAAGTCTGCTGCGATGCCTGGAAGTGTGGCTTTGAAGGGTTGCCGCCACTGGAAGAACTCCGTGCCGATGCGTTACATCAACGGGAGCGGATTAGAAATCTCATTGCTGAAAGTAAGCGATCCTTCCAAATTGAAGTAGATGGGCGGATGGAGTACCTGGAAGATGATCTCCGGTATGGGACTTTTTTCAGGGACAGCGCCATTACTCTCGGTGGGGCAGATTCAATTCCGGAGGCGATGAACCGCATCAGAGCGATGAAAACGTGAGGAAGCTGGCCCATCAGGGAAGAGGGTAAAGATTACTATGACCCTGATTTGGGTATTGATGCCGGACCAGTCAGCTTTCAGCCTCATCTTGCGATTATCAGAGACGTAGCCGGGCGCATCGTCATCAGAGGAAATGTTCGTCATCTCACCTGGTACAAACCCGCGACCGATCCGAATGAGATCGCCATGATTCAGATCCAGCAGCAGGCATTGTATGAAGAGGCAGCCTTTGAAAGTGGCTGGGACAACTACGAAACCGCGCGCATGTTGCTGGAAACCTCAGATGAGGTAGGGGCTCGACTGATTGATGAAGTCTGGATAGGGCACCCGGAGGTGCTGGCAGCGCTGATCGATTTTGAAGAGGGCAGGAAGCCATAAGCCGAACGGGAGACTGCTACGATTATAATTTATCGCAGAAGGGTTGTAGCGTGATTCCTGCCAGGCGATAGTGCGTAAATAATCCGGATCGACTGCAAACCATTTTCCCGCTTACTAAAGCAATCTGCGGTTGTGCTGGTGGAGAAAAATCCTGAGATCAGCATGAAAATAATGTGATTTGAAATGTGTATAGCCGTCCCTGGTTTTAAAATTTCCAGGAGCGTATCTTATCCGAGATATCATTAACGCCCAATTTCCTACACACCACTCGCAATCTCTGATCTGGACGTTACCCTATTCAATGGTACTTGCTTGCTGATGGGGAATTGCAGGTTAATTCTTTTAATTTCAAATAAAACAATGGGTTAAATTTAACCTCTCGAACGGTTTCCAACCGGAATTCGAAGAGTATTGCCATACTGTAGATTGAATAATGTACTAACTGAGTATACACTCAAGGTGTACATAAAAGGGGCTATCTTATGAAACACCGAGTCAACGTTACCGTAGATAAAGACAACTATCAGATTCTCAGTGCTGCTGGAGTGAACATATCTGGTCTGGTTAATGATGTGATAGGCAAAGAAGCCCGTCGAATCAAGGCTGAGCAGTGGAAGGAAGATAATCGCGAAGGTATGGAAGAAGTGGCAAGATTTATCGCACTGAATGGTTCTTTTGCCGATGAAAACAGGGACTGGTGAGCATGCAGTTCATTGTTTATCGATATAAACGGGCAAGCCACTACAAAATGTTGGTCGATGTACAAAGTGACATCGTTGAGTCACCAAAACGACGGATGGTCATCCCCCTTATCGAGTCGCATCATCTTTCTGAAAAAGTGAACAAAACACTGTTTCCTCTGATACGGATTAATGGCGAATATTTCCGATTGATGACCACTGAGTTATCGAGTGTTTCTGTCGAGTTTATTGGTGAAACAATCGCTGATCTCAGTGATTATGGGGCTGAGATCAAAGATGCTTTAAATCTGATGTTTTGGGGTATTTAGCAGAGATTTATAGATTTTTGATAATCGAGTGTTAGGCTAAGATTAAGTCTGTATTGTTAGCCGATCAGATAAATCGCGAACTTCCGCTGGTCGCTTACAGAGGTCTCACCCCATACGTCCTGCATCTTCATTTCAGAAACAGCCATGACTTGATTGAAAATGTTTTATTACTTAGTTTGACAGCAATACAGGACTTTAAGCATAGTAATATCCTCAATGCCATGAGAAGTATGTCGGAAGAGGTTAAGACTGGCTTCGCGGGCACTTACAGAGAAATTACTAGGATTTGATATTGTCGTTGGCAGACACGAAATATTATTACGTTGCAATGTCTCTAATGAGAAATAATATTCTAAATTCGCCCTTGCGGTATTCAAAAAAACTCAGTTTCAAAGCAACCTTGTTGTTTTATATGTCTGACTGTCGCAATTTGGCGATACACGCGGTATCTCCTGCCTCCAGGTTTTCAGGAAAGTGACTTTCGAAACCTACTTTCAGGTCGTCCAGGCTAATTTCAGAAAAACGTGCCAGAAGTGTCTGTTCGGCCTCATCCAGAACATTTCCCAGCGCCTGATTTACCGCTGCTTCTACAGCGCATTCTGGGTTTTCATCGCCCCCACCAATGGCGAAAAGATGACTAATCCCTACCGCTCGATAGATATCCAGTAAGCTGATCTCACGCAGATCAACAGCAATACGCCAGCCGCCGTGATGCCCTTTGACTGCAGTGACAAAACCTTCCTCACGCAGACCAGCCAGAGTGCGCCTTACTACAGCGCTGTTTGTCCCCAGCATCATGGCGATTTCTTCTGAGGTATAAACTTTGTTGTGACGTGCCATATGCAGTAGCACGTGCAGTGTGCGGGAAAGCTTGTTGTCCTGACGCATATCAACTCTTCTCTCTGATTTACATTCATGTATCTTACAGTGTTACATAAGGTTGACAACGGCAAATATCATGTGATTTCATAAGTCACATGAAGGGGTCGCATTAGAACGAATGCGAAAAATACAACTATTTGATGTATAAGGAAACGATAATGACTCCTGTGTTATCTTCAGACCTCTCAGTATGCCTGATGATTGCTTTGGCATCAGCCAGTCTGTCAATGACAGTTACTCAAACTGAACTCTTCGCGGCACTACGAGCATGGACTACGAGAAAGAATGGTATGCTGGGGCATCTTTTTAGTTGTTTTTACTGCATGAGTCACTGGATGGTTGCGGCTGGTATGCTGATCTACAGACCCGTGCTTGTGCACAGTAACATCGGTTTTATCGACTGGCTGATGACCGCTTTTGTCGTACTCACTGTAACCACATTTATCAATGGATTATTGTTCAAAGTTTTTCAGGCTGCGATTCGCACTCATGTGATGAAACATGAAGCGCAGGAAATATTGCATCCAAATGAGTAAATGACAGAGCGGGCATGTGTACCCAATCCTAAGATATTTTGACAGCGAACTTTTCTACACGTATGACGTCAGCAATTCATCATTTGTTGTGATTAACGGCAATCTGTATTTTTTATTACATTGCTATGGGCTGGTCCAACTATTGATGCCAGAGATAATTTTCTCCTCTGTGGATACTGTGAACGAAATCATTTACCTCTTCATCAAAAATCCCAGCCGTCGTTTGGCTGATGTCTATTCCACCTCCGATTTTTTTGGCGGAATGTACCGGTAAGCTGAAGAAAGCTGAGATAAGAGATCGTTGTAAATCGTCATGAGTAATCCAGGCGCTTTTGTGCCAAACTCGCGGCGGACAGCGTTGATGGTTTCCCCTCATAATAGCCAGTCACAGCTGCTCTTGGCTGACAATTGACTATTTTGATGATATAAATGATTACGTTCGCGAAGATCTCAGATGACATTGTACCGTGTATGAGAGTCAGTGGAGTTATTTTTTGTTAAGGAGAAAGCAAAGCATGTCTGTTTATTTAAAAATTGGTATCCCGATGATATGCGTAGCTTTCACTATGTTCTATCTGTTACGTATCAAGAAGGATAAAAATTACCTTATCCCTGGTGTTGTTATTTTGATGGCAGGGGTTGTCGATGTGATAGTTGGCCTGAAATTAGGTTAACAGTCAAATGAAGTGTTAAAAAGGAGGGGGTAATGGAAATTTTCACCATGCTGGCCATTGCTTTGTGCTTTTCAGGGATAACCAGCCTGATGTATGCCGCGGGCAGTAAAAAACAAGCATACCTGTATGTAGGTTATCTCTTATCTATGGCTTCAGTATTGTGTTCTCAGGCTGGAATGATATGGTGATATGAATAATACGAAATGGGATGAGATTCGTTTGGGGGTTGTTAATTTTGATCCATTTTCAGGTGGAAGATAACTACTTCAAGCCATGTTCTTATGACGATATTTTTCATCTTAATCTCTTTAAGATAACCCATTATGTTTTTTATATTAATGGTTCATTATCTTATGGAGACAATATCTACTTATCTCTCATTACTGCCTGATTCCGCCCCGGACAACATATTTAATCAGCGTATCAATACTGATATTGTATTCCCAGCAGATATCCTTCCTGATTGCACCTTCACCCAGTTTCTTTTTAATCTCTTCAATATCACTGTTCGATATTTTCCTGTTGCTACGTTCTTCCGGTATAGAAATCCCTTCCTTCTCACTGACCTTTTTCACAGCATGATAAATTTGCGCCCGGCTGACGTGACAGGCACGTTCTATTGCGGCCAGCGTCTTTCTCGGCGAGGCAAAGTACATATCAGCAATGATTTTCCAGCGCTGCCAGCGCAGTTCCATTGCCGCAAGATCTTGAGCAGATTACGTAGCCTGAAACCATCCGGGATTGCGACTGAAGTGATACAGCGCATAGGTCAGGACACCGCAGACCAGCGGCTGGCGGTTGTCGCCCGCCTTTATGCTCAGGAAAAAGCGCAGGGGGGCAATGTTGTCCTGCAGGCGGGCAATGCCCGCATGCGCGATCAGCTGACAACGCGTACCCGGGAGGCCCTGACTGAAGTGGGGCAGCTCGGCGCTGTGCTGGGTGAAGTCACCGCACGCGTGCCGGTCTGGCTTGACGCCACTAATCGTAACGATCGCAGCCGTTACCACGCCGGTATGGTGCTGGAGCATAATCAGAGGAACGGTCTGCCGGAGATTTTTACCATCACAGGCGTGAGTGAACGGCTCAATCTTCTGACCGTTTTGGATGAAAAAGGACAAACACAGGGGCTGAATATTGGCCACATTGACAGCCAGTGGCGGTTATTTCGTGAAAAAAAGCTGCAACTTCGCGATGGAGAGCAGCTTCGTACCACGTCTCTTATCAACCCGAAAGCGCCCCGCAATGAAAAGCTGAGGGTGGCAGGTTTTAAACCGGGTAACTGGCTGTTTAAAGACAAATTTGTGATGGAGAACACAAAAGGCGAGATTCTGCATCTGAACGGGAACGCTCCCCTGTATGTGGATTACGACTATGCCGAATCCTTTGGTGCGACCAGACGCAGTGCCGGCAGCGTCATCGCGGTGCTGGCAGGGAAGGATGTGACGGATGCGACGATCAATATGCTCCGGCGCAGCGGCGACAGGGTTGTTGCTTTCTCGCCACTCGATGAAAACGCCATTAACCGGCGACTGGCGCAAAACCGGGCGTCGGTCACCGTGACACAGAGCCTGCAGGCCTTCACCGGTCAGGAGCGCCTGACCGACGCGATCCGCAGCGTGGAGGCGAAGAAAATGTCGCATGCGGAACGTGCTGTTCGCCTGACGATCGAAAAGATCACCGGTACCGGCGTCACCTTCAGCGGATTAAACGTCCTTGCCACGGTCATCACCGACGAGCGGAATCTGACCATTGAACGTACTCAGCAGGAATTACAGAGGCTGACAGCGCGCGGCGAGATTATCCCTCTGACGCCTGAGCAGAGAGCCGCAGGCAGCTTTATTTCCCGTGAGAACTTTGAGAATGAAGTGACCATCCTGCGGCATATCACGGAAGGCAGGAAAAGTGTGCCGCCTTTTTCCGCGACGGGACTGCGCCAGGAAGACGCAACCGGGCTGACCACCGGCCAGCAAAAGGCAGCCCGGATTATCCTGACCTCACGTGATCGCATCACCACAATTCAGGGCTATGCCGGTGTCGGAAAAACCACGCAGTTTCGCACGGTTGCCGCCGCGCTCGGACAACTTACACACCCGCCTGAGATGACCGGCCTGGCCCCTACACACCGGGCGGTCAGTGAACTGAGTCATGCGGGAATACCGGCACAGACCATTGCCAGTTTCCTCAGTGAAAACGGGCAGTGGCAGGTGGACGGGCAATCACATGATTACCGGAACAGACTGTTTGTTATCGATGAGTCATCGATGAACGGCAATGCCCAGCTGGCCTCTCTGCTGACGGTGATCACGGAAGGCGGAGGCCGTGCGGTGCTGAGTGGTGACCGAAACCAGCTGAAATCGATGGAGTCCGGTGTGCCTTTTGCCCTTGCACTCGATCGCAGTGCTGCTGACCGGGCCGTGATGCGTGAAATTGTCCGGCAAACTCCGGCGCTGCGTCCGGTGGTGGAAGCCATGATAGCCGGAAATGTCAGTGAAGCCTTACGCGTGGCCGCAGAGACACGCCCGGATGTGGTATCCCGCCAGGCGGGCGCATTTATCCCGCCGTCCAGTACGGTGAATGGCAAATCACTGCATAACACAGCGGAAGACGATCCCCCCGATCTCACCGGCATGATTGCCGATGACTATGCCGGACGTATCGCGCAGGCGCGTGCCGATACCCTGATCGTGGCAGAGCTGAATGCCGACCGCACCGCGATAAACGACGCCATCCAGCAGCGGCTACAGGGAAATGGCACGCTGGGTGACAGTGTCACGCTGCCGGTGCTCAGTCGGGTCAATAACAGTCAGGCTGACCTGGGGCGGCGGGCTTTCTGGCAGGAGCAGACCGGTAATATTGTCAGAGTCGGGGAAGCGTATTTCCGCGTGAGTGCGCCGGATGCAGAATGTGGCGTTATCAGGATGGAAGGCCTGGATGGCCTGTCCGACCGCTGGTTCAGGCCCGCTGAATTGCGCAGAGAGAATGTGGCGGTTTTCGAACAGGCAGAGCGCGAGTTCAGCGTGGGTGAGAAAGTCAGGCTGACCGCAACCGACCGGGAACGTAACCTGCGGGCGAGCGATATGGCCACGGTCACCGGCATGACTGATGAGGGTGCGATTCTGCTCAATACCGGTGACCGGACGCTGTCGCTGGATCCTGCCGGCAGCCATGCCGACCGGCATATCGATTATGGCTATGCCGTGACGACTTACAGCTCACAGGGTACGTCCATCCCTTATGTCATCGCGCTGGTGGGCGCTGAACAGGGACGGCAATTTATGGCCGCGCTGGACAGCACCTATGTTGCGTTTTCCCGGGCGGCAGAGCATCTCCAGGTGTATGCAGATGATATGGGGGAATGGCTGGGGGCCGTTAAACACAACAGCGGGGAACGCGAGACGGTGCATGACGTGGTGATGCGCGCGGAAGATATCCGCGCCGGGCGCGAAACGCAGCTGTGGAATAAAAGCCTGCCGGTGTCGGCGACGCGCTTTGCGCTCAGAACCGATCCGGCGCTGACGGCCGATGCGCGCTTCCGGTACGGGAATTTACCCGCTTCGGCATTACCGAAATGCCCGCGCTGGAGTGGGATCCGGTTGAGAAATACTGGATGCCGCGGCATATCAGAGTGACGGACCTCTTCTGGAAGCTGTGCGGCGTGAATATGGATAAGCTGCTGGCACAGCGTAATGCCCGGCTTGCGTCTGAGGCGGTGGGTGGCAGTGAACCCGGCACCGAGGATTCAGTCCGGGAAGCCCGCGAACGGTGGTACGACAATACACGGATCGCCACCTTGCGTCAGCGGCGGGAAAGGGCGCTACGCGGGAAGCAGAAGAAACAACTCGCACGTCTGCCGCTTGATGAAAGGCGACACGCGATGGCAGCATGGATAGTCAGAACATATCCCGCTCACGAGCTGTTTGATATGGACAGCGACAGTTTTAATCGCCTGGTGTGGCAGAACCTTAACCGGCTTGAGCTGGGACTCAGATACGAGCCATCCCCTCCCGAACCGCTTCACTGAAATTCACTGTTATAAATTTACCGCCTTTGCTGGCGGTGAAGTCGTTTGTTCCGGTTCATGGCCAGGGCACCCGGCCAGCTAAAAAGGCAGGATTTCCGTTGACCGGGTTGCCAGTCAGCACAATCCGGATTCTTTTCCACATTTATCTGCAAACAGGGAGATAAAGTCAGTTGCAACGGATAACCCGGTGAGCTGCAATACCTTCCTGACCTGTGGTCAGTAAAGAAATAATCAAAAGAGAATCAGTACTCAGTGAGCAATGAATAGGGGGTAAAAGGCTGACTCTGGGCGACGTATAGCCCCGGAGTGAGTTCACATGAATAACATAGATAGATGGTTTTCATGTGGACTTAACTGCGTGTTCACCGAACGCCTTCGACAGGAGAGGGTATTATGTTTTTACAACTTTGGGTCACCATTACATTGAAGCTAACACTGACCGCCGGGTCAGACAGTTAAAATCAAAAGAAGGATGATATTCAGTAGGGGAAACTGCGCCTCGCATGTTTATGCGGGGCGCAAAATTTTAAAGGTTGAAAGCGATTCGTTTGCCACCGGGCAGCGTAACATCGAGGCTCAGTTCACCACCAAGTGCTTTGACATAGCGCTGAAGAGTGGAGAGGCGTGGATCATTTTCCGGTTGTTCCATACGATTGACGGCGGGTTGGCTGACACCCATTGCCACCGCCATCGCCGTCTGCGAAATATTTAGTTCTTCCCGCAGCTGAGCGAGAGCAATTTTGATGCTTGCAGCTTCTACGCGAGCAGCAACACGTGCCTGCATTTCAGGACTTTCTTTCGCCAGCAATTCTTTATAACTTGCCATACCTTTCCTCCAGATTTGCCAGATGTTGCCTGTATTCTTCATCAGCCAGCGCGATCATCTTTTTGTAGAATCGTTTTTCATTAACACCGGTTTTGTCACCAGCACATAACACGATTGCGCTTCTTGCTGGATCGAACGCAAAGAAAGCCCGAATCGGATCGCCAGCGTGCTGAATACGTAATTCTTTCATGTTGGGAAAGTCTGAGCCATTGAGTGTGTCTACATATGGCCTCCCCAGACTCGGTCCAAATTTCTCAAGCAATCCCATTGCTTCGTATACAGATTCTCTTAGTGGCTCATCCTGAGAAAGAAGCCACTCAGTAAAAGAGTCCGTCGTATTTACGTCCCACATTAGCGTCCCTCATAACGAATTCGCTATAAATAATATAACGAATTCGTTATGAACTCAAGCAGACTGCCCGTTTAGGGTACGACGTGATTAGCCAAAAATCCTTATCAACTTAGTATTATGCTCCGGTCAAACCAAATACCAGTCCATCATTAAAATGATGAATACCAGGAGTTATGGTTTTTCGAGAGGGATTAATGCATACTCCCACACTAATTAGTTACAACAAGCAAAAATTACTTTTAACTCAACATCATTGCAAAAATCCACCATCCAGCCCCTCCATACATATCGCAGAGCTGAACCTTAACGAAGTGCCCCTTCTCAACACGCACGTGCCACTCTGAAACTCCGAGTGCCCTTTGACAGGCCGAAGGCCCGTATGATTTAAGTCGCTGTTAATGTCTGTTGTAACTAAGCCTCTAACCTTTCCTGTTCAAAACAGGAAAGGCAAGACCCCGGAAATCACAGATTTCGCGTCGCAGGCGCCACAAAATCTGCTCACCGGGGCGTTGGGCTTAGAAAAAGATAATCATCGCTGACAGTGCGTCTGGCTTGACAGGGAAGTGTGTCCCGCTGACGCCGTTCATCTGGAAAGATATCGCAAAATTCATCGGAGAGAATTTACTGAATTGGACAGTCCTGCTGATATCATCCCATTAATTTCTGCAGGTGACATGAACGATAACAGCCCCACTCCGTCTACGGACGACTGGCAAAGACCTTATCGAAAAACCAGCCAGGTTTATCGTAAAGGTGATGCATTAATACAGGATATCGTAGCGGGGCGCCTCACCCAGTGTCTGGATGAGGATGGGAGAGTTACGGATATCAGGCCCGGGAAATTGAAGCTGCTGTAAAAAAAACTGAAGGTCAGCAGATAGCTGCTGACCTGACTGAGGCATTGAATACCCGAACTGGTGAAAGAAGAGTTTCAGCTGACCGATAATTAGATCAGAAAGTCGTCCAGTGATTTACCACTGTCGATCGCTGCTTTGATCGGGGCCGGGGTGCGACCCTGACCGGTCCAGTGTTTTTCCTGACCATTTTCATCGGTAAATTTGTACTTAGCCGGGCGTGGTGCGCGTTTTGTACGGGGTTTACCTGCACCCTGCAAAGAACCCAGCAGCTCAGTTGGATCAATACCTTCTTCCATGAGCAGCTCACGGTATTTAACCAGCTTCTCTTCTCTTTCACGAACGGCTGCTTCCTCTGCCTGGCTATCTTCACGACGCTCAGCAACCACAACACTGAATTTTTCCAGCATTTCTTCCAGCTCTGCGAGGGCCAGATCACGCGCCTGAGCGCGAAGGATACGAATATTATTTAATGCTTTAAGTGACTCACTCATGAACATCTCCATAATCCGGGTTGCTAATTGTTTTAAGAGATTTCTTTAATTGCTGCGAAATTGATTATATACACACATGACAATCCAGAGAAGCGAAAATAAACGGAAAAAGGAATGCAGTAAAATCCTCTTATTTACTCTTCGTAGTATTGTTTAAAGGTTGACGTAACCTTGATCATTAACCGTTATTTTCAGACAAATGTTAGCACCAGTAAAAAAATAGTTTGATTTTACTGATTCTGGCATGCGTCGACTGAGATACTGCAAACTGAGCACCTTCAAAACAGGATTCCCCTTGTCATATTCACCGGGGAATATCGGAACTGAGGGAAATTGCTTCAGAAAAACTATCTATGCCTGAAATCACTTCAAAAAATTAGAGCTCATAAGCATTTTTTGCCAGAAACCATATACAGCTGCATGATATTTTTTGCATTATCTCATTTCACCTGAAACGATCTTTACATCGTATGACCACGATCTTTTACTTGTGCATAAAGGGTTCACTCTTAATTACAGGGACAGGTAACGCGTGATAACTGAATCAATGACAGAGAAAACCGGGCATCTGGCATGGTGCGCTTTAATTGCGCTGCACCTGGCAAGACATGATGGTCTGATACATTCCGAATCGCATGAAAATATATTCCTGACACGCTGGCTGGCAACAGCACTTAAACAACATCGTTTCCCTCGTGAAGTGGCGACGGATATCCAGTGGTTGCTGAAGCAGGGCAGGACTCTCGGAACAAGAGCAAAACTTCGGCATAAACTGGACTATCTATGGCGCTCCTGTACCGGAGACCTGACAAGGCAGACCGATTTATTCCGGCTGACCTATGCCATCGAAACCGCCAAAGAGTTGCAGTGGGTATATCGGATTCTTAGTGACCGGGAATGGTCAGGACGACGCGCTGTAATAGCGAATGCCGATATCAACGCTATTTACCTGTCACGTTCAGGACTGGATATCGCTTTCGATGATGAAGGCGTACAGATTGCGCCTCTGGTGGCCAGACTCACCGGCAGGATCCCGGCGTTTAAGAAGCTATTAGATCGCTGTGGCTGGCATGCTGAAGTTTATCCCAACGCTGATACTTCCTCCGTGTTTCTTCTGACGGCTAAGTCTGGTTGAATTCACACCTTGGCGACCTGAACCATTGACTCTTCGCTAACCTTACGGCACTGATTTCAATTTGCCCGAGGAACATAATTGCCTAACATTATGATTATTAATACATTATATAAGCAACCTAAGTTCCTTCCTGATGATTCGCTTAATCCAGGCACCCAGAGACTCATCTCCATACTGAGTTTGTGCTTCTTCCATTTTCCTGCGTAGTTCAGGGGCGAGACGAAACTGAAAAGGAGGATTTCCTCTTCTCTCGTTGTGCACTGCGACCCGCTATGGATTGGATAGCCGCTGTGCCATCCTCTCCAGCTTTACCGTCAGCCACAGGATCACCGCCACCAGTACAATGGTCAGGGCGGAACCATCGGCAATGCTGCCACGATCGGTCAGGCTGAAAATCGCCACCGGCAATGTGGTCCAACCTGGCGGGTAAATCATCACTGTAGCGCCAAGTTCGCCCATCGACAGTGACAAACTCAGTGCCAGCGCGGACAACATCCACGGCATGAGCAGTGGCAACGTAATATGCCGCAGGCGATACGCAGGGGGAGCACCCAGGCTCGACGCTACGTTCTCGATATCAGCGGATATACGTGCCAGCCCGGTAGAGAGGTTGCTAAAGCTAAAGGCGGATATCAGGACAAAATGCGCGACCAGTACGATCCACACGGTGCCGTTCATCTGCAGCGGCCCCTGACTGAAGGCCACCAGAATGCCCAATCCCACTGACACAGAGGGCACAGCGCTTGGCAGGAAGAAGATGATGCCGAGACGCTTTTGCCATTTCACACTGTATTGACGCAGTGCCAGGGCTGCCCAGCAGCCACAGAATAGGGCAAACAGGCTGGCTGCAAATCCCACGACCAGGCTGGAAAACAGCGCGTCCCAGGCGGCTCCTTTGAAAGCGTTGATGAAGTGATCAACGGTGAAACCCGAGGGTAAAAAACCATTCCACTGCTGGCTAAGGCTGGAAAGCAGGATCACCAGTAGCGGAAGAAGAAAGAACAGGGTAAACAGTGTGACAGCCACAGCACTGGTCAGCCTGCGTGCACTACGTGACCAAACTAGCATGATGAGCTCCTTGTACCGGCGCGACTGGCCGCGAGGCGATACAACAGAAACAAGCCGAGCGACAGCAGAATATTGATGACAGCAATGGCGCAGGCGCTGGTGTAATCAGACTCAAGAATCGCCTTGCTGTACACCATCATTGGCAGGGTATTCACACCTTTTGCGCCGATAAACAGCACAATGCCAAACTCATTGGTTGCCAGCAGCAAGCACAGACTGCCACCCGCCAGCAGCGCGGGCAGGGCCGCAGGGAAAATCACCTGAGCGATAACGCGTAGCGGATGCGCGCCCAACACGCTCGCGGCTTCTAACTGGCTACGGTCGAGCTGGCGCAACGCAGCCATCAGCGGGCGCATCACCAGGGGAGTGAATACCGTGATTTCCGCCAGAATCACGCCAGGCATGGAGTAGAGGAAATCTATCGGCGGTAGTTCGAAATGAAACAACGCCATCAGCCCGCCATTCAGCAAACCGGCGGAACCATAAATAAAGGTGAACGCCAGGGTGATGAGAAAGGTTGGCAGCGCGATAAAGGTATCGATCACCAGGCTGATAAACCGGCTGCCGCTGAAGGGAATAAAGACCAGAATCAGTGACATCACGCTGCCTAATAGCAAGCAGCCGAAGGTGGTGAACAGCGCGATTTGAATGGTGTTGAGCAATGCGCTGATAAAGCGGCGTGATTCCAGCACCTGCAAAAATGCTCCGAAACTGCTGTGGCCGCTGTCGTTCTGTAGCGCTTGTTGCACAATCAGCAATAGTGGATAGAAGAATAACGTACTCAGCACCAGCAGCGGTAACAGTAAGCTGCCGTGACGCTGAAGCGCCAGTCCACGCCACCATGTGCGCATTACGGGGAGGGTTTCAGACATGCTCAACCTCCAGCAACACTGCATCTTCCGGTTCAAACCATAGCGTTAGCGCCTCTCCCGCTTGTGGCAGCGGATTGAGTTGCGTCAGCACCACGCGCACTGTTTCCCCCGCCACATCACATAAAAGGTGAGTCAGATCGCCTTGCCAGTGTAGCGATTGCAGGGTGGCATTCAGGCGATTGCTACGTGGCGAACGTGGCTGCAACGTAATGTGCTGCGGGCGTACACAGAGTAATTTGTTGCGGCCGCGCATGTTGCCCGACGTACTGGCGTTGACCAGCGTACCGCCACAACTGACGCACACTTCACCTGACTGCTGTTGCACCTCCAGCGCGGTGGCAGCAAGGATGTTGGCGCGTCCAAGAAATTCCGCGGCAAAGCGATTGGGCGGGCGTTGATACAGCGCGTGCGTTTCACCATACGCCACCATCGAACCGTCTTTCATGATGCCGATTTTATCCGCCAGCGTCAGGGCTTCGATCTGATCGTGTGTGACGTAGAGGATGGTCAGTTCAGGTAATTCCCGGTGCAACCGCGCGATTTCCTCCACCATGTTGTGACGAATCTGTGCATCCAGGGCCGATAGCGGCTCATCCAGTAGCAACACTTGCGGACGCGTGGCGATAGCGCGGGCAATCGCCACGCGCTGTTGCTGACCGCCAGAAAGCTGGTGCGGATATCGAGTGGCGAAATCGCGCATTCCCACCATCTTCAGGGCATCCTGCACACGCTCAGTGATAAGCGCCCTGGGCTGCTTTTGTGCACGCAGACCGAACGCCACGTTGTCCTCCACTTTCATGTGCGGGAACAGGGCATAGTTTTGTACCACCATGCCGAGTCCGCGCTGATAAGGGGGCAATGCACTGATGTCGCGATCGCCCAGCAAAATGCGCCCCCCTGCGGGAGGCACAAAACCTGCAATCGCGCGCAATACCGTGGTTTTTCCCGAGCCGGAAGGCCCAATCAGCGCCAGCACTTCACCGGGTTCAATGGTAAGGGTGAGCGGTTTGAGCACGACCTGGTCGTGGTAAGCCACACGCAAGTTATCCAGCACGATGCCCGAGGTGTTGGCTGCGATAGCCGGTGCGGCGACAGAGGTTTTCATCAGCATCACGGGTTACTCACTGTCAGTCACGTTGTGCCATTGCGCGATATCGGTTGAGAGTGAATTTGCCACCTCATTCCAGTCTGGCTGCCACACTTTCACGCCCTGTAATGCGGCTGTTGCTTGCTGATAATTGCTGTCATCAGGTGTGATGTCACGGCGAACGGGCATGCCCCATGCCAGAGAACTGACCTGCATTTGTGCGGCGTTATCCAACAGGAAGTTAATCAGTTTTTTACCGTTCTCGCTTTGCGGCGCGTTTTGCACCAGACCAATCACATAGGGCAGGGCCAATGCGCTGCGTTCACCCTGAGCATCCGCTGGCCAGAAAATCTGGATATTCGGATTTTGCTTCATTTGCGACAGGTTCATCTGCAGGTCACCGTTCGCCACATATAGCTCGCCTTTATTCACCAGGGCGGTCAGTTTGCCAGTGGAGGCGGATGGACCCACGTTGTTGGCCTGCAGCTTACCCAGATAATCGAAGGCGGCTGGTTTGCCACCAAAGCTGTGGAAGGCTTGCAACATGACTGCGGTGCCATCGCCCGCCTGACCAGGCGTGGAGTATTGCAGTTTGTTCCTGAAGCGGTTATCAAGCAGATCATGCCAGCTGGCAGGGGCGGATTTCAGTAACTTGCGGTTGTAGATAAAGCTCAAATAGTTGTTCACCAGAGGGACATAACGCGCAGTGGCTCCGGGAATTTGCGCGGCGGCATCTGGAGTGAAATCGGCTAACAGGTTGTTGCTGGCGGCGCGTTGAATGAACGGTGGCACGGTCACTAATACATCTGCCTGAGGATTACTGCGTTCTTTCGCCAGGCGTTCGACAATCGCTCCCGATCCGCTCTCCACGTACTGCACCTTGATTCCCGTGGCTTGAGTGAACGCGGCAAATTCTGCCTGATACCAGCTGTTATCACCATCGTGCAGGCCATCGGCCGAGTAGACGGTGACAACTGAATCTGCCCAAACCGGGCTTGAAGCAACAGCAAGAGCGGACAGCAGAGCAAGGTGAGAGAGTTTCATCTGTTGGGCCTCGTAGCGTGTGAAAGTTAATCTGGTATGTACCAGAATTGCGTTTAACGCTAATCGGCATATGTGACAGAAAAATGAAGCAGGCAAAAAAAAGCCCTGCTCATGGCTGAACAGGGCTTTTTTATTCGCTGGATTTAGTGGGTATCAACCTCAATCCGCAGGCTGTCATGGCGCCAGAACTCAATATCGTAATCGAGTACGCGACCATGCTGGTCGTAATTGAGTCGACTCAGTTGCAGCGCCGGCAAACCCTCCATAATGCCCAGCGCGGCCGCGGCATGCGCCGGAATGGAGGTGGGGTAGAAAGTCAGATGCATGCTGGTATAAACCAGGTCGTAATGGCTTTGATAAACCTCGGTCAGACTGCCATTGAGGTCGTGACGCAATAGCTCAGGGACCCGCGCGGGCAGGCAATGGTTTTCGCAATAACAGATAGCGCGACCATCAGCGTAACGCAGACGCGCGAGCAGATAAATCTGGTCGAATGGCTGCAAGTCCAAAGGCTTCATGACATCAAGCGGCACGGTGGTCAAACGACCACTGAGCAATACCGTTTTCGGCTCACGACCCTGTTCGAGGCAGAGTTTATGAAAGTTGGTGTTCTGTGTGGGATCAAGCCAAAGGCGTTCCGGGGTGACAAACCAGCCACGGCGATCGGAGCGATAAATGACGCCGCTCGCCTCCAGCTGCGCCAGGCTTTCGCGGATGGTGGTGCGGGTGGTAGAGAAGATCGCACACAGCTCGCGCTCTGACGGCAATTTATCACCGGTATTCAACGCACCACTTTGAATGCGCGCCTGAAGCTCGGCCTTGATCAGCAGGTATTGCGGGATATCACTGGTTAACGATTTCATGCGGATTCGCTGTAGTTTTTTAAGACGTCATTATACATGCCCAGATGAATTTTTTGTTGCAGTGGCGATTTCTCCTTGTGATGACAAAAGCGATTCTCTAATAATAAATGCAATCTGGTATATACCAATGGTGAAAAAATGACTTCCCGTAATTACCTGTTGCTTACCCCCGGTCCACTGACCACCTCCAGAACCGTGAAAGAAGCCATGCTGTCCGACAGTTGCACCTGGGATGATGATTACAATCTCGGAGTGGTACAGGCTATAAGACAGCAATTGGTCTCATTAGCGACGTCTGCTGCTGGTTACACTTCTGTACTGTTACAAGGCAGCGGCAGCTATGCCGTGGAAGCGGTATTAGGTAGTGTGATTGGCGACACCGGCAAAGTGCTGATTGTCAGTAATGGCGCGTATGGTGCGCGCATGATTGAGATGGCATCACTGATGGGCATCGCGCATCACGCCTATGATTGTGGCGAAGTGGCACGCCCGGATGTGGCTGAGATTGAACGCGTGCTGCGTGAAGATAGCAGCATTACGCATATCGCCATGGTGCATTGTGAAACCACTACCGGCATGCTGAATCCGATTGCTGAAGTTGCTGCTCTGGCCCAGCAGTTCGGCAAGATCTATATCGTCGATGCGATGAGCAGCTTTGGCGGTATCCCGCTTGATGTCGCAGCACTCAATATCGATTTTCTGATCAGCTCTGCCAATAAATGCATCCAGGGCGTACCCGGCTTTGGTTTTGTTATCGCGCGCCAGAGCGAGCTGGAGAAGTGTAAAGGGCGCTCCCGCTCCCTTTCACTGGATCTCTATGCGCAGTGGCGCTGCATGGAAGATAACCACGGCAAATGGCGCTTCACTTCACCCACACACACGGTGCTGGCTTTTGCGCAGGCGCTCAAAGAACTGGCTGAAGAGGGCGGTGTGGCGGCTCGCCATTCACGTTATCGCAATAACCAGCAGAAACTGGTGGCTGGCATGCGTCAGTTGGGCTTTGAAACCTTACTGGAAGATGCGTGGCACTCGCCCATCATCACCGCATTTTACTCTCCCAGGGCCGATACCTATCGATTTGCCGATTTTTATCAGCGATTGAAAGCACAAGGTTTTGTGATTTATCCCGGCAAGGTTTCAAAAAGCGACTGCTTCCGCATCGGCAACATCGGTGAGGTGTATGAAGCGGACATCACCGGCCTGCTCAACGCCATCGAACATGCCATGTATTGGAAAAAATGAGGACATACCATGCAACGTATTAGCGCCGTGATTCTGGATTGGGCGGGAACCACCGTGGATTTCGGCTCCTTCGCACCCACGCAAATTTTTGTCGAAGCCTTTCGTCTGGCATTTGATATTGAAATCACGCTGGAAGAAGCACGCGTGCCGATGGGGTTGGGAAAATGGCAGCACATTGAAGCGCTCGGCAAGTTGCCAACCGTGGATGCGCGCTGGCAGCAGCGCTTTGGCCGGGCGATGAGCAAGGAGGATATCGACGCTATCTACCAGGCTTTTATGCCGCTGCAAATTGCCAAAGTGGTGGATTTCGCACAGCCAATCGCAGGGGTAACCGAGGTGATAGCCCAGCTTCGCACTGACGGCATCAAAATTGGTTCCTGTTCTGGCTATCCGCGTCCGGTGATGGAGCGACTTGTGCCCGCCGCTGCCGAGGCAGGTTACGCGCCGGATTACTGGGTGGCAGCTGACGATCTTGCGGCTGGAGCGCGTCCGGGTCCGTGGATGGCACTTCAGAATGTGATTGCACTGGGCATTGATGCGGTCGGTCACTGCGTAAAGGTCGACGACGCCGTACCAGGCATCGAAGAAGGGTTGCGCGCGGGGATGTGGAGCGTTGGCCTGTCGGTCTCCGGCAATGAATTTGGCGCAACCAGGGAAGAATATCAGCAGATGGATGGCGCTGAGATTGCGCGTCGCCGTGAAGTGGCCCAGCAGAAACTGAGCGCTGCGGGGGCACACTATGTCATCGATACGCTGGCAGATTTACCGGCGGTGATGGCAGATATCAATGCCCGACTGGCACGGGGTGAACGGCCTTAATTTACCAGGGCGGCGAAGGTGTGATGCGCCGCCACTTTCTTTATCATGACCAGATATTTTTTGTGGGTGATGGCAATCTGGAAAATATCCTCAGGGAAAAGAGACGAGTTACGCGATAAAATTGAAACATAAATCATCCTTGTGCATCATCAACCTCCCGCATCGCCAGTAATAGGGTGAGATAACAGTCATCAGTAATACTGCCCCTTCCTCGTACCAACAACCCCCATACAGTCAGAAAATGAATGGAAAAATTCCTTTTTTGAATTGGATTTGTTAACAGCCGACCAATAGCCTTACATACAGTCGCAAAGTTGCAAACCTGATGACGCATTAAGGAGAACGCCAGTGTCGCAAACAATCAATCTTCAACGTCGTCGATTTTTACAGCATTCAGCTCTGATTGCTTGCGGTATAGGCCTGTCAGGGACAGCGATACCTGTCATCGCCCAAAGCACGTCTTCCCACATCAGAATTGCCTTTAATCCTGGAGTGGAGAATTCCACGCTAACCACATTAATGAGCCAGCAGGGATTTTTCAGGCAATATGATGCCGATGTCACTTTCATTCCAGCTTCGGGCACAAGTGGCCCATTCAAAGCTATTACCAGTGGCGCGGCAGATCTATGTATGACATCAGGTTACAACGGTCTGCTATCGCAGATTGCCCGAGGTGCAAAAGTGAAGATTGTGGGTGCCGGGATGAAAAAAACCGCACTGGCGATTTATGCCGCGCAAGATCGCATCGAAACGCTTCAGGATCTGAAGGGTAAAATCGTAGCCGTTGGATCATCAATGGGTTTATTACATATGCTGATGCTGGAATTACTGAAGGAAAAAGACATTGACGCTTCTCAGATAAATTTTGTTAATAAGGGAAGCAATGAGGCGTGCTATAAAGCAGTGATACAAGGTGAAGCCGATGCCTGCTGCTCAAGTGTTTCTCATTTGAATAATAAGGATGGTCTGGCGGTGATCCAGGAAGGCAATCTTTGGCAGTCACTACCTGATTATATTTTTCAGACTGCCTATGCTTCCGACGCAGCGCTCAAAAATAAACATAATAGTATTGTCGCAGTGATGGCCGCCTATGGTTCTCTCTATAACTATCTGATGTCTCCAGACGCCCATGATGCATTTTTTTCCGCACGAAAGCATGCCGAAAAAATATTTAACCCAGAATCCGCACAGGCGGATTGGGATTTTATTCAAATGCAGAAACCTTATTCAAGCGACTTATCACTGACAGAAAATGATATTAGTTATCAGCAGCAAATATCACTGCAACTGGGGAATCTGAAGCAGAAACAACCGTTCTCCATAATAGCAGATATGTCGGCGGCGGCAGATGCAGCAAAACTGGTCAAGACTGGTTCCCTGGCCAATCATGCGATTTCCTGACAGGCTTGATTCGTTAGCTGAAGCGTAGCTGCACGTAACTCACCAATAAAGGCACTATGAGCCGCAGAAGGTTGCCATTCTCGACGCATCGATATCCCAATCTGAACAGTATCATCAAAAAATGGGCAATGGAGTTCGCTCAGTATGCCGTGCGTTAAGTCATATTGGACTGAAGAGCGAGCCGCTAACGTGAGCATGTCTGAGCTGAGCAACAACTGCCGACTAATTGAATGCGAGGTTGTTTCGCAAAAAAAATCGGGGGCTGTATGCAACCCATGAAAAATTCTGTCGATCCGGGCACGTCGTGGCGAGCCATTCGGTGGTCCCACCCACTGAAAATAAGCAATTTCAGCTGGCATCACCTCCTCAAATTGGGTCAACGGGTGTTCAGGCCTTGCCACGACACAATAGTTGTCGTTCATCAGAACTTCCCGACTAATGAGACTTGCATCGTCGCCCCTGCGCAGCGTCCCGACCACGATATCAATGCGATTGCTGGTTAAATCCGCGAATAATTTTTGATAGCTACCCGATATAAGCCGGACTCTGACGAATGGAAACAATGACCTGAATTGATGCGTTGCTTCTGCCAGGATTTGCGCACCGGCAAAAGGTAATACCCCTACGACAACCTCATCACAGCCATCTTGCACAACGCTGAAAGATTCGTGAGGCAAGGATTCAAACTCCCTGATTGCACGCCTGAATTCACCGGCGAGGAAATGCCCTTTGTAATTGGGTTCAAGCCCGCGACTGCTCCGCTTAATCAACGGTGTAGCCAGCGCGCATTCGAGTCTGCGCACGGAACGTCGGAGTGAGGCTGGGGATACGCCGGGTTCATGGGGAAAGCCATCTGTCGATTTCTGATCGCTTAAGGCAATTAACGAGCGTAACTGTGAACCCGTTATCAGCCGGTCTACCTGTTGTCTTTCGTCTCTTCTGCCAACTGGCTGAGATAAAATACGCGCGATAGCGTTGTCGAGTGTTTCCAGGAAGCGGTCGATGCGCAGCAGGTAATACTGGCCTCGTTGGGTTGGATAACATCCGCGAGGGGCTCGCTTAAACAGCCTGAAGCCCAGTCGATCTTCAAATTTGGCCAGCGCATGCGTGATTGCCGGTTGTGAAGTATAGAGTGTTCGCGATGCATTACTTACCCCGCCCATTTTACCCACGCTTTGGATCATACGTAGATGGCGCAGGTTCAGGTTTTCCAGGGGGTGAGTCATCATGTTATTCCTGATGGAATGGCCCCGGAAGATACCAACCCGGAACCATAACGTTGAAAAAAGCCTGATTCACCCCAGGTTGCCTGTCACATCATCGAATAACTCATCGATCGACAGCGCACGAGGAATGATCTTTTGGTCAAGCGCCCAGTCAATCGCGGTCTGTAAACATTTACGATTGGCCTCCAACCCCATTGGCGGGAAGATCTCAGGTAATCCCCCGGCGGTGAGATCACGACTTTCGCCGATCATGCGGTAGATTTCACGCACCGCCTCCGGGTGCTTCTTAGAAATATCCTGATGAACCACGAACATATGGTTGACAGGCACAAATCCTTCGCGCTGAAACCATGTTCTTGCCGCGTTGTGTGCATCGGGCACCAGCGTAAGCACGCGCGGATCTTTTGGCATGTCTTCACCTAACAACGCCGCTGCCAGTTCACCCTCCAGCATCATTTGCGGGATATTTGCACCAGCAGGCAAACGGACACAGTTAGCCGGGTCGTGATACTCGGCCAGGTGGCCATCGCCCAGCGTCATCCATGTCACTTTATCCAGATCAACACCGTATTCATGGCGGAGTACCCCACGAATCCACAGTGCCGTGGTTTGCGAGTAGGTACGAACGCCCACCTTTTTGCCCTCAATGTCTTTAGGATCGAGGTGACCAAAGTCGCTGTTGAAACCGGCACAATGATGCTGGAAGCGCCCTGAAATCGGTGCGGGCAGCAACACATAGGGTTTGCCATAGGCCTTAGCCTGCAGGAAAGTAACGATGGCAAGTTCACCAGCATCGAACTTGTTCTCGCGAACCATCGCTTTAAAGCCATTATGTGCAGGCTGAGGGCCACAAAAATCGAGGGTGACCTGGTCGGACGTAACCCGGCCATCTTTCATCGCTTTAGTGACCGGGTAATCGGCCAGATTGGTGCGCAGAGTTAGCGCCATAAGCCTCTCCTTTAGTTTGATAATTTTTCACAGACGGACTTCAATCAGGCAGGGACCGGGTTCACGGGCTGAGTTAATCATGGCCTGATAAAAACCCTGAGCGCTATCAACTGCAACGCCTGGCACCCCCATACTTTTCGCCATGGCAAGCCAGTCGATGCGTGGCTCACCGATGTCGATCATCGACAGCGCACGTTCCCCTGGCGTTCCGGCACCCATGTTGGCGTACTCCGCTTTCAGGATGGCGTAGCTGTTGTTGGCGAAAATAATGGTGGTGACGTTCAGATTTTCCCTGGCCTGCGTCCACAATGACTGGATGGTGTACATCGCGCTGCCGTCTCCCACCATGCAGAATACGCGGCGGTCAGGGCAGGCTAATGCCGCGCCGGTTGCCACAGGGGTGGCATAACCGATGGAGCCACCCATATTGTTGATGAGGTCATGCGGACGGGCACCGATAGTCAACCCGATTGACTCACGACCGGTGGTTAACGACTCATCCACCAGGATGCAGTGCTCAGGCATGGCCGCCGCCAGAGCATGGGCGATACTTGTGGGGTTAAGCGCGCCCTGCGGAATGGGCGCTTCAATGCGTCTTTGTGTCTTTGCTGCGGTACTGCTGGCACCGAGTGCCTGCAACAACATGTCAAAGGCCAGCTCACTGTCTTCGTCATCTTCAACCAGTTCATGCACAAGGGTTCCCTCCGCCTTCAGCAAACTCGGTTTGTCTGGATAGGCGAAGAAGGCGACTGGCTCACGGGTTTCAACCGTAATGATATGCCTGAATTCCTTCAGGAAAGCGATAGCCTGCGGAACGGCATAAGGAATCCGGGCGATGGGAACCACCCCGGCACCTCGCTCAATTCGCGCCGTAAAAAACTGTGAGCCTAACTGCGCGCCAGTCGCCGCAGCAACCCGGCCCGCTTTTTCCAGCGCCGCGCCGCGCGTTGCCTTGTTGGCGAGGATAATCAGTGTAGGTTCACCGGAGCGTAACACCCGTGCGACATGCTCAATACGTTCGCTGCGTGGCGTTTTGCGGCTGAGGCGGGGTGAGTGTGGCATCACCTGGGGGGCACGCACCTGTTGCCACGATGCGTCGCCAGGCAGGATCAATGTCGCGATCTTTCCTGGGTGTTCGCCAGCCCGTGCCACTGCCTGAGCGGCATCCCAGCCGATGGTATCGGCTGATTCTGCACGGCGCACCCAGTGACTGAGGGGGCGAGCAAGGCCCTCAATATCAGACGTCAAAGGTGGGTCATATTTCAGGTGTGACGCAGAATGCTCGCCAATGATATTGACCATGCCTGACGAGGCACGTCTGGCGTTATGGATATTGGCAAGACCATTAGCCAACCCCGGCCCGAGATGCAGCAATGTTGAGGCAGGCTTATCCTTCATTCGATACCAGCCGTCAGCCGCGCCAGTTGCTACCCCTTCGAACAGGCAAAGCACGCTGCGCATCCGCGGGTTCTCCCCCAGAGCCGCAAGGAAATGCATCTCCGAGGTACCTGGGTTGGCAAAACAGATATCCACCTCGTGGTCAACCAGCGTCGCGACCAGGCTTTCTGCTCCGTTCATCGTCTCAGTACCCCGCCATTTCACGGGACTGGCCGACCACGCCATAAGAGCGTTTCGGCGCAGACAGCAATAAACGGTAACCTTCATCCAGCAGGCGTCGGTGGTTATTCACCGTGACGTGCGGATTACCCACCACAACATTGTGTTTTTTACAGGTTTCGACAATGCGTCGCATCGCATCCTGCACTTCCGGGTGCTCGTACTGGCGCGGCAGACCCAGCTCCTGGCTGAGGTCACCTTCACCAATCAGGATAAAACCAATACCAGGCACATTGGCGAGCATGTCGTCGAGGTTTTCGATCGCCTGAGTACTTTCGCACATCAGACCGACCAGGATTTCCCCTTGCGGAGCCAATGGCCAGACGTCTGCCTTTTGATAGTATTCGGCCATCGACAGCCCCCAGTAACGCGCGGCATTGGCCGGGCCGTCACCGCGCACACCTTTCGGTTCGTACAGCGGCGCGTTTTTTGGGCGGGCATAGCGGCAGGAAGCCACAGCGTTGTATGCCTGTTCCACCGTCGCCACATGCGGCCAGACCACACCATAGCAGCCACGATCCAGAACCTGCTTGGCAAAGCTCTGATTCAGTTCAACACCGTTAGCCGGAATACGGGCAATGGGAGTGACCTGTGGCGCTACCGAGCCGGATTCCACGATTTGCTTGCGGCTCAGCATATATTGCAGCGCATCGCCCAGCGCACTGACATCGTACGGGTTGTGTTCCATCTCGTAGACGATGCCATGATAGGGGGAATCGCTCATCTCGATGGCGGTTTGCTTGTCCAGTTTGGCAAAGGCCATGTAGGCCGGGTTGCCAGATTCGAAAGCGTGGATGATGCTGTTCAGACGTGTAGCGGTCATATTCTCTTCCTCATGAGATGGGGTATGCCTCAGCGCAAGGCCGGGTAAAGTTTTTGAGCCGTCTTGCCAAATACCCAGCTGCGTTCCTCCTCGCTCAGACAAACCAGGCCTTGCTTTGCGGTCGCCAGAATCTCCGTCAGCGTGCCCGGGGAGGTGGGGAAATTTGATCCCCAGGCCATGCGCTGTGCACCGAATGCTTCCGCGACGCGGGGAAAGAAGGTTTCAGCGCTGGCCTTATTCTTCACAACGTCACCAAAAATGCGCGGTGTCAGCTTCAGGTAAATGTTGGGCAGGTCGGCCAGGGCGAACAAACTGCTGGCGTCGTGATAGGGCGGGCCATCGAGTACGTCAGGACGCCCAAGGTGATCGAGGATAATATTCACATCGGGAAAGGTTTCAGCCAGCATACGAACCTGCGGCAGGCCAATCGGGCCAGTCTGGATACACATGGGCAGCCCCAGTTCAGCCAGCACCTCCCAGGCTTTGAAAGCTTTAGGATTTTCAAGTTCACTGGGATCAAAGTCTTTAGTGGAGCCACCAGTAAAAATACGCAGACCAGCAAGGCCTTTTCCCACCCAGCTCCTGATAACCACTGGCACATCGTCGGCCAACATATCCACGGAACCCACCGCCACCAGACGGTCTCGATGCTGGTAGCAGCCGTCAATCACATAGCTGTTATCAAAACCGTAGGTTGTTGACGAGTGAACAACTGCGGCTTTGGCGACTCCCGCCTCGTCCATCGCAGCAATCAGGGATTCAACTGTGTTTGGTCGCTCCTGCGACCAGTCTGAACGCTTGCCGAACAGTGGGGCTGGCGGGTAGCGCTTTTCGTCGTCTGCGATAATATGTGGATGAATATCAATGATGTTCATGCTCAGCTCCTGCTTTATTTACCTTTAGCCTTCAGATAGTTATCCAGACGCGGATAGACACGTCGCGCATTGCCTTCGAAAATGGCGTGGCGATCTTCATCAGAAAGCGCTTCACACGCATCGATGTAGCGTTTGGTGTCGTCGAAATAGTGCCCGGTGTCAGGGTCTTTACCGCGCACAGCACCGATCATCTCTGAGCCAAATAACACGTTGCGGGTCGGCACTACCTGCGTCAGCAGTTCCACACCCGGATGGTGGTAGACGCAGGTATCGAAGAAGATGTTATCCAGCAGTCCTTCCAGCGGTCGTTTGGCCATCTCTAACGACATACCGCGATAGCGACCCCAGTGGTAAGGCACTGCTCCTCCGCCATGCGGAATCACCAGGCGTAAAGTCGGGAAGTCTTTGAACAGATCTGCCTGTAACAACTGCATGAAAACCGAGGTGTCAGCATTGAGGTAGTGAGCGCCCGTGCCGTGGTGGCAAGGGTTGCACGATGCTGCGACGTGAATCATGGCCGGCACGTCCAGGTCACACAGCGCCTCAAATATCGGATACCACTCACGATCGGTGACAGGTTTACCTGTCCAGTAACCTCCGCTGGGGTCAGGGTTCAGGTTACAACCGACAAAACCCATCTCCTCAATACAGCGCCGGAGCTCTGGCACAGAATTTTTTGGCGGAGCCAACGGCGATTGCGGTAACTGACAGACGGGAACAAAGTTGTCGGGATAAAGATCGCAGACGCGTCGTACCAGATTGTTGGAAACTTCCGCCCACTCCAGACTGGTACGTTCGTTGCCCAGGTGGTGGCTCATCAGTCCGGCAATCGGTGAGAACAGGGTAAGATCTCCACCGCGCTCTTGCTGCAACCGCAACTGGCCATGACCGATCCCCTCACGAATCTGATCGTCAGTAACATGGGCACCAGCAAGCGGTGGAGCATTTAGCGGATCATCAGCGTACTCAATTTGTTTGGCACGCCAGTCACGGAACGAAGCCGGGACGGTGGTGAAGTGGCCGTGGCAATCAATAATCATCATCTGCTCCTTCAGGCCTGTGGGTCGACGAACAGTTCGTTCATGGACATACGCCGCGGAGTGAGACCCTGTTTGTACGCCGTTGCTTCCAGTGCTTCGATAGTTTTACGGTTCGCCTCAATGCCATAGGGCAGCGGGTCGTGACCGACAATCTTCCGAAGCTCAAGGTATTTTTTGTCGGTTTTACTGGTGGCTTCACCCGTATCAAGGTGGGCAAGGTAGGCTTTTTTCGCCTTGTCGAAAGCGTCATACAGGGATTTAGCAATCCAGGGGTGCTCGGCCAGTACTGAATCCTTCACCACGATCGTGCCATGCATCGGATAAACGCCAGTACGTGCGTAATATTCAGCTTCTACCTCAGCCGCATCTGGCAGCAGATCGGGATAGTCTGCGGCGACTTCTTTCCAGCCATCAGTCGGGTTGCCAGTTCGGCCAATCCCCGCATTGCCGCCAAATCCGGCCACCAGCTCGCCCTCAGCCATCATGTCAGCGAGGGGACGAGTTGCGTGAACAACATTGGCTGGCAGTTTGAGCTGGGTTACATGCTCCTCATCATCAACCACCCATGTGACCTTATCTGAGTCCAGGCCGTATTCATCAATCAGCACCTGACGGTTCCAGACGCCAGTCGTGACGGAATAGGCACGAACGCCGACCTTTTTACCTTCCAGATCCTTCGGATGGCGGATGTTGGCATCCGGACGCACCAGCAGCCCCCCATGATGAAAACGGCGCACAACAAAAATGGGCAGGGCAACGAACGGAGCACCATAGGCACGGGCAATGATGTAGGTGGTGGGGGCAATTTCGCAGACGTCGAACTCAACATCGCGCACCATGCGTCGAAACGCCGCGATTTGTGGTTTCACAGTAATGAATTCAGCATCCACGCCTTCAATCGGAATAGCACCGCTGCGAATCGCAGCAGTATGCGGATGGTCGGCGATAGCAATTTTAAGATGAACTGACATGTTTCTTTCCTTAGTGGTGATGTTGTCAAACAACGAATTGCAGACTGACGAGACAGCCCTTTTGGTTAAAACTGACCGTCACTTCCTGGCTCTGGATCGCATTTTTATGCTGCCCGCTGGATGGCTGTCCGTCGATTGAGTAAAAAAGAGTGAGGCTTAACAAAATGGTAAAACTGCTGAGGGAGAGAAAATGGCAGAGTTTGACTGGTACCTTCAGGTCAACCTGAAGGCACGGCACCTGCGCCTGCTTGTGGCAATAGACACTTACCGCAATTTGACTCAGGTGGCCGAGATCACCCATGTGACCGTGCCAGCCGTGTCGAAATCGCTGGCTGAGCTTGAACGAGGGCTGGGCCTCAACCTGTTTTCACGCACCATGCAGGGCGTGGTGCCGACGCCTTACGGCGAATGCCTGATTCGCCATGCGCGCGCAATGACGGCGATCCTGCATCAGGCGCGTGATGAACTAAAAACTCTAAGTTCCGGGGCCGAAGGTAAAGTTCGCATAGGTATGTTGCCCGCCTCGGCTTCCGCATTGTTGCCACAGGCGCTGAGCATTCTCAAACAGCAATCACCGGGAACAAATGTGACGGTGCTTGAGGGTACTACCGAGTCGCTGCTGCCTGAACTCTGGCTGGGACATCTTGATTTGGTGGTGGGGCGTCTGCCTGCTCCGGATACATCGAGCAGCTTTGATGAGCAGGAGTTGCTGGAAGAACCGGTGATGCTGATGACCGGACGTCACCATCCGCTGGCGCGTTGCAAAAACGTGAAGTGGACGGACCTGGCGGCTTATCCCTGGATATTGCCCCCACCCGGTTCAATTCTACGCGACCCACTGGAGCGGGTGCTGGAAGCAAATAATGTGCCCCTGACGAATAACTATATCGAGACGCTGTCAATTCACGTGGTACGCGCACATTTGCAGGTCTCTGATTTTATTGCCGTAATGGCAGGTTCGATCGCCAAAGACTTCGCGCAACCGCTGCATACGCTGCCATTGAGTTTACCGCGACTGGTTCGCCCGGCCGGGATGTTATGGAATCGCAACCGTGGTCTGACCCCCAGCGCCAAAATCATGGTTTCCTGTCTGGAAGAGGCAGCCCGGCAGCTGTCTGCCAACCTCGACAACACCTCACCTCTGGTTTCATCCTCTATCAATACCTTGCCAGACCACACATATTAAACATCCGCGTTGTTCTGATCCCCCGACCGGGGGCTATTAGCCCCGGCCCTCGGCGACGTTTACCCTCGGGTTAACCATTTGCTCAAACCATGAGTCGCTTTTCTCAATGGACACCAGGTTAACGCATGGACAACATTTGGCTAACGAACGATAAACATTCTGGCTGACCTGGTCAGCCTCACGCCAATGATGACCAGGAGAGAAAGGCTATGGGGATTTCACGCCAGGGGATATTGCTCGGTTTAACGCTGACAGCAGCGACATGCGTGAGCGGTCCTGCTTTTGGTCAGTCCGTTGCCGAGTTCTATCACGGCAAAGTGCTTACGCTGCTGGTCAGTGCCGATGCCGGGACGCCAACCGACACCTTTGCACGTCAGTTTGCGCGTTTTTATGCAACCCATATTCCGGGTCACCCGATACCAGTAGTGCAGAACGTGGTGGGGGCTGGAGGGATGGTTGCCGCCGCATCACTTCAGTCTTCGCAGCCGAAAGATGGCACCGTAGTTGGGTTCCTGCAACGCAACAATCTTTACACACCGCTGCTGGAACCTGATGGCAGCAATTTTGATCCGCGCCAGTTAACCTGGCTGGGGAGTCTCGACAAAGTCAGCTACTCACTGGTCGCGATGACCCGGACCGGCGTGACTACAGCTGACGATCTGTTCAGGAAGACGTTATTTATCGGTGCGACTGGCTTCTCCAGTGAGAACCGGGTTTTGCCCGCCATGCTCGACCAGTATGCCGGTAGCAAACTAAAAATCGTTTCGGGCTACACCGGGCGTAGTGAAGTTTATCTGGCAATGCAGCGTGGTGAAGTTGATGGCTGGGCCTCGACGGTGGATGGGCTACAGGAGGGAGAACCAGCACGTATGCTGGCAGATGGCCGCATGAAGGTGGTTTTGCATCTGGGCTGGCACAGCGATCCTGCTTTCCCCAATGTGCCCAATCTCAGCAGCTATATCACCAATCCGGATGCCAAAGCGTTGTTTAACTTTTTTCTCGCGCCGTTCGAAGCAGGGCGACCCATCGCGGTGCCGAAAGGCGTACCGCAGGATCGGTTGGATGCATTACGCAAAGCGTTCGCCGAAACAGTGACAGATCCCGAGTTCACGGCGTCGATGAAGGCGTCTGGTTTCCCGATTGAAGCAATTGACGGTAAGGAGGTGGAGAACATCATCGACGCGCTTTATGCCACACCTGAAGCGGTGCTGAAGCAGGCACGCAAGTTCCACAATCGTTAATTCATACCCTACATAGAGTCTGTAAAGCATTCAGCTCTGATATTCATAACAAAATGTCATGATCCCGCAGAGGATAAATGACAGCAAATCATTAAAAGGCCCGATCAATATGACACCGGAAATCATCGATATTCATCCGCATATTATCTCCACCGACACTGACCGTTATCCGATTGCGCCTCAACATGGGCACCGTTCGAAATGGTCTGCCACCCGTCCTGCCACACTGGAAAAACTGATTGAGGAAATGGATGAGGCGGGGATAGCAAAAGCAGCGATCGTGCACTCTTCAACCACCTACGGCCACAACAATGCTTACGTTGCCGATTCCGTAGCGACGTATCCGCAGCGCTTTACCGGTGTGTATTCCTTCGACCTTCTTGCCCCGGATGCATTACACACTTTCGAATACTGGTTAGCCAGAGGAATGGGGGGAATTCGGCTATTCACCGGCGGTGCCACCCATCAGACTGACGGCAGCTGGCTGGTAAACCCGGCAACGTTTCCGATCTGGCAGCGTTGTGCCGAACTTGGCATGACGATGGTCATCCAGACCACCCCGGAAGGGTTGAACATGGTGGCGGAACTGGCTGAGCGTTTCCCGGATGTCAGGATTGCGCTCGATCATTGCGGGCGTCCTAATCTGGAAGGGGGATTCCCCTATACCGCATGTAACGGGTTATTCGAACTGGCGAAGTACCGCAATATTTATCTCAAAATCACACCTAAAACTTTCGAGCTGGCACAGGCCGCTCCGGGTGGTGCTGAGGCATTTTTCGCTCATCTGGTAACGGTCTTTGGCGCAGATCATCTCGCCTTTGGCTCGAATTATCCGGCATCAGCAGGCCCGATGAAAAAACTGATAGAGCTGGGGCAAACCTGTTTCTCGGCGCTCAGCGAAGAGGAACAAGCCTGGGTCTGGGGGCGTACGGCGAAAATTCTTTATCCGGCTCTTGCCTGACTGGATAAAAGGCGCTTAAGACGCGCCTGCCGGGAAAGCACAACGGGAAAGTGACGTTGTGTCTGTCCTCAAAACTCGTCTTCTCACTGAGTGAGCCAGCCTACTAATCAGGATGAATCATGGATTTCTTTCTCGATTCTTCAATACTCTCGACAGCGAGTCATGCGCTGTCGCTCATATTATCGTTAGACCGTCTGGTATTTGTCATCGCTGGCGTATTAGTTGGGATAGCCATTGGGTTAGTACCAGGTGTGGGGGGCCTGACTGGTTTCGCACTGCTGGTGCCATTCACCTACACTATGGACCCGATCGCGGCGTTAGGGATGTTGCTGGGGATGCATTCCGTTACCGCAACCTCTGATGTTCTCGGTGCCGTACTGTTAGGGGTGCCTGGCAGCGCCGCTTCGCAGGCGACCGTGCTCGACGGATTGCCGATGACCCAGCGTGGTGAAGCCTCACGCGCGCTGAGTGCCTGTTATACCTCCTCGCTAATGGGAGGATTGATCGGTGCCGCCATTCTTGCCATTTCCTTACCGTTGATACGGCCATTGGTTCTTGCGATTACCACTCCCGAAATGCTGGCACTGACCATTTTTGGCATCACTATGGTTGCGGTGCTGTCCGGTAAAGCGCCGCTCAGGGGCGTTGTTGCAGCCTGTTTCGGTATTCTTATCGGCATGATTGGTACCAACGTGGAGACCGGCCAGTTGCGCTGGACAGGGCATTTACTCTATCTGGAGGAGGGAATCCCCATCCTGCCGGTTCTGTTGGGGGTATTCGCGCTGCCTGAACTGTGCGATCTGGCGATCAAACGCACCACCATCAGCAACCATACGTCTGTTGGCACCTTTAAAGGCATGGGACAGGGCGTCAAGGATACGGTGCGCAACTGGTTCCTGGTGCTGCGCTGCGCTTTTATTGGAGCATTCTGCGGTACCGTGCCGGGTATCACCGGTTCGGTGACCGACTGGATTGCCTATGGCCATGCACTGCAAACGGAGAAGGGAGCCAGTCAAAGCTTTGGTAAGGGGGATGTGCGCGGGGTGATTGCCCCGGAGGCGGCAAATAACTCGCGAGAAGGCGGCATGCTGGTGCCGATGCTGGCATTCGGGTTACCCGGTGGCGCAGCACAGGCTATTTTACTCGGTGCGCTGATGGTTCACGGCTTTAACCCAGGGCCGGATATGCTGACTAAACATCTGGATCTGACCTACTCCATGGTGTGGTCGATCGCTATTGCCAACATTTTTGGGGCTGGCTTGTGTTTCCTGTTCAGCGGCCAGTTTGCCAAAGTCGCGGCGTTACGTTATTCGCTGATCCTGCCGGTTATCATTCCTGTAGTCATGGTTGGCGCTTTCCAGGGTTCACGCAGCTGGGGCGATCTGTTTGTAGTGCTGATTGCCGGATTGATTGGCTGGATCATGAAGCGTCAGAAATGGCCTCGGCCACCCCTGATTCTGGGACTGGTGCTTGGTTTGCTGATTGAACGTTATATGTCGATTTCGTTCATGCGTTATGACACCGCCTGGCTGCTGCGTCCTGGGGTTATCGTCCTGCTCACGCTTTCGGCCTTTGTTCTGCTCAGCCCCCTGTTCAAACTGATGAAAAAAGGCGAGCTGGCGCAATTGTTCTGGCGACCACAGGGTGCCAAAGCCACATTTCACGCCGAAGACTTTATCTATGTTTTTTTTATTGGAATTGCCATTTTCATGCTGGTGACCGCGCAGAAGTGGAACTTTTTGGCATCGATAGGGCCAACGGTGGTCGCCAGTATCCTGATCATCGCGGGTGTAATCAGTCTCGCCTACAAAGTTCTCTTCACCTCAACACATGTACCTGAAGGTCGTACCTTATCCGCACCGTTGTCTGCCAAACTGACTCTGCTACGGGCAATGCGCTTCTTCGGCTGGTTTATTGCCTTTCTGATCGTTACCGCATTGATTGGCATGCTGCCGACCATCCCGCTGATCATGATTGCTTTTATGCGTGTTGAGAGCCGTGAACCCTGGCGGCTGAGCATCATCCTTGCAGCCTGTGTAACGACATTTCTGTATGTGGTGTTTGACCGGGTTCTGCATATCGCCTGGCCAAGCCATCTTTTCGTCTGGTGAAGCCAGCAAACTTTAACAGAAGGAGAAAGAAGATGAATTCACGATTACAGAAAATTGAACCCGATAATGCCTCCGCCTCGCAGCAGGAAGTCATCGCAAAATTAAGTGAGGCCAGAGGGCGCATTCCGACGCCGTTCAACATCTGGCTGCATAACCCGAACCTCGCCAAAGGCATGGAGATTATTGGCACGCACATTGACAGTTCGCCGGTACTGGACGAGGTGGAGAGTGAAGTCGCCATTTTATCCACTGCAGTGTTCTGGAACGCCCCCTATGTAATTGCCAATCATCGCCGACACGCCATTGAGGCAGGGGTGCCGGAAACGGTGGTGGAAGCCATTCTCAGCAGGCAATGCCTCGCAACAGGTGATGACCGTCTCGGTCTGATATGTCAGGCAGTATGGGATCTGCTTGGTGGAGGGGAGATTAGCGACCAACGCTTTGCCCGTTACGCAGCGGAACTGGGCCGGGCAGTGATTGCCGAGCTGCTTATCGTAATCGGGTATTTCACCTCGGTGTCACTTGCCATGACCTTACATGCGTTGCAACCCAAAGCCAGCGGCTAAACAGCAAAACCACTCATGCATATTTAAAAGGAGGTCCGATGAACGGCACAACCCCTTTCATTCCCCACGGTCAGCATTTTATTGCTGGCGAACTGGTAGCGTCCGAAGCGCAATGCTTCTCGACTCCCGTCCACGGCCCGGCACATGCCTTCTCAATGGGTACAACGGCGCTGATCGAAAAAGCCTGTCGTGCTGCGGAAGAGGCGTTCTGGTCGTATGGTTATAGTTCGCGTGAAGAACGTGCCCTGTTTCTGGAGACCATTGCGGAAGAGATTGAAGCCCGTGCTGATGCGATCACCGCAATCGGCACTCAGGAAACAGGTTTACCGGTCTCCCGTCTGGTCGGGGAGCGCGGACGGACGGTGATGCAACTGCAACTCTTTGCTGCGCATATTCGCTCCGGCGATTATCTTGATCGTCGTTGCGATTCCAGTCTGACGTTTCCGCAGCCGATGACAAATCCCAGACTGCGCTCAATGCAGCGTCCCATCGGCCCGGTTGCCGTTTTTGGCGCATCCAATTTCCCGCTCGCATTTTCCGTTGCCGGTGGTGATACCGCGTCAGCGTTGGCAGCGGGCTGTCCGGTGGTGGTTAAAGGTCATCCCGCGCATCCGGGCACATCGGAAATCGTGGCACAGGCGATACTGACGGCTACTTCCCGATGTGGCATCCATCCGGGGGTTTTCTCATTGGTACAGGCCGGGCCGCGCAACATTGGCGAAGCACTGGTCAGGCATCCGTTGATTAGAGCGGTTGGGTTTACTGGCTCGTTGAGCGGGGGGCGCGCCTTGTTCGACCTCTGTGCAACCCGTCCCGAACCGATTCCTTTTTTCGGCGAGCTTGGTTCGATCAACCCGATGTTTGTCATGCCTGGTGCACTGGCGGAACGCGGTGCGGAGATCGCGCGCGGTTGGGCTGAGTCACTGACTATGGGCGCAGGGCAGTTTTGCACCAATCCCGGCATTGTTGTGGTCATGCGTGGTACGCAAGGTGACGCTTTTGCTGAGGCGGCCCGTGCTGCTCTGGTTCAGATTCAACCGCAACCCATGCTGACCGAGTCCATTGCCAAAGCGTATCAATCCGGACGCGACCAGATTGCGGCAGTGCCGGGGGTGAAAGCGTTACTGACCTCGTCGGGTGAACCACGTATGGCCACACCCAATCTGTTCTGCGTGGCAGCCGCAGAATGGCTGGCAAATCATAACCTGGCCGAAGAGGTCTTCGGCCCACTGGGTCTCATCGTCACGGTAGAAAATGTCGCCGGGATGCGAGAGATCGCCCATTCTTTCGCCGGACAATTGACGGCAACGATACACAGTGACGAGTCAGATACCGAGGCAGCCCGTGACCTGCTACCGATCCTTGAACGTAAAGCAGGGCGAATACTGTTCAATGGATTCCCAACCGGTGTGGATGTCTGCGATGCGATGGTTCATGGCGGCCCTTATCCTGCATCGACCAACTTCGGTGCGACCTCGGTCGGTACGCTTGCCATTCGCCGTTGGTTACGTCCCATTTGTTACCAGAACTTTCCATCAAGCTTATTACCGGATGATTTACGATGAGATAAATAATATTTAAACCCTACATGAACTTCCCACAAAGCGAATTACCGAAGGTTGTGCCATGACATCGGTAGAGCAGTCCATGTCCGTTCTCTGGCGTCTGAAGACGCCACTTCGTGTGCTTTTCGGTCAGTTTATTTAACAAATCCAATAAATAAAAAATAGAGTTAATAACATGACGAAATACAGGAATATCGTACTGGCCTGTTCGGCACTGACATATATCAATGTTTTACCTGCATGGGCTGAGCAAGATACAGAACAAAGTAAACAGCTACAGATGCTGACGGCACAGATTGCGGCAATGAGTAAAAGACTTGACCAGATGGGAGAAGAATTACAGGAGCAAAAGATTGAAAATCAACAACTCAGGGCCTCAACAAAGCAACCTGAGCAGAAAGTGGCAAACCCACCGCCGCAAAAGGTTGTCACCACCTCACCGCCTAAAAATAACAACACATTAAAAGCGCTGGCTCACGAACATAATATCTCGATGTATGGTCAAATAGATCTTGGCGTTGAGCATATTAATAACGTCAGCGGCAGTGGAAATGTGACGCGTTTAAGTTCCGGGATTGGGACTTCTTATTTAGGTATTCATGGGACAGAATATATTAACAATAACCTGCGCGCGATCTGGAACCTGGAATCTGGATTCTCACCCGATAATGGCACCTCGCTTCAGGGGGGGCGCATTTTCGGTCGTCAGTCCTGGTTGGGGCTGGCAGGTAAATATGGTGCGCTGACGTTAGGTCGTCAATATAACGTACGTTTTCTGGCATGGAAGGAACTTAACCCGTTTGGTGCAGGATCACATGGCATCACTACCCTGGATGAGGGTTATACAGGCACAGCGCGTTCTGATAACTCTATCCGCTATGTGCTGCCGATTGGTGGGTTTACCTTTGGTGGTAACTACAGTTTTGGTCGGGATGCGGTGAAAGGGACCAGTGTTGTAGCCAGTAATTGCGCCGGAGAAAGTGACGATACGAATGAGTGTCGCGAATGGGCCGTTATGGCTAAATACGATGCCAAAAACTGGGGGGTATCCAGCGCTTATGAACGAATTTATGGCGGAACACCAGAAACTTATGGTGGGCTGACGTCTCCTGACATTACGGACAATCGCTTCTTGCTGGGTGGTTACTATATGATCAATAAAGCGAAGATTGCGATCGGTTGGGTAAAACGCGACAACGAGGGTATCGATAACCCACGGAGTAACCTGGTGTGGATCTCCGCGAAAATGCCAGTGACTAAAAACATCTCGATCGACGGCATGCTGGGGCAGCTCAAGTACGACAATTCGCCCAATAAAGCCCAGGCGATTGTGTTACGTGGGGTTTACTCGCTTTCCAAACGGACAGAGCTGTATATGTCAGCTGAGCATATGAGTAACAGTGGCGACCTCAGCCTGCCCGCGACAAACTCTTCACCCAAGGTTGCCCCGCCAGCAGGAGGGTCACAGTATTCCATCATTACCGGGATAAAATTCCGCTGGGGTGGTAATTTCGATACCGAAGATTAACGTCTTCTCCGCAGGCCCGACATTCCCGCTAAATCTGGGGGGTGTCGGTCAATATGAACATGCCTGCGTGATGATAAGTTATTGTTTACCTGCGCTATCCAGTTGCTGAGCTGCTTCTTCCAGGCAGGAAACCATCAGTTTCGCACTGGGCGTCAGGCCACGGTTGCGATTCCACAGCACACCGGCTGGCCGGAGCAATTTCGGCAGTTTCAGGGGAAGTTTATAGAAATAATCGTCGGCATCATTGACGAGAGACACCGCCATCACTGCAATGAAATCAGATGCCTGTAAATGACCGCGCACCACGTGAATAGAGAGTGTCTCAATATAGTTATTGGTCAGCGGCACATTCTTCGCTTCAAGCACTTGTTCCAGTGGATCGCGCAGAAGGGAACCAGGTGGAGGCAGTATCCAGGGGTAAGCGGCCAGATCTGTCCATTGCACACTCTTCCTGTGCGCCAGTGGATGGTGACGACCGGTCATCAGCACCACCGGCTCTTCGAGCAGTTCTTTTTCCTCAAAACTGCCGAGCGTATCCATCGCGGGCAGGCGGCCAACAACCAAATCGAGCTGTCCCTGCCACAACTCCGGCAGCAGCGATTCTGTCGTACCTTCGGTAACTGTTATATTGGTTCCCGGAGATCGCTCTTTCAGCAATTGTAACGCCTGCGGCAGCAGAACCGAGGCAGAGGCGGCTAACATCCCGATACGTACCTTACCTTCAGCGCCAGAATTCAGCGCCTTCAACTCATCGCGTGCCTGATGCAAAATCCCCAGCATGGTTTTTGCGTGCCGAATCAGGCATTCGCCGTACTCGGTCGGCATCAGACCATAGGTGGTGCGTGAAAATAACACGAGCCCCAAACCCCGCTCAAGCTCAGCCAGTGATTTCGACACTGCGGGTACGGTGACATGAGTAATCTCAGCGACCTGCGTCAGGTTGCGATAGGTATCGATTGCAACCAGCAAGCGCAGATGGCGGGCCTTCAGATTGATTTGAAGATACCAGTCGAGATGGTTCATTAAATATACCTCTGCCGTTGTTTATCTGATTGCTCTCGCTGACAGCCATGTTCAGCCCAACGGATACAGAAAGAGGATAATGCTGAAATTCGGGCGTATTCAGAAGCAATGAATAGCTGGCTGGCGTTAGTGAAAGCGTATGAAAACGCCCGGGAAAGCAAACAGATACTGCCTGTCTGCCCTGTTATTAGCTATTGAGAAAATCGGCATACAGCTTGAGTAAATAGTTAAAACAGGATTGAACAGCCCGGTACGGTAATGGGTATCGCAATACAGGAAGTGCGGAGGAGGGTACGTAAATTCAGTTGCGCATGAGTCCATTCAGCCAGCGGCTCATATGTTGTCAGTAGATCTTCCCGTGTAACATAAACATTGAAGATGTGCGGCATAGTTAGCGAAGAGGCCCTGCTGCTCTCCGGCTTCAGCCTGGCAGACCTTCAGAAGGTTAAAATAACGTAGAAAGTTATGGTGGAACGCTGGCAGAAGCCATTCAGGATCTGGCCAACCGGTTCAGGATTGTGCTTTGGATTTCCTGCGGTTGTCTTGCTGTTTTTGTCTGGGTTTGTTTCTCAGGCGACCGTCTTTACACCATTTCCATGGGTGTCGGTTTGCTATTCACCATGCTCATCGTGGTATTCATTCAGCCGCCAGTTCTCTCTTAAAAGTCCTGGTGGTACTGGAAAACGCATCATCATTAACATAACAGATTATCTACGGGCTACCGGTTTTGGATTGAGCATCATCTGCTCGCTTCGGTAAGAGCCACTCTCTCCAGCTAATGATTCCGTAACAAGCTAAACTTCTCAACATCGTTCCGGCTTATCTGAACCCTAATCCACTTTGAGCCAGATTTATTGAGATATACCACCCGCCCACAATTCGACTGAATATTTGCCTTACGTAAGTGCAGTGCCATGTACTAATTCGAATAATTCAACCCTTATCGCTTTTCCCGGCAGACCAGGAAAAAACTGATTGTTTAAGTGTTATTCTGCACATTCTTGCTTACACAAAATTTACAATCAGATTAATTAAACCTTTCGACGATGATGGCAAAAAAAGGGAAGTCTCTGGTGCTGTGCGCCAGCCTTATATGCTTCACCGGGGTGGCTGCGCCGCTGACGCCTGGCGACCGTGATTTTATTCAGACTCAGCAGCAGCAGCGCCTGCAGCAGGACCAGCAGCAGCGCGATGCGCTGTCGCATACGGTAGCGCCGCAGAGCCCGCCAGCAGCGGCTTCCGGTCAGTCAGGACCCTGTTTCCCGATCCAGCATGTTGAAATTCGTAACGCCACGCTGATATCGGAGAGTCAGCAACAGACGCTGACTGCTCCTTATATTAATCAATGCCTCGACTTAACAAAAATTAATTCGCTGGTACACGCGATTTCTGACTGGTATATGCAGCGCGGCTTTATTACCAGCCGGGCTTTTTTAACTGAGCAGGACCTGTCGCAGGGCGGGTTAATTATTCCGGTGCTGGAAGGGAAACTGGATACCATCCGCCTCGACGGTAAACATCCGTTAATGCTGGCGATGGCCTTTCCTGGTCTCGAAGGCAGAATCCTCAACCTGCGCGATATTGAGCAGGGCATGGAACAGATTAATCGCGTGCGCAGTACTCCGGTGCAGATTGAAATCCTGCCATCCCCCAGAACGGGTTATTCGGTGGTGAATCTGACGGAATACCCGCAATTTCCCCTCAGTGCGTCAGTCGGATTTGATAACAGCGGGCAGAAGAGTACCGGCGTCGGCCAGCTCACTGCATCACTGGTGGGTAATAACCTGCTGGGCCTGGCAGATCGCTGGTTTTTCAGCGGGGGACGCAGCAGCGACTTCCGCGAATGGCGCGACGCGCAGAACCTGCAGGCCGGAGTCAGCGTACCTTATGGCTATGGCCTGCTGGACTACAGCTACAGCTGGAGCAACTATCACAGCAGCTTCGTGAATAACGGCTTCACCTGGTACAGCTCGGGCGACAACATTGCGCATCGCCTGAATGGCTCCTGGGTGTTGTTCCGCAATGGTGATATCAAAACCGGCGTGCAGCTCGGACTGAATCATTATTCCAGCCGCAACTACCTCAACGACACGCTGCTGGAAAGCAGCAGCCGCAAAATCACCAGCCTGCAGTTCGGTATCAGCCATACCCAGAAAATCCTCGGCGGCATCGCCACCCTGAATCCGACGTTCAGCCGGGGTATGCCGTGGTTTGAGGCTGAAAGCGACGCGGGCAAAACCGGCGATTTACCCAAAGCGGAATTCCGCAAGTGGAGCATCAGCGCCAGCTTTCAGCGCCCGGTGACCAGCAAACTCTGGTGGCTCAGCAGCCTGTACGCGCAGTGGTCGCCGGACCGGCTGTACGGCAGCGAGCGCCTGACGATTGGCGGGGAAAGCTCGGTGCGCGGTTTCAAAGAGCAGTATCTCTCCGGGGATGCCGGGGGCTACCTGCGCAATGAACTGAATTACAGCCTGTTTACCCTGCCGGTGATGGGCGAGGTCAGCGCGCTGGCAGCCGTTGACGGCGGCTTGCTGAAAAGTGATGCGCAGGACCGCGAACCCACCGGCACCCTGTGGGGCAGCGCGGTGGGACTCAGCACCCGCAATAAATACTTTTACACCCAGTACACGCTCGGTATCCCGCTCAGCTACCCCGGTTATCTGCATCCGGATCACGTCAGCATCTACGCCCGCATCGGGCTGGTTTTCTAAGAGGTAAAGATTATGGACGATCGCCAGCCTGTCTCCCGTGCCCGCCGCGCCCTGAGTTATCTGGTCTGCTACCTGATTGCGGTGCAGCCGATGTTGCCAGCAGCAGCTGCAGCTATCACACCCGTGACGCCGGGTACGCAGATGGATGCAGCGGGCAACGGCGTGCCGGTGGTGAATATCGCCACCCCGAACCAGGCGGGCGTCTCCCATAACCAGTACCAGCAGTTCAACGTCGGCAGCGAGGGGCTGATCCTCAACAACGCCACCGGACAGCTCACCCAGACCCAGCTCGGCGGCCTGATCCAGAACAACCCGAATCTGACGGCCGGACATGAAGCCCAGGCCATCATCAACGAAGTGACCGGTGCCAGCCGTTCCCAGCTGCAGGGCTATACCGAAGTGGCGGGGAAAGCCGCCAGCGTGATGGTGGCGAACCCCTATGGCATTACCTGTAACGGCTGCGGGTTTATTAATACCCCGAACGTAACGCTGACTACCGGTAAACCGCAGCTGGATGCCAGTGGCAATCTGGCCGCGCTGGAGGTGACCCAGGGTTCGGTCACCATCGAGGGCCAGGGTCTGGACGGGACGCGCGCGGATGCGGTGTCGATCGTTGCACGCGCCACGCAGATCAATGCCGGGATCTATGCGAAAGACCTGTCAGTCACTGCCGGGGCCAACCGGGTCGGGTCGGATGGCTCGGTAACGGCGATTGCCGGAACAGGCACGGCACCCTCAGTGGCCGTGGATACCGGTGCACTCGGTGGCATGTACGCCAATCGTATTCATCTGGTGTCGAGCGAGCAGGGTGTCGGTGTCAATCTCGGTAACCTGAACGCGTCGGTCGGCGATATGCAGATCGACGCCAGCGGTAAACTGACGCTGGCAAACGCCAGTGCGGCAGGCAGGCTTTCCGCCAGCGGGCAATCCATTGCACTGCAGGGCACCCAGCAATCGGGCGGCGATCTGAGCCTAAGCAGCCAGGGGCAGCTTGCCGTGCAGGACAGCCGGCTGAGCAGCGGCGGTAACATGACGCTGGCAGCCGGGCAGCTGACGTCCGGTAGCGCCGCACAGGTGGCTGCGGCAGGGAATATCAGCGCGGCCGCCGGTAATAACGGGCAATGGCAGGGCAGCCTGACGGCGGGAAAAGATCTGCAATTTAGCGCCGGGGATTTCACCAATGACGGGCTGATCGCCGCCACCGGTAATACGAACCTCACTGCGCAGCATCTGACTAATAACGGCACCCTCCAGGCACAGACGCAGACGGTTCTTGCCACAACGCTGGATAACAGCGGGAAGATGCAGGCCGCAGGGACGCAACAGATCCAGGCAGACAGCCTGGGTAATAACGGCACCATCGGGACCGGCGGCGAGTTACAGCTCACTTCTGATCAGGTGCTGACTCAGGATACAGGCGGCACCATCACGGCCGGTGGTGCGCTGGAGATCAGCGCCGGGCAGGCCACACTGGCGGGCAGCCTCAGCGGACAGCAAAACAGCCAGCTGAATTTTGGCTCTCTTACCACCCGCGACGACTTCTCCCTCTCCAGTACGGGCAGTCTCGCGCTGACCGCCGACAACGCGCAGCTGGGCGGATTACTGTCCGGCGACAGCGCGCTAACCGGACGGTTCGGACAACTGACCACCAACGCCGGTTCGCAGATTCAGTCGGGTGCTGATGCGGATATCCAGACCACCGGCAGCACGCTGCTGAACGGCAATCTGCGTGCCGGAGGGAACCTGAATCTGCTGAGTGGCTCGCTCAGTTCCGGCAGCGGCGCACAGACTTATGCGCAAGGCGATGCGCAGGTCAGCGCCGGGAACAATGGCGTGTGGAACGGCAGCCTGACCGCAGGCGGTAATCTGGATCTTAATGCCGCTGACTTCACCAGCAACGGCACCCTGGCTGCCGCCGGTGCTACGCAGCTCACCACGCGGCAGCTGACCAGCAGCGGTCTGATTCAGGCACAGGGCGTGCAGACGCTGAAAACTGACGCGCTGAACAACAGCGGCAAAATGCAGTCCGGCGGCGCGCAACACATTACCGCCAGCATGCTCGACAACGAGGGGCTGATAGGTTCGCAGCAGGGGCTGGATCTGCATGTTGCCAGTCAGCTGACTCAGGGTGATGCGGGGTCCCTGTTCGCCGGCGATCGTCTGACCCTGGACGGCGGTCAGGCCGTCATCGGCGGTGCGCTGACCGGTAAAAATGGCCTGACGCTGAATGCCGGTTCCCTGCAGACCGGGCAGGATTCGCAGCTCACCAGCCTCGGTGATATTCAGCTCAGTGCGGCACAGCAGACGCTCAACGGGCAGCTGTCCGCGGGCGGAAATGCAGACCTGCATGCCACCGATTTATCTGTCGGGGCGCAGGGCAGCGTGCACAGTGATCAGGTGTTATCCCTCGATGCGGGCCAGACTGCGACGCTGTCCGGTACGCTGGACGGGCAGACGTTCAGTGCCAGCGCCGGTGCGCTTCAGGTCACCGGCAGCGGTACGCTGACTTCAACCGGCGATATGCAGTTATCCGCCAGCCAGCTGCAGCTCGATGGCACCACCAGCGCAGGCAACAATCTGACCCTCAGTGCCGGTACGCTGAACGCGGCGACGGGCGGCAAAACCTCGGCGCAGAAGGATGTGCTGGCCACGGTGAACAACGGCGGCCTGTGGTCCGGCAGCCTGATCGCCGGACGTGATCTGAATTTTACCTCGGGGGATTTCAGCAACAACGGCACCCTGGCGGCCAACCGCAACGGGCAGTTCAGCTTTGGCACCCTGATTAACAATGGCCTGCTGCAGTCGCTCGGCACCCAGCAGCTGACCGGCGATGTCTTCAGCAATAACGGCACGGTGCAGTCCGGCGATGACCAGACGCTGACGCTGAATCAGTTCGATAATCAGGGTCTGACCGGCACCAGCGGTAATCTGGCACTGAAAATCCGTGACAATGTCACCAGTGGTGACGCCAGTACGCTGCTCGCCGATGGCAGACTGACGCTGCAGACCGCGCAGGCCGATTTAGGCGGCAGCCTGAGCGGCACGCAGGGGGCGGATTTGAATGCCACGTCCCTGACCAGCCGCGCCGGTTCGGTGCAGAGCAGCCAGGGCGATATCAGCATCAGTACCGCAACGGCAAACCTGAACGGTTTCCTCTCCGCCGATGGCAGCATGGCACTGGACACGCAGCAGCTGACCACCGGCAGCGACTCTCAGACGCAGGGTAAAAACCGTCTCGGGATCAGTGCGTCCGAAAAAGCTGACCTCGGCGGCAAACTGGTCACGCCGGGCACGCTGACGCTGCAGGCGGGCACGCTGACCAATACTGCCGCGCTGGGCGCAGAAAATGTAGAGATTAACGCGGATCAGCTGACCAACAGCGGGTCAGTCAGCGCCGATGATGGCCTGCATATTCAGGCTGATACCCTGCATCAGCAGGGCAGCCTGATGGCACAGAACCAGATGAATCTGGAAGGCCGGACGCTGGACAATCAGGGCACCATTTCCACCCGCGATCTGAGCATCAGCTCCCGCAACAGCCTGACCAACCAGCAGACCGGGGTGATCGCAGCGTCCGGAAATGCACAACTGACCACGCCAGAAGTCATCAATAACGGGACGCTGGCGACGCAGATCCTCGGCGTCACTGCCGGTGACATCAGCAATAACGGGTTACTGCAGGGCACCGGCAGCGCCACGTTCAGCGCGAATTCCCTGACTAACGGTACTCAGGGGCAGCTGCTGTCAGCCGGTACGCTTGATGTCCATGCCGGTGAGACGCAAAACCAGGGCCGTTTTCAGGCCGGACAGTTAACCCTGACCGGCAACAGCCTGACCAACGGCGGCACGTTACTGGGCACGGCGGGGCTGAATGCGCAGGTGCAGGGCGATTTGCACAACAGCGGCAGCCTGCTGTCATCGGGTGATGCCACGGTGGGTGCCGCCACGCTGGAGAACAGCGGCAAACTGCTCAGTGAAAAAACCGCTACCCTCAATGCCACACATCTGACCAACCAGGGGCAGATACAGGGCGATACGCTGGCGCTGAGCGGCAACAGCGTTGATAACAGCGGCAACCTGATTGGTCTGCAGGCGCTGACGGCGCAGCTGCAGCAGGACCTGACCAACGCCACCTCCGGCAACATGCTGACCCAGGGGGCGCTGAACGTCACTGCCGGGAACGTCACCAGCGACGGCAGCTGGCAGGCCGGCAGCGCTACGTTGCATGCCAGCCAGCTGGATCTCGACGGTGCGATCCAGACGACCACGCTTGCCGATCTTAACCTCAGTGGCGCGCTCAATACCCAGGCACAGGGCAGTATTGTGTCCAGCGGACTGGCTGTCCTGCAGGCGGCCAGCCTGAATAATCAGGGTAACTGGGCGGCGGATAACCTGCGCTTAACGGGGGGAACGCTGACCAGCAGTGGCAAAGTGACCGGGGTCAGTGCTCTGGCAGCCACGCTCAGCGGGCAGTTGCAGAATCAGCAGGGTGGTGCGTTACTCAGTGGCGGCACCGGCACCCTGGCGGCGGGTAATATCGCCAACAACGGCACGATCCAGGCCGATAACCTGACCCTGAACGCCGGAAGCCTGACCAATGCCGGGCAGGTGCAGGGGCAGCAAAACCTTACCGGGACAATCCAGGATGCGGTCAGCAATCTGAACGGCGGCACGCTGCGCAGCCAGGGCACCCTCAGCCTTGGCGCAACGTCGCTGCTGAACCAGGGGCAGGTACAGGGCGATGGCGTGACCCGGCTGACGTTCTCCGACAATCTCAGCAACCAGGGAACCCTGCTGACCGGCGATCGCCTGACGCTGGCTGCGCCGGTGATCACCAACAGCGGCATCCTGCAGGCGCAGGGGCTGACGCTCACCGGCAGCAGCCTCAGCAACAGCGGTACGCTGACCGGCCAGGGCGACAGCACGCTGAATGTGGACCAGGCCGGCAATCAGGGCCAGCTGCAGGGCGACCGCCTGAGCCTGACCGCGAACGCGCTGCATAACAGCGGCACCCTGTTTGGCAGCCAGCTGCTCGGGCTGGATCTCGGCACCACCGATAATCAGTCAGGCGGCAGACTGTTCAGCGCCGGGGATCTGACGCTGAACACATCCAGCCTGAGCCAGGCGGGCAGCATGCTGGCGCTGGGCAATATGACGTTACAGCTGGGCTCGGGCTTTACCCAGACCGGCACCCTCGCCGCCGGGCAGACCCTCAGCCTGAGCACCCAGGGCGATCTGAATGTGCTCGGCACCCTGCAGGGGAATGGTATCCAGCTCAGCGCGACCGGCGACATGACCAACAACGGTCAGCTGAACGGCGGCAGCGGGACGGTCGGCGTGGATGCCGGCAATATCACCCTGAATGACAGCGGCAGCGTACAGTCCGGCGGCGACATCCGTCTGACCAGCCAGGGGCAACTCAGCAACTACGGCTTTGTCGGCGCGGCGGGCAACGTCCTGATGTCCGCCCCCGGCCAGCTGTATAACAACGCGCTGCTGTACGCGGGCAACAATATGCAGCTGCTGGCCGACCATCTGCAGAATGATCGTGGCGATATTCTGGCAGGCAACAGCCTGTGGATGCAGAAAGACGCGGCGGGCAGCGCCAGCAGCGAGGTAGTGAATAACTCCGGCAATATCGAAACCACCAACGGTGATATCACCATTAATACCGGCCATCTGCTGAACCAGCGCGACGGGTTGAACGCCACCAGCACCACGGTGACAGCAGACAGTCCGGCAGCGGGCAGCCCGGTCAAAATAAAGCTCCACAACGCCGACTTTGCGCTGGGCGAACTCGAATCCTACTCGGTCACCACCCATGAAGGCAGTGACGGCAAGAACAACGGCGTCAATGTCACCCGCAACTATGTCAAACCGGTTGATAGCGGGCTGGAGAAACGCTACCTGGTCGGCACTTCAACAGTTGAGGTGACGGCCAGCGGTGGCGCAGGGCGCATCGCCGCCAGCCACAATCTGAACGTGGCGGCTGATACGCTGGATAACCTCGCCGGTAATCTGCTGGCCGGGCAGGATATCACGCTGTCCGGTAGCGAGCTGAATAACCAGTCCTGGCAGCCCTCGGTGCAGCAGGAGTATCTGACCTATGCATACGACACCCAGCAGGGCAGCCGGGTTTATCAGGGTACGGCAAACAACGCCAGCTTTGATTTTTACCTGACGGGTACGCCCGAATACGAAACCACCACGACGGGCGAGGGGTATCGCGCCGTCATTCAGGCCGGTGGTGCGGTTAACGCCAGCTTCAGCAATAACATCAGCAATACCACCACCACAGCAAATGCGGGCGGCCTGACGCATGCCATCAGCGCACCGACCCTGAACGGCACCGCCGCGCTGCAACCCGTCAGCGGTACGCAGAGCCAGCAGCTGGCCGGGGACAGCGGGCTGGTCGTGGGCTCGGTGCAGTGGACCAGCTCCGTCAGTAACGCGTTGCAGCAAATCGGCAACCAGGGCGCGGCGCTGACCGATTACCCGCTGCCGACCGGCAACAGCGGCCTGTTTGTCGCCAGTAAAGACCCGGCCAGCCCGTATCTGATCACCACGAATCCGCAGCTCGGCAGCGTGGGGAAAACCGATCCGGCGCTGTTTAATGCGCTGAATAATTACCTGGCCACTCCCGCAACAGCCGTCGCGTCTCCGGCGCAGAAAACCGCCCAGACTGGTCCTGCGCTGACGCTGGCAACCACGACGGTTGCGGATCAGGTGACCACGCCGGTGGTGCAGGCCGCTACTCCGGCCACCACGCCCCGTACCGAAACGGCTGCCGTGTATACCGATCCGGCTCAGTTCATCGGCTCATCTTATCTGCTGAACCGCCTGAACCTCGCGCCGGATACGGACTATAAATTCCTCGGCGATGCGGCGTTCGATACCCGCTATGTCAGCAACGCGGTACTCAGCCAGACCGGACAACGCTATATCGGCGGCACCGGTTCTGACCTGGCGCAGATGCAGTATCTGCTCGACAACGCCGCCCAGCAGCAGCAGGGACTGGGTCTGCAGTTTGGCGTCAGCCTGACGCCGGAACAGGTGGCCGGGCTGACGAAAAGCATCGTCTGGTGGGAAAAAACCACGGTTGACGGCCAGACGGTGCTGGTGCCGAAACTGTACCTGTCACCGGGTGACAGTACCGTGGCAGAGGGCAGCGTGATTGCCGGGAACACCGTCAATCTCGACGCCGGACAGATCGTCAACAGCGGCAGCACCTTACAGGCTGAGACGCAGCTGGCGGCGAAAAGCAGCACATCGCTGGAAAACCTCAATGCAGGGCTGATTACCTCAGGTGGCAGCGTTCAGCTCAGCGCGCTGGGCGATATCAACAATATCGGTTCCTCGATTGCCGGGCAGACGGTGGCGCTGGCGTCCGTCAGCGGCGATATCAATAACGTCACCCAGGCGCAGCAGTGGACCGCTGCCCCGGTCAGCAGCGGGAAAACCTCACAACTGACCTTCAGCCAGACTCAGACCGGTGACGTTGCCAGTATCTCGGCCAGCAAAGGGCTGTCGCTGACGGCCGGTAACGATATTAACAATACCGGCGCGAAACTCACCGCAGGCAGCGACCTGCAACTGGTGGCGCTGAACGACCTCAACCTGGCAGGCAACGCGCTGAGCACCACGCAGACCAACGCGAAAGGCAGTTCTCAGACCACCAGCAGCCAGGCCAGTGAGGTCAGCGCAGGCGGTGACCTGGCCGCCTATGCGGGGCATGACCTGACAGTGACTGGCAGCGCGATCGCCGCTCAGGGGGATTCCAGCCTGACGGCGGGTAATGACCTCAGTCTCAACACGATGGACAACAGCAGCCATCAGACCAGTGGCAGTGATAAAACCGATAATAACAACGCCACCCGCACGGTGGTCAGCAGCGGCGGCGACCTGGCGCTGAACGCCGGTCGTGACATTAACTCCGAAGCCGCGCAGATCTCCGCCACGGGGGATGCTTCACTCAGCGCCGGACGCGACGTGAATCTGAACGCGCAGCAGACCAGCACTTACAGCGAAAAACACGGTCATCAGAGCGTCAGTATCCGCCAGGACGTCGCGCAGGAAGGCACCGAGCTTGCCAGCGGTGGAAGCACCCGCATCGCTGCCGGACGCGATATCACCACCCAGGCCGCCCAGGTCAACGCCACGGGTGACCTTGCGCTGAACGCCGGACGTGATGTGAATATCACCACCGCGACGGAGAGTGATTATTCGTACGATGAAGTGACCAAGACCAAAAAGAGCCTGTTCAGTAAAAAAACCACCCACACCATTGCCGAAGACAGTTCCACCACGGAAAAAGCCTCGCAGCTGAGTGGCGATCAGGTCTCGATCGTCGCCGGTAATGACCTGAAAGTCACCGGTTCTTCGGTAGTGGGCGAGAGTGATACCGGCCTGAAGGCCGGTCACGATCTGGCGATCAGCGCCGCAACCGAAGAGCAGAGCAGCTACCGCCTGAGTGAAACGAAGAAAAGCGGCATGTTCAGCGGCGGCGGACTTGGTATCACCATAGGCAGCGCCTCTTCCCGCCAGCAGCTGAAAGAAGATGGCACCACCCAGAGCCAGAGCGCCAGCGCGGTCGGCAGCACCGGCGGCAGCGTCACGCTGGTTGCCGGTAATGATGCCCATGTCGCCGGTTCTGACGTGATCGCGAAGCAGGATGTCACCCTGGTGGGCGGCTCCGTGACCATCGATCCGGGTAACGATACCCTGACGCGTCATCAGTCTTACGAGCAGAAGCAGAGCGGCCTGACGCTGCAACTCAGCACCCCGATCACCGACGCGCTGCTGACTCTGGGGTCACAGGCGAAAGAAGCCAGCGAGGCCGGGAATGACCGCCTGAAGGCGCTGGATGCCGTGAAGATGCTGGAAAGCGGCTGGGCGATGGGGAAAGGGGCAACGCAGTCCGCCACCGCGCTGGCAAAAGGCAAACTGGAAGATGCCGGCATTACGATCTCGCTCAGCGTCGGATCCAGCAAAAGCAAATCCAGCTCGGATTACGCCAGCAACACCGTCAGCGGCAGTTCGATCAGCGGCGGCGGTGACGTCAGCGTGATCGCCACCGGTGCGAACGGCACCAGTGGCGACCTGAACATGGCGGGCAGCGGCATCACCGGCGGCAACGTCACGCTGGCCGCTGCCCATGACCTGAACCTGATAGCGGCCAGCAATAACACCGACCAGAAGAGCAGCAACTCCTCGTCCGGCTGGAGCGTCGGGGGGCATATTGCCTATGGTCAGCAGACCGGAATTGGCGTACAGGCCAGCGGCTATGTGGCCAGCGGGTCAGAAAACGGCAACAGCACCGCATACGTCAACAGCCGCGTTAACGCCCGCGACACCCTGGCGCTCAGCAGCGGCAACGACACGCTGCTCTCCGGGGCACAGGCGCTGGGTAACCGCATCGTCGCTGATACGGGCAATAACCTGACGATAACCAGCCTCCAGGATATCGACAACTACCAGAGTAAACAGCAGAGCGCCAGCGGCGGCTTCAGCGTCACCTTCGGCAAACCGAGCGGTTCGGTGGGGGTCAGTGTCAGTACCAGCAAAATCAACAGCGAATACGCCAGCGTCGGTGACCAGAGCGGCCTGTTTGCCGGTGACGGCGGCTATGACATCTTCACCGGAAATCACACCCAGCTGAACGGGGCGGTGATTGCATCCACCGCCGATGCGGCCAGCAATACCTTTTCCACCGGCACCCTCGGCTGGGACAGCATCGGTAACCATGCGAAGTACCACGCCAGCAGCGCCTCGTTCGGTTTCAGCGGCAGCTTTGACAGCAGCCAGAAGCCGGGCGAGCAGTACACCGCCTCCGCCTTACCGGCGCTGGTGAATATATCGGGCAGCGCCTCCGGCACCACCCGTTCCGCGGTGGCGGACGGCACAATAACTGTACGCGACACGCAGAACCAGACGCAGGATGTGGCGGGGCTGAGCCGCGATACCGACAGCGCCAACGGGCATATCGATAAGATATTCGACAAGGAGAAGGTCGAAAACCAGATGGCGTTTGCGCAGGGTGTGCAGGAGCTGGCCGGTAAGGTGGCGGGGGATGTCAGCGCTTATAAACTGGATGCGGCGGAAAAAGAAGCCTCGGACCGGTTGCTGAAGGAGGACCCGAAGAACGCAGAGCTGTCGCAGCAGGCGCTGCACGATAAGGTGCTGGCTGACCCCGCCTATCAGGCCGTGGCGGCAGAGTGGGGCACCGGCGGAACCTACTCGATGGTGGCGAGCGCAGTGGCAGGCGCACTGGGCGGGCTGAGCGCCGGAAACATAGGTGCAGCGGCCAGCGGGGCAATGGCACCGTATATCGCCAACGAAATTAAGCAGAAGACGACCACCTATTACGCCGACGGTACCAAAGATGTCAACGTGGTGGCGAATACCATGGCCCATGCGGTGGCGGGCGCGGTGCTGGCGCAGCTGGCAGGGAACAGCGCTGCAGCAGGTGCCGCCGGCGCTGCCAGCGGTGAGCTGATTGCGAATGCGATTGTGAAATCGATGTACCCGAATACTGATGCGAAAGACCTGACGGAGAGCCAGAAGCAGACAGTCAGCGCACTGAGCCAGCTGGCAGCTGGCCTGGCCGGAGGGATGGCATCGGATTCGGCACTGGGCGCGGGTACCGGGACAGTGGCCGGGAAGAATGCGGTTGAGAATAATGCACTGAGTAATGATGAGGAGGAGTTCGAAGCGACACACGGGAACCGGCCTGTTAAAACTTACCAAATCAACCCGATGGGACCGAAGGTTCTGGATGAAGATGGCGAGCCAATCAAAGGAGGGGGACGTGGGATACTTAAGGGAGGAGAGCCAACTGAATCTGACATCTCAGCAAAAACACCTACTGGCTCAAAAGGTAATCCACTAAACATCATTGATGGTTCAAATAAGCCAGTTACAATAAATAATCGTGATTATTCCAGCCATTCCTTAGATCGTATGCAACGTCAAGGTATTACACCAACAGCAGTAGAGAATGCAGCACGGCCAGAAAATGCTGTGGCAGGGAAAAGGCCAGGAACAACAGCATATTACGATAGTGATAATAATATAACTGTAATTACGGATACCAAAAGTGGCACTGTGGTTACTGTTGATTATGGAAAAATAAAGCAATGAACTTACTTTCTGATATGAAATTAAATGAATATGATCAACGCCAACTTTCTCTAATGGAAGAAATGTTGGATTTATATTCATCAGATAAAATAACACTTAAAAAGCTGATTGATAATCTAGAAGGGCTGCTATTATGTTTGCAATCAGTTGATTCTGAATGGAAAAATTCATTTCATGAGCATTGGTTTGTTTTAGAGCAAGCTTATGCAGTGGCGTTGTTTAGAAATGAAAGCATCGATCATGATGATCCTGATATACAAGAGTCTCTAAAGCAATTAAGACGGTTATTAAAAAAGTAACCATAAAATCAGTTACCCTTCATAAGCCAGCCGGATGATCAGCTACCCCGGCTTCGTGATCACCTCGATCCTCTGCCCGATGGTGAAGCCCAGTGGCTCCAGCCAGCGTCCGTTAAGGGTCAGCTGTGGGGCCGGGTCCGGCCTGCCGCCGTTGGAGCGGTATCCCACGATGCAGCGATGTGCCTGGGGTGTGGCGGGTTCTGACTTATGATGTTGCGCAGCCATGATCAACTCCTTCTCAGTTGCTTGTGGTGAGCGGGCTGCCGGTGGTGAGACATCTTCAGCCCGCGCTAAATATCTTCTTCAGCTGTCCGCTGTCCTATGCAACCACCTCCTCCAGCATCTCCGCCACCATCTTCTGCCGTGCCTTCGGCAACCGGCTGATAACTTCAATCTGTTGCTCCAGCCGTGACGCCGGTCCGCGCCTGCGCGGCGTGCGTTCTGCCTCTTCACCCAGCAGCACTTCCAGAGAAACCGAAAGCAGCCGGGCCACAGCAGGCAGTACGGATATCTGTATCCGGCGTCTGCCCGCCTCCCTATGAGTACGCCGGTATGGCTGCGGCGGGAGCAGCCATTGCAGACGCTCTGAACGGGGATAAAGACGGTGAGTCAGCCCCGAATGTGGGTGCAAATCTGAGTGATGAAGAGAAAGCGGAGCTGGGCGGGAGTGGTTCAGCGACTCCACCGCCGATGCGGCGAATAACACCTTCTTCACCGGCACTCTCGGCTGGGACAGCATCGGTAACCATGCGGAGTACCATGCCTGCAGCGCCTCGTTCGGTTTCAGCGGCAGCTTTGACAGCAGCCAGAAGCCGGGCGAGCAGTCCACCGCCTCCGCCTTACTGGCGCTGGTGAATATATCGGGCAGCGCCTCTGGCACCACCCGCTCAGCAGTAGCTGACGGCACGATAACGGTGCGCGACACGCAGAACCAGACGCAGGATGTGGCGGGGCTGAGCCGCAATACCGACAGCGCCAACGGGCATATCGATAAGATTTTCGACAAGGAGAAGGTCGAAAACCAGATGGCTTTTGCGCAGGGTGTGCAGGAGCTGGCCGGTAAGGTGGCGGGGGATGTCAGCGCTTATAAACTGGATGCGGCGGAAAAAGAAGCCTCGGACCGGTTGCTGAAGGAGGACCCGAAGAACGCGGAGCTGTCGCAGCAGGCGCTGCACGATAAGGTGCTGGCTGACCCCGCCTATCAGGCCGTGGCGGCAGAGTGAGGCACCGGCGGAACCTACTCGATGGTGGCGAGCGCAGTGGCAGGCGCACTGGGCGGGCTGAGCGCCGGAAACATAGGTGCAGCGGCCAGCGGGGCAATGGCACCGTATATCGCCAACGAAATTAAGCAGAAGACGACCACCTATTACGCCGACGGCACCAAGGATGTCAACGTGGTGGCGAACACCATGGCCCATGCGGTGGCCGGAGCGGTGCTGGCGCAGCTGGCAGGGAACAGCGCCGCGGCAGGTGCCGCTGGTGCAGCCAGCGGTGAACTGATTGCGAATGCGATTGTGAAATCGATGTACCCGAATACTGATGCGAAAGACCTGACGGAGAGCCAGAAGCAGACAGTCAGCGCACTGAGCCAGCTGGCAGCTGGCCTGGCCGGAGGGATGGCATCGGATTCGGCACTGGGCGCGGGTACCGGGACAGTGGCCGGGAAGAATGCGGTTGAGAATAATGCGCTGGGTGATGGCTTCCAGTTGCCAACAGGTATGATGAATTATGGGCAGGCGGTTGCCTCATGGAATCAGTATGCGGTGGTCAATAATCTGACTCCGGAACAAACTCAAGAAGGGATGAATCAAATTGCTATTGGAGAAGGGCCTTCTTGGGGGGCTGAAGGAAAAGTTAGTCCAACAGGACAGATCAGTGGTGACTTTGCTATTGGTACCGGTTATACACTTACAGGTTCTATAGATGATAAACATTTTTCAGTTGATGGTGGAAGTATATATGGTCTTGGTGCACACGCAGGCGCATCAATTGGATTAACTTTCGGTCCTTATTTTCCGGGCGTATTTGGCAATCCAGAGCACGACTATTCACTTAATATCGGTGCTGGAGTTGTATCCTTCGGCGCAACTGGAAACAAGGATGGCATTGGTTTCTCCTTTGGAGTTGGACCATCTTGAGGGATCAGTGGCACCGAAGTTCATGGCGTTGATTTAAATGGAAGTTCTACAGATGAGATTTATAACCATGACTTTAAATGATTTTTATTATTTCAATATTGTTTTAGCGTTAATTTGTATACTGGTGTTCATTGCATGCTTCATTCGATTTGTATATAAGGAATTAGGAGGGGTAAAGGTGGGTAAGGATTCGTTCCTATTTTTTGATTTTATACTTTTTGGCTCTGGTTGGAAGTCTGACATTCCTGCCTTGTCGATGGCCGCAGCTTTGTTTTTTGGTAATTCTTTTGATTACATGAGAAATCATGACATTACCACCATTCATATAAATGCCATTGGTTTCTTTGCTGCATTTTCCCTTTTTGTTCATTGCAGATTTTTTTCAGGCATAATCTATAATGGTCAGAAAGTTAAATTCATAAAAGAGTTATTCCTTAATTTAAACTCATCTCCTAAGTATATTTCTCTATGGTTGTCAAGAATACTTTATATGATATTCGTAATTTGTGTATATAGAAGTTGAGCATAATAACCTGAGTGTAAAGGAAAATCAGTCCCGCACAGCTGAAATTACGCAGTATGACATCTTCACCGGTAATCACACCCAGCTGAACGGCGCGGTGATTGCCTCCACGGCTGATGCTGCCAGCAATACCTTCTCCACCGGTACCCTTGGCTGGGACAGCATCGGTAACCATGCGGAATAGAACATTTGCAGACCGGAAATTGCTTGTTTTTGATCAGTATCACTCATCCCTTTTCATCCTCCCAGGAAAACTGCACCCGGGAGGAGTTCATAGGACCAGCGGAGAGGCAGACTTAAAAAAATCACACAGGAAGGATCCCGCAATGAAACTCGCTGTGTTTGCACCGTTGTTGATTCCCGGGATGGCCTTTGCCGCCTGGACCACCGCTGACTTCCCTGCCTTTACTGAAGAAGGTTCTGGTCGCTTTATCAGCCAAAAAGTAATTGAAAAGGGTACTCGTCCGCTGCAACTTAANGTTGACCAGCAATGCTGGCAACCNTCAGGGCCGATCAGGCTCAACCAGATGCTTTCGATGGAACCCTGCCACAGCCCGCCACCGCAGTGGCGCATTTACCGGGATGGCCTGTATAACCTGGCGATCGATACCCGTTCCGGCACTCCGACGATGATGATTTCNCTGGAAGAAAAAGCGGGCAGCTCTGCTGCGGTATCTGTTCGCCAGTGTCCTNAGTGGGATGGTAAACCTCTGACCATTGATGTCAGTAAAACTTTCGCCGAAGGTAGCAAGGTCCGTGACTTTTACAGCGGCAACATCGCTACTGTCAGTGGCGGTAAAGTGACGCTGCAGCCGGCTCCCGGCAGCAACGGTTTATTGCTGCTCGAACGGGCCAGCACAGACGCTGACGCTCCCTTCAACTGGCACAACGCCACCGTCTATTTTGTCCTGACNGATCGCTTCGTGAACGGTAACCCGGCCAATGATNATAGCTATGGCCGCCACAAGGACGGTATGCAGGAAATAGCCACCTTCCACGGGGGTGACTTGCAGGGGTTAACCAGCAAACTGGATTATCTGCANCAGCTTGGTGTTAATGCCTTATGGATAAGTTCGCCGCTGGAACAAATTCACGGCTGGATCGGTGGTGGTACCAAAGGAGACTTCCCGCACTACGCCTATCACGGCTACTACACACAGGACTGGACGAAGCTGGATGCTAACATGGGTACCGAAGACGATCTGCGTCATCTGGTAGACGAGGCGCATAAACGCGGGATCCGCATTTTGTTCGATGTGGTGATGAATCACACCGGATATGCCACCCTTGCTGATATGCAGGAATTTCAGTTTGGCACCCTGTATCTGAAAGGCGATGAACTGAAAAAGACACTCGGTGAGCACTGGACTGACTGGAAACCCGGTAAGGGCCAGACCTGGCACAGTTTCAACGACTATATCAACTTCAGCGATAAAGCAGGCTGGGAAAAATGGTGGGGTAAAAAGTGGATCCGAACCGATATCGGCGACTATGACAGTCCCGGTTATGACGACCTGACGATGTCGCTGGCTTTCCTGCCAGACCTGAAAACCGAATCGAAGGAAGCCTCGGGCCTGCCTGACTTCTATCACCTAAAACCGGACACGGCAGCAAAAGAGATCCCAGGCTTTGCGCCACGCGACTACCTTACCCACTGGCTGAGTCAATGGGTACGTGATTACGGTATCGACGGCTTCCGTGTGGATACCGCCAAACATGTTGAACAGGACGCCTGGCAGCAGTTGAAAACGCAAGCCAGCGCAGCGCTGGCAGAGTGGAAAAAGGCCCATCCTGACAAAACACGCGATAATGCGCCATTCTGGATGACTGGCGAATCCTGGGGCCATGGCGTGATGGAGAGTGAGTATTACCGCCACGGTTTTGATGCGATGATTAACTTCGATTATCAGGATGAGGTGGCGAAAGCTGCCAGCTGTATGGCCAATATCGACCTCACCTGGCAACAGATGGCTGATAAGCTGCAAAGCTTTAATGTGATGAGCTATCTCTCATCCCACGATACCCGCCTGTTCCGCGAAGGTGGCAGCACAGCGGCAGAACTGTTGCTACTTACACCGGGTACCGTACAAATTTTCTATGGCGATGAATCGTTGCGGCCGTTCGGTCCCACCGGATCCGATCCGATACAGGGGACACGTTCGGATATGAACTGGCAGGATATCGGCGGGAAAGCTGCGAGTAACGTTGCTCACTGGCAGAAACTCGGCCAGTTTCGTGCACGCCATCCTGCTATCGGGATGGGAAGACAGACAACCTTATCGCTTCCCCATGGTTACGGTTTCGTACGTGAAAAGGGCGACGATAAAGTGATAGTGGTTTGGGCAGGGCAGCAATAAATAACAGGGTAAAGGTGCGCTCTCCGGTTACCGGGAGCGCAACAGAACAATCTGGTCACGCTAATTATCACCTTTCTCGCCTCGTCAGGTTTTCTCTTCATAACCCAATACCGTTGATATAGCTTTTGCCAAACTCAATATTCATCCTCAACATTCCAATCAGATTTTCCGACAACCCACTACTTAGACGATAGGTTACGGTTCTTGCTCGACGGCAGGAAACCAATAATCGCGCCTTGCGTAATGATGCCAGATGCTGAGACAAATAAGGCTGCGCTATTTGGGTACGGGTCACCAGTTCTGCGACAGTAGCAGGTTGCTGGCACAGTACCAAAGCGATGTGTAACCGGTCAGGATGCCCCAGCGTACGCAGGCATTGCGCCAGTAATTTGTTGTTATCGGCTGAGATAGTCATAGATATCTTCCGTTTTTTATCACCCGGCTCATCACCATGTCGGACAGAGTGGTGGCTGTCAATTTCGCGTCTTTTTACCAAATGGAAGATATTGGGTAATTTCGCCCTGAAGTAAGTAGCAGCAGGATTTTATTGCTGCTCGTAACGAAATTCTTTCCGTATTGTTTAACTTCAACCTTATGAAAAAATGGCTATTGTTTAATATGGAATTGCATTGTTAATTATGATTATTCAGTATTTCTTGTTAGTTTTCTCCAATGCCACTTCATGACTTTGCTAATGATAATTAGTTTATTTGCATTCCGAATCAGTTCGATACTCTCCTGTGGCGAGGAGATAAATATGAACAGTACCTTACGTTATATTAGTTGGCGGCTCGTGCAGGTAATTCCTACCGTAATCATTATTATTCTGTTGGCATTCGGCTTAATGAAGCTGGCACCCGGCGATCTGGCTGATGTGATTGCTGCGCAATCAGGCGGGGCGTCCGCCGAATATATGCATGAAATGCGGCAGTTATATGGGCTGGATGTACCGCTGTGGCAGCAGTTTACCCATTATCTTCAGGCGATTTTCCATCTCAATCTCGGCTACTCGTTTCTTTATAACGCCAGCGTCAGCGATTTAATCCTGAGTCGCCTGCCTGCCACCTTATTGCTGGCTCTGACGGCAATTTTCTTTGCGCTGGTGATCGGTGTATTGCTGGGGATCGTTGCTGCCCGTTACCGTGGTACCTGGATTGATGGTGTGATCTCGGTATTCTCAACGCTGGGTTTTGCCACACCATTGTTCTGGATTGGTCTGCTGCTGATCGTTGCTTTCTCGCTGAAACTGCCCTGGCTACCCTCAGGTGGTTTCTCCACCGTCGGTGCGGTCTGGACCAGCCGCTGGCAGCAGATAGCTGATGTTTTGCATCACCTGATCCTTCCTGCATTCTCCCTGAGTCTGTTCTTTTTATCTGTCTATGTACGCCTGACACGCTCCTCCATGCTGGATGTTTATCATCAGGACTACATCCGCACCGCGCGCGCCAAAGGTTTGCAGGAGTGGCGGGTGATTTTCCGGCACATGCTACGTAACGCTGCATTACCCATCGTCACGCTGACCGGGCTTGAAATCGGTGGCCTGCTAAGCGGCTCAGTGGTGATTGAAACCGTGTTTGGCTGGCCCGGTATTGGTCGGCTGGCCTATGACGCGGTGCTGCAACGCGATATCAATTTGCTGTTGGGTATTTTTCTGTTTAGCGCACTGCTGGTCGTGGTGATGAATCTGGCGATCGATCTGATTTACGTGGTACTGGATCCGCGCATTGGGAGACAGCGGGCATGACCGATTCTACTCTGCAATCCCTCCCGCAACGTGCAGGTAAACTGCACAGGTTGAAGGCATCAACTTCGCTGACACTGGGGCTGATGATTCTGCTTTTAATTGTGATCTGCGCCATTCTTGCTTCCTGGTTATTTCCCGGCGATCCACGCGAAATGGTCAGCGCACCTAACCTTTGGCCAGGCAGCAATCCGGCATACCCGCTCGGCACCGATATGATGGGGCGCGATGTGATGGCGCAGTTGTTTTATGGTGCACGTGCTTCGCTGGCGATCGGTCTGATTGCTACCGTGCTGGCGCTGGTTTGTGGCGTCACGATTGGCGTCGTCTCCGGCTACTTCGCGTCAGGCTGGCTGGATGATGTACTGATGCGCGTGACTGAAGTGTTTCTCACCATGCCGCGCCTGCTGTTTGCCATTGCCATCATTCTGGCGCTTGGCCCGACATTATTCAGCCTGTCGCTCGCGCTCGGTGCCACCTCCTGGCCGCAGATTGCCCGCCTGGTGCGCGCAGAGGCGATGAAAATTCGGGAGCAGGATTTTGTCCGCGCGGCATCCACCCTGGGCCTTAGCCATACGCGCATTATTTTCCGTCATGTTCTCCCCAATAGTGTGACCCCGGTCATGGTGGCCGCTTCGGTATTGATTGCACAAATCATCCTGTCGGAGGCCTCATTGTCTTTCCTGGGCCTTGGCGATCCCAGCCTGGTTTCCTGGGGCGGCATGGTGGGAAGTGGACGAGAAGTGTTGCGCACCGCCTGGTATATGGCCGCGCTGCCGGGGCTGGCGATTTTCATAACCGTGATGAGTTTCATGCTAATTGGCAATGGACTCAACGACTTGTTTAACCCGCGCTTAGCAACGAGGAAATAACCGATGTCCCAAGCTGGATTTGCCACCATCAGCCCTCAGGCTATTCGTCAGCAACTCGCCAGTGGTGCAGAGGTGGCGTTCATTGATATTCGTGAAGCCGGTGAATACGGCAATGGCCATGCCCTGCTGGCGGTTAATCTGCCATGGAGTGAACTGGAGATCAGAGTGGGGCAGTTAATCCCACGACGTCATACCCTGATCATTGTGCAGGATGCTACGGATGATGGGCGTGCCACGACCGCAGCGCAACGTTTAAAGCAGCTGGGTTATCAGGAGATCCGCGTTGCAGAGGGAGGGATTCAGGGGTGGGAAAGCGCTGGATTCTTGTTGTTCCAGGGCGTCAATGTGCCCAGTAAAGCATTTTCAGAATGGATTGAACGGGAAGCACATACACCAACCCTGAGCGCTGAAACCTTATCCGGGTGGCAGCAGCAGAGCTATCCTCATGTGCTGCTGGACGGGCGCACCCCGAAGGAGTTTCATCAGTTCCATATCCCCGGTGCCATCAACTGCCCTAATGGGGAACTTATCCCCTGGGTGCAGGATTATGCGGCAGCCGCGTCACTTCCTGTCGTCATCACCTGCGCCGGGCGAACACGCGGTATCATTGGTGCCCAGTCGCTGATTGATGCCGGGATCAAAAATCCGGTGCTGGCACTGGCAGGCGGTACTCAGGCCTGGCGTATTGCGCGTTTGCCACTCACGTTTAAAGACGCACAGTTCTGGACGCCAAAAAATCCTCCAGTGGAAACTGCAGTTTTGCAGCATCCCGCTATCGGTCAAATTAACAGCCAGACATTGCCACAGGATCCCTCACGCACCACCTATGTTTTTGATGTACGTAGCCGTGAAGAGTATTTGCAGGGGACGGTACCCGGTGCGGTATGGGTTCCCGCCGGGCAGTTGATCCAGACGCTGGATGAATATGTCGGGACGCGTGGTGCCAGGTTGGTGCTGTTTGATCCGCAACAAAGCCGGGCACAGATGGCTGCCTGGTGGCTGTATCAGTTAGGTTGGGACGTCAGCATATGGATCGATGCCGGGTTGCTGAAACCGCCGGTGACCGTTCCCCCGGATTTACCAGGCCTGTTCCCACAAGTCAGTGCGCTCACTGCCACGGCTGCCCGTCGCCAGTACCAACCTGGGGATACTCTTTTGATTGCCGATCGCAGCAAAAATCTGGCTGAACCTGTGATCGCGGGTAGCCGCTGGGTAAACCGGGCGGTGTTGGCGCAGCAGGTGGCAACGCTGCCAAAAGAACATACAGTTTGGGTTTTCGCAAAACAATCCTCACTCGCCTGGGCTGTGGCCTGGGATCTGAACACCCGTTACGGATTTCATGCGCGGGTGGTAGAGGGCGATGAGAATGACTGGCGGGCTGCGGGCTGGGCCTTTGACGATCAGAAGCTGGCTTTAACAGAGGCTGAGCGCATTGATTATCTCTTCTGGTTACACGATCGACACAGCGGCAATCTGGATGCCTCGGCGCAATACCTTGCCTGGGAAGCCAGTCTCCCGGATGCTGTCGATCATGACGGTCAGCACGGCTTTCGCCGTTTGTTGCCAGTGACACAGACTGAAGGCGTATTGCCATGAATCGCGATGCGCTGATTCGTAGTGTCACTCTCTGGCCGTTGCGTATTCCGTTGAAATCCACGTATGACATTGCTGCCGGTGAAACACGGCAAAGTGTTGATGTAGTGATCGTCAGCCTGCAAACCGAGGCAGGGGTCGTCGGCTTAGGCGAAACTCAGGCCTGGCATCGTCAGGGGAGTAACGAAACCCTCGCAGGATTAGTCGATGCCATGCAATCGCTACTGATCCCATTGATGATCGGCCAGTCAGTCTTCGATATTGCTTCACTGGCTGAGCGTTTTGACCGGCGATTGTCGGGACGGTACGCCGCCAAAGCCGCGCTGCTCGATGCGCTTTATGATGCGCAGGGAAGGTTGCTCAACCTGCCTGTATGGGCACTGCTTGGCGGCCGGGCGCGCGCCTCAGTTGCCACCGGGGCGGTACTGACCCTGCGTGAAAAGCTGGCTGAGACGCTGGAGGAAGCGGAGCTGCGCTATCAGCAGGGCTACCGCCATTTCAGCCTGAAAGTCGGGCGATCTATCAGTCGTGATATTCAGGCGGTGGCTGCTCTGCGTAAAACCCTGGGTGATGAGGTGCAGATCCTCATCGATGCCAATGCCGGATTGACCTTCAGTGATGCCCTGCGGTTGTTACAGGCTATTGAACCTTATCAGATAGAAGCGGCAGAGCAGCTGCTGGCAAGCCATGACTGGAGCGGTCTGGCGGATTTGGCTCGAAGAACGTCGATTCCGCTGCTGCTGGATGAAAGCATCACCACCCCGGCAGACCTGTTGCACGCCATTCCACAACGCCTGGCCCAGGGGGTACATACCAAAACCGCCAAAAATGGGGGTATCTGGCACAGCCGTCAGCTGTGGCAGATTGCCAGTGCCGCCGGATGGCAGGTACGCGCTGGTAATCATCCTGCGACCAGCATTGCAACGCTCGCGGTTGCGCATCTGGCTACCGCATGGGCTGCCCCCCTGATCACTTCGCCCTTTACCAGCAGCGTCACCCACGAATTAATGGGGGATGTAGTCAGTCAACCCCTGGCGATAACCCATGGTGAACTGAAGATCGGCGAGGGAACGGGTTGGGGGGTGGACCTGGATAAACAAGCCATTGCGCGCTGGCGCATTGATTAAGCAGGAGAACAACCATGAGTCTGTTAGAAGTACGGGATCTTCGCATCAGTATCCGTGACAAACTGTTGGTTAACGGTATTTCATTCACGCTGCGACCTAACGAGAAAGTCGCGCTGGTGGGAGAATCAGGTTCAGGCAAAAGCCTGAGCGCCATGAGCCTGCTGCGTCTGATTCCAGGGGCACAAATTAGCGGCGAAGCGCAGTTTGCCGGGCGCAATCTCTTCGCGTTGCCAGAAAAAGAGGTGCGTACCCTGAGCGGGCGCGATATCGCGATGATCTTTCAGGAGCCGATGACGGCGCTCAATCCGCTGAAAACCGTCGGTGAACAGATTGCTGAAGTCTATCGCCTGCATCACCAACTGAGCCGCCGCGATGCCTGGCAACAGGCGATAGCGCGCCTTGCTGATACCGGGATTCCCCAACCGGCGCAGCGCGCCCATGCCTGGCCGCATCAGCTGTCCGGTGGTCAGCGCCAGCGCGTGATGATTGCCATGGCGCTGGCCGGAGAACCGCGTTTGCTGTTGGCGGATGAACCCACCACGGCCCTGGACGCGACCTTACGGCTGCAAATCCTCGATTTGCTCGCTGATTTACAGCAACGTAATGGCATGGCGGTTCTGCTCATCAGCCATGACCTGCATCTTGTACGACGCTTCGCCGATCGGGTACTGGTGATGGAGAAAGGTGAGATTGTTGAAGATGCACCAACCGAACGACTCTTCAATTCGCCCGCTCATCCATATACCCGCAAGCTGCTGAGCAGCCGCCCGGAGCGTCTGTCCGGCCATGTCGCTAAAAATGCTCCTGCGGTACGTCTGCATGCCCGCGAGGTGGAAATTCGTTACCCACGCACGTTAAAAGGTGTGCGCAACTGGTTTTCCCCCGGCTGGCACACCGCCGTCAAACAAGCCAGCCTGGATTTATTGCAGGGGCAGACGGTCGGCATTATCGGCGAATCCGGTTCCGGTAAGACGTCGCTGGCCAATGCCGTTCTGGGGTTAGTGAAACATCAGGGCGCGCTGCTGGTGGATGGCACATCCTGGCAGGCTGCACGCAAGGCCGGTAAAACAGCCCATCAGACACAGCGGCGCAAAGTACAGGCGGTGTTTCAGGACCCGTACTCGTCGTTGTCGCCCCGGCTGACCATCGAGCAGATTATCGGGGAAGGATTGAAGCTGCATTATCCCCGGCTGTCCGCGGAACAACGCCGTCAACGGATCCTCGCGCTGCTGGCGGAAGTGGGACTGACGGAACCGCAATTCCCTCATTTGTTACAACGTCACCCCCATGAGTTTTCCGGTGGGCAACGTCAGCGTATTGCCATTGCCCGCGCCCTGATTATCGAGCCAGATGTCCTGGTGCTGGATGAGCCAACCAGTGCACTCGACGTCACCGTGCAAAAACAGGTGGTTCAGCTGTTACAGCAGCTACAGCGTGATCGCGGGCTGAGTTATCTGATTATCACGCATGATGTGGCGGTGGTAGCGGCGATGGCACATCATATTCTGGTGATGCGGGACGGTGAGGTGGTTGAGCAGGGTGAAGCCACGTTATTGCTGGCGGAACCGGATCATCCTTATACGCGCAATCTGATCGAGGCGGCGTATTTTCAGCCCCGTCGAGAGCAGCCAGCAGCCTGATAAACAAGGCGCGATAAAATCGCGCCACCATCTTATAAAATTGCTTTCTGTCCACCGTCTACGTTCAGCAGCGCACCAACGATATAACTGGCCCTCGGGCTGGCAAGAAACAGCACTGCATCGGCAATCTCTTCTGGCTGACCAAACCGCCCCAGTGGCAGTTCCGCTTCCATACGCGCTAGTGCTTCATCCGGCGTCAGTTGCAGCCGTTTAGCTTCATGCTCAATGGAACGATGGATCCGGTCAGTAAGCGTAAAACCTGGGTTCACGGCATTGATGCGGATGCCATACCGGGCGTAGTGCTGGGCCAGCGCCAGCGTAGAAAGCAGCAAAGCGGCATTGGCGGCACCCCCCGCGGCATGAGAAGGGTTGGGCACCCGACCTCCCGTCCCGACGATATTGACGATGGCTCCCCGTTCACCCTCAATATCACGCCGACGCCAGCGTGCCAGCACCGCATCCTGGGTGTGGATATAGGTGAAATACTTGGCCTCCATGGCCGCATGCCAGGCGGCGCTATCCAGTTCCTCCGGGGCACGGCGTTGAGCATCCCCGGCGCTGTTGACCAGGACATCAATTTCGCCCCATCTGGCGGCCGCCGCTTCAATGACATCGTTAGCTTGTGCGGCGTCGCGCAGGTCGGCGCTCAGCGTATGCAGCCGTTCATCCCCGGCATTGAGGATTTGACGTGCTGCGGCGAGATTTTGCGCATTACGGGATACCAGGATAACTTTGGCTCCCTCATCAAGAAATCGCTGTGCAACGGCCAGCCCGATTCCCTTGCTCCCGCCGGTAACCACCACCACCTTGTTGCTGAGTTGCAAATCCATATCTGTCCGACCTTATATTTTGGTATTGATGGGCGGCAAAGCGCCGTTGAGATAAAAATCACCCACGGCGCGCGCCTTATAGGACACGGGGTCATGAGTGGTATGGGTGCGTGCATTGCGCCAGTGGCGGTCAAGGTTGTGGGCGGCGGTTGTCGCGGAGGCTCCGCCCAGCCGGAACAGCATCTCGCTGACCTGCAACGACGCGTTGGTCGTGGCGTATTTGGCTTCAGCAATGGCAATCGACGCTTCTGCCAGCCAGCGATCCGTAGCCCCGGTGGCGGAGAAACTACCAGGTACTGCGCGATCAAGCAGGTGTGCGCCACGTTCCAGCAGTGCCTGAGCGCCGTGGGTAATAATCGCCATTTCACCCACCGTGTGCAGGACGTAAGGATCTTCGGTTGCGGAGGACACACCGCTCTCGCGCAACACGCGTGCATGCTCACGACCATAGCGGCAACCTTCTGCCAGCGCTGCTTCGGCGATCCCGGCATCAATGGCGCTGTGGATCAACTGAGCGAACCCGCCTTCATGGGTACGACGCTGACCAAAAGCCGGGATGGGCAGAATCTCCTCATCTGCAATCGCTACATCCTCATATTCGGTTGTACCACTGGCCGTGGTGCGTTGTCCCATTCCATCCCAGTCATCACGTACGTGCACGCCGGGGCGATCGTTGGGAACAAATACCGCCGCACGTCCGCCATCAGGATGCAGCGCCGTCACTAAAATGATCGACGAATAAAGACTTCCGGTGCTGTACGCTTTTTTTCCCTGAAGACGCCAGCCCTGTGGGGTACGGTGCAGGGCGGTTTGCACATCACCGATATGATTACCGCCTTTCTCGGCGGCGGCATTGCTCATCAGGCTGCCTGACAGTACCTGGGAAAAATAGCGCTGCTGTTGTGCGTGGGAACCATACAGGCGCAGTTTCTCCAGGTTGGTAAATTGCGGCGCTATCGCCTGGGCGATATTAGGATCGCCCGCTGACAACAAGCGCAGCACCTGGCAGAAGGTGATGAAATCCAGTTCGGCACCACCGAAAGCTTTTGGTACGCGGATCGCCAACAGGCCACTACGCTTTAACTGCTCGATTTCATCAAACGGCAGCAGGCGTTGGCGATCACGGTGATTACTGCTGGCAGCGAATTGCTCGCGGAAATTCCCGGCAATCCGGATAGCCTCATCTGCGGTTAAAATGGGTATCTGCGTAGTCACGTAATATTCTCCTTCGTATAACGACTCACCGGACGCGCCAGTCCCATACGCTCGCGTAAGGTGTTTCCCTGATAAGCTGTGCGGTACACGCCACGCCGTTGCAGTTCGGGTACTACCAGCGAAACAAAATCATCTAAACCACCAGGCAGCCATCCCGGCATAATGTTAAAGCCATCGGCACCGCCTTCTTCAAACCAGCTGACCATAAAGTCCGCGATATCCGCTGGGGTGCCGATCAGCAGCGGGTGACCACGTGCGACACCGACCTGCTGATACAGCTGTCGGATGCTGAGCTGGTCGCGACGAGCAATTTTAATCAGCAACTCGGCCCTGCTGGTAAACTCTTTACCGGGTGGGAGTTCAGGTAGCGGGCCGTCAATATCGTGACCTGCCAGCGACACACCGCCGAGATGATGTTCCAGCTGTGCCAGCCCAACTTCAGGATGGAGTAATGATTGCAGTTGTTCGAATTTCTCTTCCGCTTCACTGCGACTCGGTGCAACCACCGGGAACAAACCAGGCAGAATGCGCAGGGCATCCTGGGGCCGTCCGGCTTCTTCAGCCAATCCCTTGATAAGAGAGTAAAATGCCTGGGCATCACTTAACGTCGTTTGCGCGGTGTAAATGACTTCGCCGTAGCGCGCGCCAAGGGCAATGCCTTGCGTAGACGATCCCGCCTGTACCAGCAGAGGGTGGCCCTGCGGCGGTCGTGAAACGGTGAGGGGGCCTCGCACGCGGAAAAATTCTCCCTGATGTTCAACGGTATGCAGCCGATCGGGCAGGAAATAGCGGCCTTCCTGCTGATCGGCAACGATGGCGTCATCGTCCCAGCTATCCCAGAGTGCCCGCACCAGTTCGACAAACTCGGTAGCACGCTGATAACGCAGCTCAGGCGTGGGAATGGTGGGGATGGAGAAGTTATCCGCTTCCGCCTGGCTCGATGAGGTCACGATATTCCATCCTGCACGACCATTGCTGAGATGATCCAGCGAGGCGAATTTTCGTGCCAGATGCCAGGGTTCATTGAAGGTGGTGGATGCTGTGGCGATCAAGCCAATATGGTGGGTCAATGGGCTGAGTGCCGACAGTAACGTCAGTGGTTCAAAATGCGCCTTCGGGGTCCGACCGAGTTTTTCCGCAGCGCGGTCGCGCACGGCCAGCCCATCGGCCAGAAAAAACAGGTCAAATAGCCCGCGTTCGGCGATTTCAATCAGCCTGCGGTAATGGTCGAAGCGCATTGGGGCATGCGGATCAACATCCGGATGTCGCCACCCGGCCAGATGACGGCCTGTGGTTTCCACAAATACGCCGAGGTGCAACTGGCGACTCATCCTTGCACCTCACGTTCGGGATTCGCCAGGCCAAGATGGTCACGCAGCGTGGTGCCTTGATAGTCAGTGCGAAACAACCCGCGCCGTTGCAACACTGGCACGACCTGGTCAATAAACTCTTCCAGCCCCCCCGGCAGCCACGGGGCCATAATATTGAAGCCATCTGCCGCCCCGGCAGTGAACCACTCTTCCAGCACATCGGCAATCTCTTCGGCGCTGCCAAACACGGCCCAGTGACCGCGTGTCCCGGTGACGTGCCAGTAAAGCTGGCGAATGGTCAGATTCTCTTCACGGGCAAATTTCAGCAGCAGAGCCTGGCGGCTCTGATTGCCCTGGGTTAACGGCAGTTCAGGGACCGGGTCATCCGGGGAATAACCCGAGAGATCAAAACCGCCCAGATGGCGCGCCAGCACTGGCCAACCGATTTCCGGGCTGACCAGTGCCTGCAAACGTTCGAACTTTTCCCGGGCATGGGCTGCGTTATCCCCAACCACGGGAAAAATACCGGGCATAATTTTCAGGCTATCGGGCTGGCGTCCCCATTGTTCCAGCTGATCTTTGACAGTGCGATAGAAATGCTGTGCATCTGCCAGATTGCGCTGGGCAGTGAAAATCACCTCAGCATGACGGGCGGCAAGGGATTGCCCATCTGCCGACGAGCCAGCCTGCACCAGCACGGGCCAGCCCTGCGGAGCACGGGCGATAGTCAGTGGACCTCGAACCTGGAAGAATTCGCCCTGATGATCGAGAATATGCAAACGCTGTGGGTCAAAGAATTTTCCCTGCTGACGATCGTCCAGTAAGGCATCGGCGTCCCAGGTGTCCCACAGGCCTTTCACGACCTCGACAAACTCCTGGGCGCGACGATAACGCAGGCCATGATCCATCACTTCTGCCCGGTTGAAATTACGCGCTTCACCCCCCGTCCAGCTGGTGACGATATTCCAGCCTGCGCGACCTTTACTGATGTGATCCAGTGAGGAAAACTTACGTGCCACGTTATACGGTTCGTTGTAGCTGGTGGACGCGGTGGCGATCAAGCCAATGCGTTGTGTCGCGGTAGCCAGTGCGGACAGTAACGTCAGGGGTTCAAAGTTAACGGTGCGCGAGGTTCTGCCCAGCGTCTCATCTTCTTCATACTGAAACGTCATCTGGTCACCGAGAAACACCATGTCAAACTTCGCGGCTTCTGCGCGGCGTGCCAGATGATGGAAATGATCAAAGTTCATTCCGGCACCCACCGGTGCCTCAGGGTGACGCCACGCGGCAATATGATGACCTGCATCCTGCAAAAAAGCGCCCAGATGCATCTGGGCAGGGCGTGAGCTGCTCATATTATGTTTCCGGTTAGTCATACATGGTGATGGGAGGAGGAGTCTGGTCGAGATAAAAGCGGCCTACCACCCGATAACGATGGTTGATTGGGTCGTGTGTCGTATGGGTGCGTGCATTACGCCAGTGACGATCAAAGTTGTTATTGCGAAGTGTGGCGGAGGAACCACCGACATCGTAAATCAGCTCTCCCGCGCGCAGCGCAGCGCTGTTACAGATGATTTTGGCTTCTGCTGTGGCAATTGAGGCCTCAATCAATGCCGCTTCCAGTGCCGGACCTTCCACCTGGGCATACCAGGCACGGGTGGCCTCATCGACTTTCCCCGCTGCACGCAACAGAATGGCTTCCGCTGCGTGCGCATGAGCGGCGATGTTGCCGATGATATGTTGCACATACCAGTCATCGGTGGAGCGCTCCACACCCGAGTCTGGACGTGGGCGGGCACCTCGATGCGCCCAGGCAATCGCATCCTGCAATACCGCAAAGGTGATGCCGACCTCAATGGTGGAATGCAGCATTTGGGTGGCGGCTGGCTGGTAATTACGCCGCTTGTTTAACGCGCTGCTGTAGAACATCACTTCATCCGGGCTGACCAGCACATCGTTAAACTCGGTGGTTCCACTGGCGGTGAGGCGTTGCCCCATACCGTCCCAGTCGTCATGCTGAACAATCCCCTCACGCTGACGCGGGATGAGCGCTGAGACGGTATTACCATCGTCATCTTTGGCCGTGACGCGCAGGCGATCAGCCATCAGGCCGCCGGTACTGTAAAATTTTTTGCCACGCAGCCGCAGCCCCTGGTCTGTGGCTATCAGCCGGGTGGTCATGTCGGTGACAAACTTGCCGCCTAACTCACCCGTGGCACCGCTGATGATGTCGCCGTGACGCAAGCCATGAAAATAGCGATTTTGTTGTTGCTCATCTCCATTCAGGCGCAGGCGTTCTACCGAGGTGAAGTGGGGGATCAGTGCCTGGGCGATATTAGGATCACCTTCTGCCAGGGCGATCATCACTCTGGCAAGATCGCGCCACGCCAGCTCCGGCCCTTGCCATTTCTGTGGCACACGTGCAGCGGTAATGCCCGCTTTACGCACCCATTCCATCTCCTCATGCGGCAAAATACGCTGTAAATCACGTTCCGATGCTCCGGCAGCCAGCGCGGGAGTCAGAGACTTTGCGGCAGCCACCACCGTGCTGGCTGAAGTGTCGCGTGTCACCACGGCAAAATCAAAATGGCCGTTGTGTTCGTTAATGGTCGTCATCTTATCTCCGGTGGGTTAGTCGCGATACGTGACGCCGTCACGATCAAGCAGACGTTTAAGGGCGTTGAAATGCAGGGCATGGCCCGGCAAATAGCGGCTGGTAGCGGCATCATGCAACGGCGTGCGCGTAATCTGATGGCGCACCTTTTCGCGCAGTGCGGGTGTCAGCTCGCGCAATGGCTCTCCGGTCCAGCGGGCGTAAAGCTGAACCTGGCAGGCATATTCGAGGGCATACAGCCGGTCCCACGCCTCAGCAGCATCTTCACCGGTCACAACCACGCCGTGATTAGCCATAAACAAAATCGATTTCAGTTGCAGTAAATCCGCCAGCCGTTCACCTTCCAACGGATCGCGCGCCAGCGCCTGGTAGTCATTGTCATAGGCGATATCGTCACTGAGCAGAGCCTCAGCCTGACCGGTAATTAATAGCCGCTGATCCGCCAGGCGTGCGATAGCACTGGCGTAGGGCATGTGGGTGTGAAATACCGCAGCATGCTTTGGCGAAAAAGCATGAATCGGCGCATGGATACAGTAAGCCGAACGTTGGATCTGCCCACCTCCGGCCAGCAACTGGCCGTCATACCCCACTTTGAGAAACACGCTGGCGGTGGCCTCAGTCCAGTGCAGGCCAAACGGCAGCAGCAAAAAAGCCTGTTCATCAGGGACGGCGAGCGTCAGATGGTTATAGATCCCCTGGCTAAATCCATTGCGATGCGAAAAATGGTGTGCGGCGGCAAGGTCAATACGCGCCTGCCATTCAGCATCGCTTACACTGTTGCGGGATACGGGTTCAAGCGCTAAGTCAGACATAGGGTTCTCCTGTGGATTAAGGCGCAAGCCAGGCGTTGCGGAAGCCGGAATGTGCCCCCGCTGGCGAGAAATCAATCCCATGCAGCTTGCGGTTATAGGCGGTGAAGAAGGGGGCTTGCATGATGGGAATCAACGGCAGGTCGGTCATCGCCAGACGCTGGAACTCATGGAATTCTTCAATGCGTTTTTGTGGGTCCACTTCGCGCTGATAGCGGTGAATGATGTCATCCATCTGCGGGTTGCTATAGGCAAAGGCATTGGCGTAAGGCACACCCGCCTGTTGAGCGCTGGAGTCATAAACGCGTGTCAGACCCATTTGCGGATCGAGCATGATGCCCCACCCCTGGAAAACCACATCAAAATCATAATCGGTGTAAATCCGACGGGTGAAAGTCGCGTTATCCAGTGGGATATACTTAAGGGTGATGCCAAGTTTACTTAACGACTGCCGCAGGAATTCGCCAACCAGAAGCGCCTGGCTGGACGCTGGATCACTGTACAGGCGCAGGGTAAAGCGCGATCCGTCGGCACCTTTTTTGAAACCGGCTTCGTCCAGCAACTGGTTGCCTTTGGCAATGTCGTAGTCGTAATGAGGGATGTCGTTAGTAAAATAACGAGTCAGTGAAGAGGGAATAACGCTGTATTCCGGTTTGCTCTGCCCGTACCAGACGGTATCAATCAGGCGCTGACGATCGATAGCATGGGCAAACGCCTGGCGAACTTTCTGCTGTGCCAGATATTTATTGCGCAGGTTGAAGGCAAGAAAATAGGTTTGAGCCGCGTAAGAATAACCACGTGAGTCAAAAGCCAGCTGAGGATTTTGCTTCAGGCGACTGATATCCGCAAACGGGATACCGGCAAAAGGAACGTACTGCACTTCGCCAGATTCCAGAGCCGCGCTGCGTGCCGAAGCATCGGGGATAAAACGATAGATAATACGATCGAGATAGGGTTTCCCTTTGTCCCAGTAATCCGGGTTACGCACCAGTTCCACATATTGGCCGCGCACCCACTTACTGAATTTAAACGGGCCAGTGCCGATGGGGGCTGCGCTGGCGGGGTTGGTACGGATATCCTTACCCGCAAAAATATGTGCCGGTAAGACCTGTGATTCCGCACCGTCAAATGCATTCAGAATGACCTGTGAAGGTGCGCTGAGACGGAATATTGCTGTCCAGTCATCCGGGGTTTCAACATCAGTGAGGGTGGCAAAGGTGGAACGACCACGCGAATGCACTTTCTTCCACACCTCCAGCGCAGAATAACGCACATCTTTCGAGGTAAATGGTTGACCGTCATGCCATTTTACATCGTGACGTAATTTAAATGTGATCGATTTGCCATCCGGTGACACTGTCCATGATTCAGCCAGGTTAGGGTGGGGTTGATAATTATCATCATAGGTCAGCAGACCATCAAAAATATTGGCGGAGATGGTACGGTTGGCATATTGGTTATTAAAGGTGGCGGTTAAAGTACTGGGTTCAGGATCGATGGCGACAATCAATGTGCCACCCCTGACCGGTGTGGGAGCACTGTCCGCAGCCGATGTTGTGCCCGTGGTGGCCCCCAGCAGAAGCAGCGAGGCAATGACTAATTTATACAACCGCGACATAGGCGGAATGCTCCTTATACGATGAAGTGATAATCAGGTGAGTTTTTTATTTATTGACTTTTCGATTAACCAATCTAACGAAGATGAAATAAGTGAGATAAATAACAATATCGGCATTGTAAATCCGCATTCGCTATTTAGAGTAATGACAATCAGGCCGGCTTCTTATTTTTCTGAGGGAATTGTTAGTGATTTTTATAAGTGGGTGTTGAATATACTTTAATAGCGAAGGAGACGCGTTTTATATTCTGTGGTTAGGATTTATCCCACCAGCTTTGTTAATGATAAGTTTCATATTGCGTATTAAGAGTTAAGTTATCTGGTTAAATCATTTTTCCCTTCTCCCAATGATATCTACCCTCGCGTTCAACGATCATCAATTGGGCGGGAAATATGGCACGCATCGCGATTTACGGGGCCGGGGCTGTGGGCAGTGTGATGGCAGCAAAGCTGGCACGGGCAGGGCATCAGGTGAGCGTCATTGCCAGAGGTGCTCACCTGGAAGCGATGCGACGTAATGGACTGGAATATATCGCGGACAATACAAGCGATAACGTCAGGGTGACGGCCAGCGAATATGCGAAGGACTTCGGTGTGCAGGATGTCGTTATCTGTACGTTAAAATCTCATGCTATTGCCGGGGCAGCTCAGGCGATGAGTTTGTTGCTGGGGCCAGATACGCCGGTGATATTCGCGCAAAATGGATTGCCGTGGTGGTATTTCAAGGGGCAGAACGCCCCGGGTCTGGATACGCATGGCGTGATCGCCCGCCATATTGGTGTCAGGCGCACTTTGGGTTGCATCATTCATTGCCCGAGTCAGGTGATTGCTCCTGGTGTGGTGAAACAGGAAGGGAATTCAGCGCGTTATTATCTCGGTGAACCTGAAGGCGGGTTCAGTGAACGCCTGCTGAGGCTGGAACAAAGCCTGGCACCGGCATTGCCGGTTATTGCTGTTGCGGATATCCGTTACGAGGTGTGGCGTAAACTGCGCATAAATGTCGCCAGTTCATTGCTCACTACGCTGACTATGTCGCTTCCTGCCGATGTGATGAAAAGCGCGACGCTGCGTCAGCTGTTCCGGCAACTCCTGATGGAAACAGGGATGATAGCTGCGGCCCATAACGTAACGTTGCCAGAGGACGTGAGTGACATTATCCAGAGCTTTTCTCACAGCAGGCACGCGCCATCGATGCTACAGGATCTGCTGACAGGGAGGACGCCAGAGGTGGAAGGGCAACTTATAGCTGTCCAGCAGCTGGCGCGAGTGACAGAGGTGGCAACACCGATGCTGGATATATTACTGGCATTGCTTCTGCAGCGACTGGAATCTTTCTGAGCGGCTGCCAGAGGCGGTGTGGTCAAATGTTTCATTAATTTTTGGCACCGCGATATCAGTGACGCATTGGTATTTGCTGAATCTGAAGGATTATTCATTTCAGATATTTCATAAGTTTTTTTTATTCTTTGTTTCCCCTGCAAGGATGTGGGAGCGTAACAGGCACACACACGCACTGATTTTAAAGGATTTTCATGAGAAACCAAAAAGCAACACATAAGAAAAAAATATTAACAACTGTGTTCCTGACCACGCTGTTAGTTTCCGCTGCCGCCAGTGCCGATCAGTTAGCGGATATCAAAGCTGCCGGAGAAATCAAGGTCGCAACCTTCGATGCAAACCCACCGTTCGGTTCCATTGACGCCAAAAGTCATGAACTGGTGGGCTACGATGTGGACTTCGCTAAAGCTCTCGCCAACTCGCTGGGCGTGAAACTGAAACTGGTCGCCACCAATCCGGCAAACCGCATCCCGCTGTTGCAATCTGGCAAGGCTGATTTGATTGTCGCCGATATCACCATTACCCCGGAACGCGCCCAGGTTATCGATTTCTCCATCCCCTATTTTGTGACCGGCCAGCAGTTCCTTGTTCCGGCAAAATCACCTGACCAACTGGATAAATACAGCCACGCGAGAATTGGTGCGGTGAAGGGCACGACTGGTGAACAGGCGTTGCATCAACGTTATCCGCAGGCCAGAGTCCTTGCCTATGACGATATTCCGCTGGCGCTGACGGCGTTACGCAACGGTAATGTTCAGGCGATTACTCAGGACAGCACCATTCTCGCCGGGCTGCTGGCGGCGGCACCGGACAAGGCCAATTTCAAAGTACTGCCGACTCTGCTGAGTAAAGAAGAAATCGGCGTGGGTGTGAAGAAAGACCAGCCCGCATTGTTGAAAGCCGTCAATGATGAGTTGCTGGCGCTGGAGAAAAATGGTCAGGCAGCGCAGATCTATAACACCTGGTTTGGTCCGGGTACGCCAGCACCTTCACCCCGTAACTTCAGGATTGAAGCGAAGTAAACGTCTATGTTCCTTATGAAAGCTGTATCCGCGGCCCTGGCTGCGGATTTTTCACATCTGCAGAAAGCCAGTGTCACCTTTCGCCGTGCCGGTAAACGTTACGGCGACCGCCAGGTACTGAGTGGTGTGGATTTGCATATTGAGTCGGGCGAAGTGGTGGCGATCATCGGGCCTTCCGGCTCGGGTAAATCGACGCTGATTCGTCTGATTAACCAACTGGAAAATCTTAGCGAGGGTGAAATTTTTGTCGATAACCGTCCCACGGCAGGCTTGTCGGGCGCAGGTTTACGCCAGTTACGCAGTCGAATCGGCTTCGTCTTCCAGCAATTTAATTTGTACGCGCATCTGACTGCATTACACAACATCAGCGTGCCACTCCACGTGGTGCATGGCTGGAAAAAAGCGGCGGCACAACAGCGGGCCCACGAGTTGCTGGCCCATGTCGGACTGGCCGATAAAGCATCGCATCTTCCGTCCCAGTTATCGGGTGGTCAGCAACAGCGTGTGGCGATTGCCCGTGCACTGGCATCGTCACCGCAAATCATTCTGTTTGATGAGCCAACATCCGCGTTGGACCCGGAGATGATTGGCGAAGTGTTGCAGGTCATGAAATCACTGGCACAGAGTGGCATTACCATGATTGTGGTGACGCACGAGATGCAATTTGCACGCGAGATTGCTGATCGGGTGGTGTTTATTGATGGCGGGGAGATCCTCGAAGTGGCATCCCCGGCGCATTTTTTCCGCCAGCCGACCCATCCGCGGGCCCAGCGCTTTTTGAAAAAAGTGTTAGATCCCCTGCATCAGGATTTTTTCTCATGAAGCTGCATTTCGACTGGCAAGGGGTACTCAGCGGGCAGCCATTACAGTGGATCCTGAATGGTTATGTGACCACCTTGTGGGTCAGTGTCATCGGCGCATTACTGGCAACGGCACTGGCCGTGCTGTTGCTGTTTCTGCGTCTCAGCGGTCATGCGCTGGCGGTACGTGGCGTGGCGTTGTGGGTTTCCCTGTTCCGCAATACCCCGATTCTGGTCCAGTTCCTGTTCTGGTATTTTTCCGCCTGGAATCTGTTGCCGCGCTTGTGGCGCGACTGGATCAATGCCGACCATCCCGGCGCCTTGTTAGCGGGTGACGTCAGTTGGCTGACGCCTGAGTTTCTGTGCTCAGCGTGGGGGTTAGGTGCCTTCATCTCCGCCTTTCTGGTCGAGGAGATCAGTGCCGGTTTAAGTGCCGTACCGGACGGACAGCGCGAAGCGGCGGTCAGTCAGGGATTTTCAGCAGCAATGGCGCTGCGCTGCATATTGTTGCCGCAGGGGTTGGTGAATGCCTGGCAGCCGATAACCGGTCAATACCTGAATTTGATGAAACTCTCGTCGCTCGCCAGCGGGATCGGTTTTGCTGAACTGACCTATCAGGTACGTCAGGTTGACAGTTATAACGCACATGCGCTTGAAGCCTTCGCGGTGGGAACGGTGTTGTATCTGGTCACCGGTGTGCTGCTGGGGTTTGCCCTCGGATGGCTGGGACCTGGACGTCGTCTTATGGGAGATGAACGATGAATGGCGGCTTACAGGTTATCCTCGATAACCTGGGGTATTTACTGTGGGGGAACCTCGCCAACGGTGAACCCGGCGGGGTACTACTGACCTTGCTGATGGCTATCGGTGCCGCGCTGCTGGCATTCCCGGGCGGTATGGCGCTGGCGTGCCTCGCATGGCGATTCCGTGGGGCGATACGCTCAATGTTGTTTCTGTGGGCTGAGCTTATTCGCGGCATCCCGCTGATCTTTGTGATCTTCTGGCTTTGGTATTTGCTGCCCGCGCTGACCGGTAGCGATATGCCGGGCGCACTGACCGTGACCCTGGCGCTGGCCTGGTTCACGGCTGCCTCGGTGATGCATAGCACGTTAGCTGGATTGCAGGCGTTACCTTCGGGTCAACACCAGGCGGCGCAGAGCCAGGGATTCTCAGACAGGCAACTGTTGTGGCATATCCTGTTACCGCAGACGCTGCGCAATATCAAACCCTCTCTGGCAGGCATCGGCATTAACCTGATTAAAGATACTTCGCTGGCCTTTATCCTCAACGTGCCTGAACTGACGACACTGGCAGGTCAGGTCAACAATCGGGTGCAGGTTTATCCTGCAGCGTTGTTTGTGTTTACCGGGCTGGTTTACTACCTGTTATGTACCGGGCTGGCGCATCTGGTACAACGGCGCAGAGTCTGATGAAGAGAGTGCTCTGTGTCTGTTATGGCAGAAACTGGGCGAGCACAACGCTGGAAGATTTTATGTGCTTCCTGGACAGGTACATACGCTGGTATAACGAGAGTCGAATCAAAATATCATTAGGTGCAATGAGTCCGGTGAAGTACCGGCAGCATCAGGGGATCACAACATAACAGTCCAGGAAAATATCCGCATCTCCGAGGCGGACTTCTCAATTTAGCCATTACATAAAAGTACGGGTAATGTATCTTATGTTAAATTAAATATCCTGATGCGCACCCGGAACGCACTTCTCCTGTAGCAACTTTCTTCCAGTTCATCACTCAACTACGGCTGTATTGCCCGGCTATTTTTCGGGATGTATGAAGGACCCGTAGAATGCTCACTTTGTTCCCGTCAGCCACATATACAACGATGAAGGGAAAATGTGGTATTACAAGCTTTCTATGTTTTAGAGTTCGCCCGACCTGCACTCCCGCCATAGGGTTTTCCTTAAGTATATCCACCATCGTTGCGAGCCTGTCATCAGCAGCAATGGCGACCAAAGCGCCAGCTTCTTTGTTTAGGTAGAGAAAAATGTCTTCTCTGTCAGTCAGCGCCCGTCTTTCCCAGACTATATTCGTGGTCACAATTTCCCCTGAGCAGCCCGCTGTCGTAGATCATCCATGCGTTTTGTCACTTCATCATTGTTAAGGTATTCGCCTTCACCGGAGTCATGGCGATTGAACGCGTGAGCTATCTGTTGCTCCAGCCAGTGCTCATGATCGCTGTTTTGAAAACGGAGTTCTTCTGCTGCCAGTTCTTCTGCCCGCTGACGCATGAGTTCAGTAAGGCTCATTTGTTGGCGCTCCGCAGCAAGCATGGCCAAACGTTTCGTTTCTTCATCTATCCGAAAATGAATAGTGCTGCTCATGATGTTGTCTCTTGTGGTGTCATTTGTGTTGTCATTATGAGGGTAAATCGTCTTAGTGTCATCCCTACACACGAAACTAATTACTCAGGAAAACTACTGATTGCACTTGTTATGTTAAATACGCTATCCGCACAGACCCCGGACCGCACCCACCCGTAGCGGCGCGATTTATCGCGCGGGAGACGTGACATTCCCACTGATGCTTTAGCGCATCAGCGGGATTAGAAATCATTGTGCTGGGCTCAGTCTTGCACACGCAGCAGCAATGCGCCGCCCAGCCTCTTTCACTGTGTCATTATCGGTGGCAATGGATAAGCGGAAATACGGCGAGAGCCCATAGGCACTGCCCCCCACGGCAGACACACCGTTTTCCAGCAGATAATCCAGCACATCGGCTTCGCTTTTCAGTTGACTGCCCCCCGGCCGGTAACGGCCAATCAACCCGCTACAGCGACAGAAAACGAAAAATCCGCCCTGTGGCAACGTCAGTTCCAGGCCATCAATGCCGGATAAGATCCCGATGATATCGTCACGCCGCTGCTGATACGCCGCTACCTGTGGCGCGAGGAAATCCAGGCCGCCGTTGTACGCCGCCAGCGCTGCCGCCTGGCTCACCGAACTGGCACCGGAACTGATTTGCGATTGCACCACGGTCATGGCAGTGATCAGCGCTTTGGGCCCGGCACCGAAACCAATGCGCCAGCCGGTCATGGCGTAGGTTTTAGACACGCCGCCGACCAGCAAACTGCGCGCCTGAAAATCGTCCGCCACGTTCAGCAAATTACGGCGTTCACGGCCATCAAACAGAATGTGTTCGTACAAGTCATCGAGCATGACCAGCACGTGCGGATGCTCGCGCAGCACATCGGCCAGCGCCTGTAATTCTTGCGCTGAATACACCGCACCGCTCGGATTTCCCGGATGATTGAGCACCAGCCAGCGCGTGCGCGCCGTGATGCTCGCCGCCAGTTGCTCGGGCAAAAGCTTATAACCCTGCTCCAGATGACATTCCACCAACACCGGCGTGCCGCCATTAAAGCGCACGCTGTCCGGGAACGTCGGCCAGTACGGCACCGGCACAATCACTTCATCACCGTCGTTTAATGTCGCTGCAAACGCGTTGAAAATGATCTGCTTCGCGCCGTTGGCAATAATCAGGTTATCGATGCCAAACTCCAGCTGGTTTTCCTGCCGCAATTTGCGCTGCACCGCCTCGCGCAGCGCCCGTATTCCGGGCGTTGGCGTGTATTTGGTTTCACCGCGCGCAATAGCCTCGTACGTTGCCTGTTTGATGTGCTCCGGCGTATCAAAGTCCGGTTCACCGGTGGTGAGATCCAGAATATCTACGCCGGCCTTTTTCAGATCATTAGTACGCTGCTTTGCCGCCGCATTGGCAGAAAGCGAAACGCGTTGCACGCGCTGTGACAGCGAAATCGTCATACCGTTATCCTTATATCAGAGCGCGGGCAAACCCAGGTTTTCGCGCAATGTGCTGAATTCATACTCTTCGCGAAACAACCCGCGACGGCGTAATTCCGGGATCACCAGCTCGACGAACAGCGAAAGCTGTTCTGGCATGATGGCAGGCATAATATTGAAACCGTCCGCGCCGCCCTGCTCCAGCCAGTGCTGGAAATCATCGGCGATGTCTTCCGCTGTTCCCACCAGTACGCGGTGTCCGCGCGATCCGGCGGCAATCGCAGCCAGTTCACGCAGGGTCAGATTTTCACGGTAGGCCAGATCAGTGAGCAGTTTCACTCGGCTCTGATTGCCTTCACCGGCAGGCACATCCGGCACCGGACCGTCGAGCGGGAACTGGCTAAGATCCATGTTAAAGCGGGTCGAAAGCTGACGGATACCGTTATCGATATCCACCAGCGAATTGAGTTCACGCCACGTTTCACGCGCTTCTTCCCGCGTGCGGCCAACAATCGGCATCACGCCGGGCAGGATCAGCACATGATCCGGATGTCGCCCCGCGTCTTTTACCTGCTGTTTCTGCGAACGGTAAAATGTCTGCGCGTCTTCCAGCGTCGCGGCGGCGGTAAACACGACTTCGGCGGTAGCGGCAGCCAGCTTCTGGCCGTCCGCGGAAGAACCGGCCTCGATAATCACCGGACGTCCCTGCGGTGAACGCGTAATATTCAGCGGCCCCTGCACCTGGAAGTATTTCCCGCGATGATCGATAGGCTGAATTTTTTCATTCACGAAATACTGGCCACTGGCTTTGTCCGGCTCCACCGCTCCTTCCTGCCAGCCTTCCCACAGCTTGAACGCCACATCGAGAAACTCGTGTGCCACCGCATAACGTTCGGCGTGCATCGGCATATCTTCACGGCTGAAATTGCGCGCCACGTCGGTGGAAAACGACGTCACTACGTTCCACGCCGCACGACCATGGCTGATGTGATCCAGTGACGAAAAGCTGCGTGCCAGATTAAACGGGTCGGTAAAGGTGGTGGATGCGGTTGCCGCCAGCCCGATATGACGGGTCTGCACTGCCAGCGCCGCCAGCAATGTCAGCGGTTCGAGGCGCGCCATGGTGGAAGGCAGACGGTAAACGCTGGTCGCCAGCGCGTCTCCGATGAAGAACATGTCGAACTTGCCTTCTTCGGCTTTTTTAGCGATCCACGTCAGCCATTCGACGTCCGTTGGCGAACCGAGTTTTTCGGTTAAACGCCAGCCGCTGACGTGATGCCCGAGCGGTTGCACAAACAGGCCGAGGCGCAGCTTCCTGGTGTTTTCTGAAGAAGAAGTCATGAGATGTTCCTAAGAATAGTGTTGATTTTCTGTCGCCCGCAGGGCTTTTTCGATATGTTCGGCGGTCATGGAAAACGGCAGCCGAGCCGCGTTTTCGGCAGAGAACTTCACTTCACAGGCAATCGCCGAAAGGATTTCATCACGGTTGCCCTTGAGTTCCGGTAATACCAGCGGCGCGTCGTACTGCCGCAGCAGCGCCAGCAGTTGCGGATCCGGTTCGCCGCTGTCGCTTTCCATCAGTGACTGCACCAGCAGGCCGAAACCGACTTTTTCGCCGTGCAGCCAGTCGTGCAGCTCAGGCTGATGGGTAAAACGGTTATGAATGGCATGCGCCACGCCTGGGGCCGGGGTTTCATCGCGCATGCTGTTTGCCATGCCCGCTGCTGCGATATTGGCGTCGATCACTTTGATCAGTGCCGGAGTGACTTCGTGGCGGGCGTTATCGAGCACGGCCTGCGCACCGTATTTATCAAAGGTTTCGACTGCCAGTTTTGCGGCCTGAATCTTCAGGTTCAGCGCCAGGCTGTCATCGTTTTTTTGTTTATACGGACGGAATTCGTACCACTTCGCCAGCGCGTCCACGATACCCGCTTTCAGGTAACGCACATCGTTTTGCGCAATCACTTCGCTGTCGACCAGCACCATCAGCGGCATACGCGATAACGGCTGGCTGCGGACATGCCCGCCGTGCGCGTTATAAATAATGCTGACCGGCGACCAGGCGGCGCAGGTTGCGGCCACCGTCGGCAGCGTCACCAGCACAATATCGCCGATCAGATTCGCGATGGCTTTGGCGCAGTCCAGCACGCGCCCACCGCCGATACCCAGCACCAGCGTTGCATTTTGCGCGCGCACGGCGGTGAGATGCGTTTCAATCGCGGCATCGGTGCATTCAGTGGTCAGGAAATTCACCTGCCAGCGGATCCCCGCGTCACGCAGGCTGTTTTCCAGCTGAGGATTCACCGCCTGCCACGCTTTCGGGCTGGTGATAATGGCAATTTCGGTGGCGTGAACGGCAAGAAGTTCGCCGACGCGGGCGCGCAGTCCCGGCTGATGGTGATAGGTTTGCGGTGATTTTATAGCGAACACGATGATGCCCTATTCTCTGGTCAGTAATTGAATAAACTGCCTGCCCGTAATAAACAGGAATTCGGATATTGGATATATTAAGTCGTTATATAAACATCGTACGTGAATTGGAAAAATAAACAACGTTCTGATTGCGCATCCTTATTCACTAATTCGCAATAGGATAGATGAATTTTATCTATAGCATCAAAACCCCTTGCATCCTGTGTTGGATCAAAGAAATCATAGCGCTATAAAGGGTTAATTTAATGAACAAAAACCGGAATATCTGACGACAGCAATATCCTGATATTTACTATTGATTTTCCGACTCATTAATTAATCCTCCAAAAAACAGAGATTATTATGGCCTCACATCCGATAGATTTTCTTTTACTTGGTAATAATTTTGGCACACCGGAAATGCGGGAAATCTGGTCAGAAAGAAATCGGCTGACGCAGCAAATAAATGTCGAAGTGGCGCTGGCATTAGCCGAAGGCGAACTCGGCGTGATCCCGCAACAAGCGGCACTGTCTATTGCGGAACTGGCCGACGCCAGTTTGCTGAACATTGACGATATCGCCGCGTCCGGCGCGCAGATGAAACATTCCCTGATGCCGGTGCTGACAGCGTTGCAAAAACAGTGCGGCGAGGCCGGAGAATACATTCATTACGGCGCTACCACGCAGGATATCGTAGATACCGCAACGGTTTTGCAGCTCGCCCAGACCATGAAAGTGATCATACGTGACAGCACCGCACTGGCGAATGTGCTGAAAAATCTGGCGGGCGAACATCAGCACACTCTGATGGCCGGCCGCACCCACGGCATGCAGGCGCTGCCGACCACGTTCGGCTTTAAAGTCGCCGTCTGGCTGGATGAATTCATCCGCCACCTTGACCGCCTTCAGGCCATTACGCCACGTCTGCTGACTGGCAATCTTAGCGGCGCGATCAGCACCTATGCCGCGCTCGGTGAAGCGGGCCCGGAAATCGAACGCCGCACGCTGACTCGCCTTAACCTGAATACGCCCAATATCGGCTGGCAGGCGGCGCGCGACCGTTTCTCGGAATACGCCAGTACGGCGGTACTCATCAGCGGCACGCTGGGCAAAATCGGCAACGAACTTTACAACCTGATGCGCACCGAAATTAATGAAGTCGAAGAACCGTTCAGCACGGGGAAAATCGGCTCGACCACCATGCCGCATAAACGTAATCCAGCCGCCATCGAAGGTTTAGCCAGCCTGACCGCCCCGCTTTTACACAGCGCATCGCTGATTTATCAGTCCATGCACGTCGAGCATGAGCGCGATGCCATGAGCTGGCGAGCAGAGTGGATCGCCCTGCCGGAAATCTCGATTTATCTTTCCGCCCAGTTGCAAAACGCCCATGCCATTTTGTCCGGCCTGACGGTCAATAAAGCCCGCATGCTGGCGAATTTGCAGATGCAGGACGGCCTGCTGCTGTCGGAAAAAGTGATGTTTGAAGTGGGTAAAAAACTCGGCAAACAGACGGCGCATCACCTGGTTTACGAGTGCGCTATGCAGGCATTCGAGAACCGTCAATCTTTTAAATCCGTACTTTTAGCACACCCGGTTCTGGCCGCCAGCATCCCGGAAGAAGATCTGGATCACTGGCTGGATCCGGCAAATTACATCGGCTGTGCGCCGCAAAAAGTGGATGACGTTATCCGCTTCGCTGAACAGTCCGGTCATTTATCATCCCCGGAGAAACCTGCGCTATGACCCCACATTTCCGGCGACTGAATTCAGACGACAAGCACGAATATCTGTCGTTGATGCTGGCCGCATACGCCCCGATTAAAGCCCTCGGCATTCACTTTGACGCTGCCACTGCCGATCTGGCGCGGGTGACAAAACATCTTGATGAACATGCGGTATTTGCCCTGTTTGACGGCCAGCGCATGGTGGCGTCGGTCACTTTACGTTTTCCGTGGGGCACGCTGCCGGGGCCGATGGGTCTGCCGCATATCGGCTGGTTCGGGACGCACCCGGAATACAAAGGCCAGCATCTTGGTAAACGGCTGCTGGAATGGCTGGAAGACCACATTCTTATCGGCGAACTCAAAGCGCCGGCGTATTCGCTCGGCACCGCCACCAGCCATCCGTGGCTGCGCGAAATGTACATCAAACTGGGCTTTCAGCCTGCCTTCGAAAGGGACCTCGGCAAAGGCCATATCACGCTGTATCTGAAAAAGATCCTCAACGAAGAACGCCATGCCGAATGGCTGGCGCGTCAGCCCGCTTAAGGAGTTTTACATGTTGAATACCGGTCAGGAACATCAGGCGCTGGCGAAATTCATTGAGGATTTTCGCCATAACATGCACCGCTTCCCTGAGCTTTCCAACCAGGAATTTGAGACCACGGCGCGCATTAAAGCCGTGCTGGAAAGTCATCAGATTCGCATCCTGAATTTACCGCTGAAAACCGGTCTGGTGGCCGAGATTGGCGGCCAAAAAGCCGGTAAGCTCGTGGTATTACGTTCCGATATCGACGCCCTGCCCATAGAGGAAAAATCGGGCGTGGCATACACCTCGGAAAACCCCGGCGTGATGCACGCATGCGGCCATGATTTCCATACGTCGGCGGCGCTCGGCGCGGCGATTCTGCTCAAAGAGCGCGAGGAAACGCTTTCCGGCACCGTGCGCATTTTATTTCAGGCGGCGGAAGAAACCGGCCACGGCGCACCGGCGCTGATTGAAACCGGCGCACTCGATAACGCCGCCGTGATTTTTGGCATTCACAACGACCCGACGTTGCCAGTCGGCATTATCGGCAGCAAAGATGGCGCACTCACTGCTGGCGTCGACCGTTTTGCCATCACCATTGCAGGCACAGGCAGCCACGCCGCCCGCCCGCATGAAGGCAACGACCCTATCATTATTGCCGGGCAAATCATCGGCGCATTGCAGACGCTGATTGCGCGCAACGTGCCGTCTGATCACAACGCGGTGGTCTCCATCACGCAGGTGCACAGCGGCAGTACGTGGAACGTGATCCCCGATTCTGCCTGGCTCGAAGGCACGGTGCGCTCGTTTAATCAGGACACCCGCGAGCTTATCGAACGCCGTTTCCGTCAGGTACTCAAAGGCATCGCCGACGCCTTTGATACGCAAATCGCACTCGACTGGCAGCCTGGCCCGCCGTCGGTGGTGAATACTGCCGAATGGGTGGATTTCTCACTGGCGCAGGCCGCAGGCTCCGGCTTTGAAGCACGTCGCGTGGAGGCCAGTCCGATCGGTGAAGACTTTGCGTTCTATCAGCAAAAGCTGCCCGGCGCATTCCTGATGATTGGTTCCGGCGGCCCGTTCGCGTTGCATCATCCGGAATTTCGCGTCGATGACCGCGCGCTGTTCCCGACCGCGCATTATCTCGCGCAGCTGGCCGTCAACGCCCTTGAACACCTCAGCCCGCAGGCCTGAAACAGGAAAAAAACATGTCACTGACTTCTTCGCTGGCAAAGCTTATCGTCAGCGCGCGTCCCTCCGCCGAAGCGCGTGAAAAGGCCCGCGAAGGGCTGCTGGATTTTCTGGCTGTTGCGCTGCCCGTGGTGCGCGGCGAAGCCGGAGATTCCGGGCTGGAAAGTTTGCAGCAGGTTTACCGTGCGAACGATGCACAGACGCGCGCCGTGCTGCTCGGTTACGCCGGTCATGCGTTGGATTTCGATGATTTCCACCCGGATTTTCGCGGTCATCCCGGCGTGGTGATTTTGCCTGCGCTGCTGGCGCTGGCCGCTGAGCGCCCCGATATCAGCGGCGAACAGTTTCTCAATGCGTGGGTTACGGGCGTGGAAACCGCCGGTCGCCTCGGGCTGGCCGCCGGTGCGCAGCATTACAAACTCGGTTTCCACAATACCGCCACGCTCGGCACGATTGCCGCGGCCGCAGCCTGTGCATGGCTGGTCAGCGCCAGCGAACAGGAAACGGCCATTATTCTGGGGACTGCGGCAACGCAGGCAGCCGGTTTACGCGCGCAGTTTGGCAGCGCGGTTAAACCGCTGCACGCCGGACTGGCAGCGCAGATTGCCGTTACATCCACCCTGCTGACGTTGGCCGGTTTTCACGGTCAGGCAGAAAACGTGCTGAACAGCTTTCTCGCCGCGTACTGCGCGGGTCAGCAACAGCCGGAAAAACTCACCGAAAGCTGGGGCACGCCGTGGCGCATTGTTTCGCCGGGACTGGAATGTAAACCCTATCCGACCTGTGGCGGCACGCACAGCGCCGCAGATGCCGCGCGGGCGATCCGTCACGACTGGCTGCAACAGGGCCATTCAATAAACGACCTGAAAAATGCGATAGAACGGATTGAAGTGTCTTTCCCGCCGGGCGGCGATATTGCAGCGTCAGTGCGCGTGCCGTTGAACGGTATAGAGGCGCGGTTCAGCCTGGAATATGTGATTGCCGCCAGCCTGTCGCGCGATGCCCTGCTGATACAGGATTTCTCAGAAAACCCGCCAGATGCTGAGATCGCCGCGCTGGCCGCCAAAGTCACGCGCAATCCGGACCACAGCGCCCCGCCGGATGAGCTAAACCCTGCCGCGCGTTTTCATCAGGTCACGCTGTTTTTACGTAACGGCGAAACGCGGCAAAAACGCTTTACCCGTCGGCAAAGTCTGGCGATTGCATTTGATTTACCGGGGAAATTGCGTGCTTGTTTGCCAAATATGACGGACGCGCAGCGGGCAAATATTGTGGCACTGAGCAGGCTGGAAAGCCGCGACAGTTTGCCGCAGCTGTGTGATTTACTCTTTGGCGCAGATGCTACAAAACGGTAGACAGGAAATTGCGGACACGGACGTTCTCCGCTTCATCCAGCACAGTTTTCACCGGCCCCGACGCCACGATTTTTCCGCCTTCCATAAAGATAACGTTATCGGCCACCTCACGCGCGAAGCCAATTTCGTGCGTCACAATCACCATGGTGATCCCCGAATGCGCGAGTTTCTTGATGACCTGCAACACTTCGCCCACCAGTTCGGGGTCCAGCGCCGACGTCGGTTCATCAAACAGCATCACTTCAGGATCCATCGCCAAGGCACGGGCAATCGCCACGCGCTGCTGCTGTCCGCCGGAAAGCTGCTGTGGCCAGTCATCTTCGCGGCTGGCTAACCCCACCTGCTGCAACAGCGCGCGGGCTTTGGTCAGCACCTGCTGGCGGCTTTGTTTCTTCACGCGCAGCGGTGCATCGGTAATGTTTTGCAGCACCGTGCGGTGCGGAAAAAGATTAAATTGCTGAAACACCATGCCGGTGCGGCTGCGTTGTGCGGCGATTTTCCCGCTGCTCAGTTCATACAGCGCGTTGCCTTTTTGCCGATAGCCGACCAGCTCGCCACCGATACGAATGGTGCCGCCATCGAGTTTTTCCAGATGATTAATGCAGCGCAGTAACGTGGATTTCCCGGAACCAGACGGACCGAGGATCACCGTCACCGAACCGGCCGGAATATCCAGGCTGATTTCGTCGAGAATGATGTTTCCTGAAAAACGTTTGGTGACTTTGCGGAATTCAATCGCCTCACCCATGGCTGGTTTCTCCTGCATTCAAACCGGTACGACTGACCGTACGTGGCTTCTCGTCATGGGGTTTGGATTTGCGCTTCACCTTGCGGACACTGCTGCGGCTGAAATGACGCTCGATGTAATACTGAATCACCGCAAGCAGCGACGTCAGCGCCAGATACCACAGCGTCGCGACCAACAATAACGGGATCACTTCATAGGTGCGCTGATAAATAATCTGTGCGGAAAACAGCACGTCCTGCAGTGAAATCACCGACACCACCGCGGTGGTTTTCAACTGACCGATCACTTCATTTCCGGCAGGCGGCAAAATCGCCCGCATCGCCTGTGGCAACACGGTGTGGCGGAATATGGATGCAGGCCGGTAACCGAGCGCACGCGCGGCTTCAATCTGGCCAGTACCCACGCTCTGAATTCCGGCGCGGATAATCTCTGCAGCATAGGCCGACTGATGCATCACCAGCGCAATGACGGCGGCACTGAACGGGCTGATCAACGAGTTGGCCGACGCACTCCAGATTTCCCCTACCCACGGCAGTGAAAACGAAATGGTCGGATACAGCGCGGCAATGTTGTACCAGAGAAACAGCTGAACCAGCATCGGTACGCCGCGGAAAAACCAGGTATAACCCCAGCTCACGGCGACCAGCACTGGATTAGACGACAACCGCATCAGCGCCAGCACAGTGCCACCGGCAAAGCCAAAAACCACCGAAATGGCGGTCAGTTGCAACGTCATCAAAACACCCTGCAAAATCGACGGGCCGGTGAAGTTTTCTGCAATGACCGACCATTCGAAACGCGGGTTATTGAGCATGGAATGGGCGGCGGCGCCAAGCACCAGAACAACGATCAGGGCGCTTATCCAGCGCCCGATGTATTTCTTACCAACGATCCGCAGTTCTTCCGGCTGCTGACCGTCTATTTCAGTACTCATCCGAAAATCTCTTCATTACGTTTGGATTCTTTCACTGCGCCAAAGCCAATCGACCATTTATCGAGGATCTTCTGGTAAGTCCCGTCTTTAATCAGCGAGTTAAGCGATGCCTGAACGGCCTCTTCAAGCGCGGATTGTTTCGGGAATGCCACAGACACCGGCGCGTCATCCACATGAATGGTGCCGGACAGCGCCAGCGGTTTCACCTGGCTGACCTGATACGTCAGACCTTCATACGGGCCAAAGAACATCGGCACGCGGCCACTGACCACGGCCTGAACGCCCGAAGGACGGTCCGGGAATACGGCGATTTTGATCGGCTGTTTGCCTGCATCCGTACATGTCTTGCTGGCGGCTTCCAGACGCCCGATTTGTGTCGTCCCCGCACCGGCGCCGATTTCCTGCCCGCAAACGGCATCAAATGACGTAAACGGCGCGATATTCGCGTCTTTACGGGAAATCACGCCAAGGCGTGACGCATCGTAATAACTGACAAAATCGACCTGCTCAAGACGTTTTTTGGTGGCGTTAATATTGGAAAGCGCCACGTCATAGCGGCCTGATTTTAGCCCCGGAATAATGTTGTCGAAACCGCCGGTATCCTGCCAACGCACTTCCACGCCCAGACGCGCAGCAACGGCGTTCATTACGTCAATTTCACGCCCTGCGAGGGTTTTGTTGTCTTCCTGGAAAAACGTGGTCGGGGGCGTATTTGGGTTGGTACCCGCAACAATATATCCGCGTTTGGCAATATCCGCGGGCAGTTTACTTTTCAGCGATTCGTCAGCTGACACATGGAAAGTGGTAGAAGAGGGAACAATTTGTTCAGCTGCCCAGGCTGTAGATAAATTCCCGGCAATCAACAGCGGGAGCAATAATCTGGATAATGTCATGACGGTACCTTTTTTCCTGGTGTAATACCTGTGAAAAACCACATGTGTAATGCGGTAAAAGCGACAAGGTCATTACTTTTCATATCTGAATTAACGCCCGACCTGCCGATAGAAGTGATTTTGCGGGTATATACCTTTTGGTGACAAATGAGAAAAATAGATAAGGATTTCACTAATATTGCAAAGGCCTTAGACTGAAACTGAAAAAGGCTTTATTGAATAAACCCGGAAAAAGAACGCCAGGTAGCATGAAAATACGACAACTACCTTGAAAGTTACCGGTCGGAATATGCACCCTGCATGGCCTGCCACCAGATTTGTAATACACATCATCTCAAGATGATGGCAACTGTCATTCTGTTCCGTGTTCCCAGATGGTCTCTGTTCCATTTCACCAGCTCGAATGGGGCACGTATATGCCCCGATTTATTCCTCGGTTATTTTTCATTATGCCGTTGAATCTTGCGCTGACTTTCGTAAGCGTTTACTGGACATGAATGCTACCCTGCCCATTTACGCGGTGTGGCTGCGGACAGCAATTATGCCGCAGCGACTGCGATGTGCTATTGATGCCTTGAAAGCAGCTTTTGAACGACAGTCGCTCTAGCGCGATGGCTGCAAAAGGCCGGGCAAAAGATAAGGCATACTCATGCCCTGATTCGCTCGGTTTGAGATTCCCTAATCCCCGTTACGGCGGATAACAACTGTTGCGTATAAGGGTGTTGCGGACTGCGCCATACCTGTTCAACATCACCAGACTCCACTATCTGGCCCTGATTCATCACCATAATCCGGTCAGACATATAGCGTACTACTGCCAGGTTATGGGAGATAAACAGATAACTCAAACCCAACTCCTGCTTTAATTCCAGCAACAAGTTAAGAATTTGCGCCTGAACGGAAACATCAAGTGCTGAAACGGCTTCATCGCAAATAACCAGTCGCGGTTTGACAATCAATGCCCTTGCAATGCCAATGCGCTGACGCTGCCCACCGGAGAATTCATGAGCATAGCGATGCAGTGACTGGCGCGGCAACCCCACACGATCGAGAATGGTATGAATGCGCTCCAGTCGCTGAGTGGCGGGAATCGGTTCGTGCAGGCGGAGTACCGAATCAAGGATCGTAAAAATGGAGTGTCGGGGATTGAGTGAGGCATAAGGATCCTGAAATATCATCTGCACGCTCTGCCGCAGATTTTTCAATGCTGACTCGGGCTGATGTGTAATGTCTTCGCCATCCAGCAATATTCTCCCGCTGTCCGGACGCAGCAGCCGCAGAATCGAACGAGACAGAGTGGACTTCCCGCAGCCGGATTCGCCAACCACCCCTAACGTTTCGCCCACCTGAAGGTCAAAACCAACGGCCTCTAATGCGGGAATGCGCTTTCTGCCCTGAGCGTAGCTAACGCCAAGATTATCCACCGACAACAGTGGTAGCGTTGCTGGTTTCTCGTGTATCACAGGGAAATCCAATTTCTCCGGCTGATGGAGTCTGAACTGGTGTGCATCATGATGACGGATTTCAGTGAGCATCCGTTGGCGATAATGCAGGTCTTCCTCTCCCAGCAGTGAAGCCGCCATTAAACCTCGGGTATAATCGTGCTTTGGCTGATCAAAAAGCAACCTGGCACTCCCCTGTTCCACAATATCGCCGTGATGCATAACCGCCACTTTGTCGGCCCATTGTGCAACCAGACCTAAGTCATGGCTGATCATCAAAATACTCAGAGAGAGTTCTCTACGCAGCCGATCCAGCAGCTGCATGATATTAGCTTGAACCGTGACGTCCAGCGCGGTGGTTGGCTCGTCAGCGATGAGGAGTTTAGGCTCACATGCTACCGCCATTGCGATCATAACGCGCTGGCGCTGGCCACCGGATAACTGATGCGGAAAATCATCCACGCGACGTATGGGCTCAGGAATTTTGACTAAATTCAGTAACTCAATGGCATGGGCACGGGCCTGCTTACGAGATAATTGCTGATGTACGCGCAAGGTCTCGGCGATTTGCACACCCACGCTGTAGACGGGATTGAGTGACGTCATCGGTTCCTGAAAAATCATCGAGAGATGGTTGCCGCGTACTGAACGTATCTCACGTGATGGCAGACTGAGAAGGTCACGCCCATTAAACTGAATACGACCACTGACGTTTGCCTGTTTTGCCAGCAATCCCATGATGGCGAGAGCAGTTACAGATTTTCCGCTGCCCGACTCCCCGACGAGTGCCAGCATTTCCCCCCGCGGCAGACTGAAACTCACATCATTTACCACAGCGTGTTCATTGAAATGAATCGCCAGATTTTCCACCGACAGTAATGGTTGCATCATTGTTCACTTAATCTTGGGTTAAAGGCATCGTTTAACGCATCACCCAGCAAGTTGAGTCCCAGCAGGGTTACAACCAAGGCTATGCCCGGAATGGCGGTGAGATACCAGGCGGTACGTAGCATTTCTCGCCCGCTGCCGATCAGAAAGCCCCAACTAACTGCATTGGGATCGCCCAGACCGAGAAACGATAAGGCAGCTTCCATCAGGATTGCAGACGCGACCATCACCGATGAGGTGACAATGATGGTGGGCAGCGCATTCGGTAACATTTCGCGCGTGATGATATGCAGGGATGAAAATCCCTGGCAGCGCGCGGCCAGTACAAAATCTGATTCGCGCAAGGTGCGAAATTCGGCGCGTACTAAACGCGCAATCGTCGGCCAGGTTGTGATGCCAATACTAAGCGTAATCAACCACACTGATGGGGTTGTTATGGACAGAATAATAATCACCAACAGAAACGCTGGCATGGTTTGAAACAATGTGGTTACACGCATCAGTAAATTGTCGGTAAGGCCGCCGAAGTAACCACTCAGGCTGCCAATGATTGTCCCTGCAAGCAGGCCGATTAATGTTGCCCCCAGGCCAATCAGGAGTGAAACACGGGCACCATGAAAGATGCCTGCTGCAAGGTCACGCCCCATAGCATCCGTGCCCAGCGGCCAGGTCAGATCATCACCCGGTTTTAACAGTGGAGACGCCACCATATCGAGTGGGTCGCCTGGATAAATCCATGGGGCAACCACCGCCATGGCAATGACCAGCAGCAAAATCAACAGACCGGCAATGCCCGCTGGATTGTGCATAAATTGACGCAGCGCACGATGTTGACCGCTCTGTGTGATGGAAAGGGGAGAGAAAATTGTCATTTAGCGTCTCACAATTCGGGGATCGAGCCAGGCATGGAGAAGATCCACGATAAAGTTGGCGGCAATGACCATCAGGGAGGAGAACAACAGGATCCCTAACAATATATTGACGTCACGCGCCATCACAGCGTCAAGCGCTAACCTGCCCAGTCCCGGCCAGGAAAATACGGTCTCTACCACCGCCGCGCCGCTGAGCAGCGTGGCAATGTGCATACCGCTGACGGTGACAAGTGGTATCAACGCGCAACGCAATACATGGACTAGTGTCACGCGTAACGGGGATAGTCCCTTTGCATGGGCCGTTCGCACAAAATCCTGATGTGCGATCTCTAACATTGCGGCGCGAGTCAGGCGGGCATAAATGGCCAGGAAAAAACTCGCCAGAGAAAACACAGGTAAAAGGGCATGAGAAAAGAGATCACTGAAATAAGCCCATCCATGGAGATCGGCACCGATTGTCATATTTCCACTGCTGGGAAGCCAGCCTAAATATACTGAGAAAAGCACCAGTAACATTAATCCAATCCAAAATCCGGGTAATGAATAAAGCAGCAGACTCACTAAAGACAAAACACGATCGGGCCAGCGACCGACAAATAAAGCCATGATGACGCCGAAAAAAACACCGATAATGAGTGCCATCAATTGCGCCGCCAGCATTAAAATGAGCGTGGCAGGGAGTCGAGATAATATCAGTGTGGTGACAGGAGTGTTAAATCGTGGCGAAAATCCGAGGTTACCCTGCAAAATATGGCTGGACCAGTTAATAAACTGCTGCCAGGCAGGAAGGTTAAGACCATATTGCTCTCGCATCAGTGCCATGCTGGCAGCACTGGCTCCGCCAGACTCGCCAGCCAGTACGTCAACCGCATCACCCGGTATTGCTTTCAGGATGATAAACATGATCAGTAAAATACCCACAAACGTTGGCAGTACCTGTAGCGCAGTTTTGAAAATAAATGAGAGCAGCCAATGTCGTTCTCGCTGCATAGCCAGCGTCCTTTTCTTCTCCTTCGATTAAGAACAGCGAAACTAACAGCCAACGTTTTATCGGGTTAACAATATTTACGGGAATATATTACCGGAAAAAACATATACAGAGATTGACTGGCTATTTTTATTTTTCGCATAAACTAACCTGAATTACTCAGTAGCCATCATTGGTGTGATGCCGGTTAATGACGCCCTAAATATTTGATTATTTGTAAAGGCGTAAGTATGTCAAAAACAGGCGGTAATAATAGCAAAAACCGGGTTGCTGTAGATGTCGGGGGCACTTTCACTGATATCGTGCTGCTGCAAGGGAATACCCAGTATTCTGCAAAAATCCTTACCAGCGCAGATGCGCCTGAGCGCGCAGTTATTGCAGGAATCAGCGACGTACTTAACCAGGCTGCGATCGATTTTAAGGATATTGACCTGCTAATTCTGGGCACTACGCTGGCAACTAATGCACTGATCGAACGCAAAGGTGCCCGTACTGCACTCATCACCACTGGAGGTTTTCGCGATTTAGTGGAGATTGGTCAGGAGGATCGCTTTGCACAGTATGACGTTTTTTTGCAAAAGCCACGCCCGCTGGTGGAGCGTCAGTGGCGTTTCACCGTTGAAGAGCGTATTGATGCTCAAGGTAAAGTGCGCATCCCTCTCAATGAGGCGCAGGTTATTGAACTTGCCAGTGAACTACGGGCGCTGAAAATCGAAAGCGTGGCGATTGGCTATCTGCAAAGTTTTATCAATTCGCAACATGAACAGCGCACTGCGGAAATCTTGCGTGACCTGCTGCCAGAAGTGACATTGTCACTATCGAGTGAGGTTTGTCCTGAGATTCGCGAGTATGAACGTCTGTCAACGGTGTCTGCTAATGCCTATGTACAGCCACTGGTAGCGGGTTATCTTCATCGTCTACAGCAGTTGTTGCAACAGCGTGGTTTGAGAGGACAACCTTATCTGATGACCTCTGGTGGCGGTATTACCACGCTGGAAAATGGTATTACCGAACCCGTCAGACTGGTGGAATCTGGCCCTGCTGGTGGTGCCATTCTTGCCAGCAATATCGCCAGCCAACTCAATCTAAACAAAGTGCTCTCTTTTGATATGGGGGGCACCACGGCGAAAATCTGCTTTATCAATAATTTCCAGCCTCAGATTTCGCGCAGCTTTGAGTTCGGGCGCGTACATCGACATCAGAAAGGCTCGGGTTTGCCGATTCGTATTCCGGTTATCGATCTGGTTGAGATTGGCGCAGGTGGCGGTTCAATTGCACGCATCGATAATTTACAACGCCTGCAAGTTGGGCCGGATAGCGCGGGATCCTCGCCTGGCCCGGTCAGTTACAACCTTGGCGGTGAGTTGGTGACCATTACCGATGCTAACGCGCATCTGGGATTACTGGAACCGTCGAGTTTTGCCGGTGGTAAAGTGGCGTTAGATGTTAATAAAGCAGCGTATGCGCTAGCAAAACAGGTGGGTGAACCGCTCGGATTAACCACGGATGACGCTGCGCTGGCAGTGACCGAAATTATCGCTGAAAACATGGCTAATGCCGCACGCGTGCACGCCAGTGAGCTTGGTAAGCAAGTTGACAACTATACCCTTGTCGCATTTGGTGGTGCAGCACCGCTTCATGCTGCGCGGCTTGCCAGTAAGCTGGGCATTAACCGAGTGGTGATCCCCCACGCAGCTGGCGTCGGCTCCGCACTGGGCTTCCTGTGGGCACCGGTGGCCTATCAGGCGGTGCGCAGCTTTTATCAGCGGCTCGATAATCCGGATTTTGCCGCCGTAAATAGATTACTGGAGACACTGAGCGCACAGGCACAACAGATAGTGCAGGAAGCAGAAGCACATGCCGATATCACGCTCCAGCACAGTGTGTATCTGCGTTATGCCGGTCAGGGGCATGAAGTGCCAATCCACCTGCCGGGCAACCGCTTCGATGCGCAGGGACTTGCGGATTTGCACGATCGTTTCACACAAAGCTATCGCCAGCTCTATGGCCGCAGCCTGGATCATGTACCGGTAGAAGCCATTAGCTGGACGGTCACAGCATCAACGGCAGCACCCACTATTACCTTCCCTGCCCCGTTAACGGAATCGGTTAGCCAGCCAGCTGTGGCGGAGCGAGACATTTTTTCTCTCCAGCAGCAACGCCACATCCGGGTTCCGGTATTCACCCGCTCTCACATGAGCCAGCAATCCCCCCATCAGGGGCCGCTGTTAATCGTCGATTCTGAAACCACCACGTTGGTTGATGAGCTGTTCTCTGTCCGCAGCACACCCGAGGGACATCTGCTGCTGGAACGGCAAATGCATACAGGAGCTACGCAATGAACCAGGACATTATTCAATACCAGGTCATCTGGAACCGTTTGATCTCAGTAGTGGAAGAACAGGCGCAGGCACTGATTCGTACTGCTTTTGGTACCGCCACCCGTGAAGCAGGTGATCTCTCGGCAGGCGTATTTTTACCTGATGGCCGCATGGTGGCTCAGGCTGTCACTGGGACGCCGGGACACGTCAATTCCATGGCGGAGTCGGTTAAGCACTTCCTGCGAGTTTTTCCAATTGAAGGGCTGCAACCCGGCGATGTGCTGGTCACTAACGATCCGTGGAAAGGCACCGGCCACCTGTATGACATCACCATGGTTACACCCGTATTTCATCACGGGCGACCAGTGGCACTGTTTGCTTCTACGCTACATGTGATCGATATCGGTGGACTCGGTCCCGGCCCAGATGGACAGCAAATCTGGCATGAGGGTTTGTTTCTGCCGATTATCAAATTCATCCATGCCGGGAAGCTGGATGAAACCGTACTGAATATTGTGAAAGCCAACGTGCGCGAGCCGGCTCAGGTGGAAGGTGATTTCCTCGCCCTGGTCGCCTGTAACGATGTGGGTGCTCGTCGTCTGCTAACCCTTCTGGATGAATTTGAACTCAACGATCTGCTTGAGGTTGGCGAGTACATTCTGACCCGTTCGGAACAGGCGATGCTGGACGCGGTGCGTGCCTGGCCAGCCGGTAGTTGGGAGAGTGAACTTTGGGTGGATGGTTACGGTGAGCCGCTTCGTCTGCAAGCAAAGCTGACGCTCAGTTACGACGGTATTCATGTTGATTTTACCGGAAGCGCGGGTTTTGTCTCCAAAGGCATTAATGTCGTGAAAGCCTACACCGATGCTTATACCTCCTTTGGTATTCGCTGCCTGATTGGTGCCGATATCCCTAATAATGCTGGGTCGCTTGGCGTGATTAAAATCGATGCACCAGAAGGTTCGATTCTGAATGCACCATACCCGGCGGCAGTGACCTCCAGACACATCATTGGTCAGATGTTACCTGATGTAGTGTTTAACTGTCTGCGTCAGGCGCGTCCTGGCGAAGTACCAGCGGAAGGCGCCTCCTGTTTATGGAATATTCAGCTCTCCGGCGGCCATATACTGCAGCAGTACAATGCCAAAGATAGCCTGAAGCAACCCCGGTTTTCTATTACCAGTTTCTCCACGGGTGGCACTGGCGCGCGCCCGCGACTTGATGGTCTTTCTACCACCTCTTTCCCGAGCGGGGTGCGCAATGTCTCGCTGGAAATCCTTGAGTCGATTAGCCCGGTGGTGTTCTGGCGTAAAGAATATCGCCAGGATTCCGGTGGCGCAGGCGCACAGCGCGGCGGGCTGGGGCAAATTATCGAACTTTCACACGGTCAGGATCTGCCGATGGAATTAGGTGCAGCCTGGGATCGCATTCACTTTCCAGCGCAGGGGGCCGAAGGTGGGCTGGCTGGCGCACCTGGACGGGTCACGCTCTCCAGCGGGGAGACGTTGTCTGGAAAAGGCCGACAGGTCATCCCGCCTGGCAGCCATCTTATCGTTGAAACTCCAGGCGGTGGTGGACTAGGCAACCCGCGTGATCGCGAATCTGCCAGCGTGCAACGCGACGTCACCAATCGACTGATTAGCGCAGAAGCCGCTGCTGAACACTATGGATTCACTAATAAAACGGAGTAAACCATGCTGAAACTTTTTCGCCGCTCGCTTTTAGCGGTTGCTTTGGGGACGTCGCTGCTGGGAAGCGCGGCACAGGCTGCTGAGCCACAAGCGGGTGGCACACTGAATCTGGTATTAAACTACGAACCACCTGCGCTGATCGCACTGACCACGGTTGCCACGCCAGCATTGAGTGTCAGTGCTAAAGTGACTGAGGGGCTGCTCAGCTATGATTTTGATCTTAACCCTAAGCCACAGTTAGCGACCAGTTGGGAGGTCAGCCCAGATGGCACACGCTACACCTTCCATTTGCGTCCTGGAGTGAAATGGCACGATGGACAGGATTTCACTTCAGCCGATGTCGCTTACTCTATTGAGTTACTCAAAAGAGTACACCCGCGCGCTTCCAGTACTTTTGCCAATGTCACCAAAGTTGAGACGCCAGATGCTCTGACCGCCGTGTTAGTTCTCTCCAAGCCCGCGCCTTATCTGATAAAAGCGTTTGCTGCGGCTGAATCACCGATTGTACCGAAACACATTTACGAAGGTACTGACCCGCTGACAAATCCCCACAATAATGCACCGATTGGCACCGGTCCGTATCTCTTTGATAAATGGGTACGTGGTAGTTACATTTTATATAAGCGCAACCCAAACTATTGGGACAAGAATCGCCCTTATCTTGACCAACTGGTCGTGAAGTTTATCCCGGATGCGGCTGCGCGTTCAGTGGCGTTTGAAACCGGTGATGCCGATCTTGGCTATCGTACGCCGGTGGCGCTCAACGATGTAGCCCGTTTGAAAAAACTGCCTCAACTCGGTTTCGACACCAAAGGCAACAGTTACTCATATAACGTCAGCTCGCTGCAATTTAATCTGGATGATGCGCACTTCAAAGATCTTCGCGTTCGCCAGGCTGTGGCGCATGCAATTAATCGTCAGGTCATTTTACAGGTGGCCTATTTTGGTCTTGGACAAGTGACGGCATCACCCATTGCTCCGGGTATCAAAGAGTACAACGACCCATCCCCTTCACCGTATGATTTTGATATTAAGAAGGCCAATGAACTGTTAGATCAGGCCGGTTTTCCGAAAGGCAGCGATGGCACACGCTTCAGTGTCACGCTGGATTATAACCCGATTGCAGAAGATCTACGTAAAACAGCGGAATATACCCGTTCAGCGCTGGCAAAAATCGGTATTAAAGTAACGCTGCGCGCCCAGGATCTTTCCAGTTTTGTACGACGCATTTACACTGACCGTGACTTCTCATTCACCATTAATGGCCATAGCAATTTGTATGATCCGACTGTTGGCGTTCAGCGCATCTACTGGTCGAAGAATTTCCGTAAAGGCGTCCCCTTCTCTAATGCTTCGGATTACCACAATCCTGAAGTAGATCGGCTGCTCGAAACGGCGCAAACAGAAAACGATCCGCAGAAGCGAGTTGAGGAATTTAAGGCGTTTCAGCAGATTGTTGAGCACGACCTACCCGATATTAACCTGATATCACCGCAGTTCATCACCATTTATAATCGCAAGGTGCATGATCACTCGGTTACTGCTGATGGCATTGAAGGTAATCTCTCGCAAGTCTGGATTGGAAAGCAGTAAATCTTTGCAGGAAGCCGCAACAGCGGCTTCCTCGCACAACGATAAGTCGCTTTTAATGTTTATGTAAAGAGTGCCGACGGCGATTACCCGGAACCGTAAATTTCCTCATTTCTCCAGGCAAGTCAAGCCCCTCACCCGATACTCAATTCACCAGGCAGGCCGGTGTGTGTTGCTTTCAGCGCTGTAGCCAAACTTGCGCTGTCAACGGCAAACGGCAGATTTTGACGGGCCTCAGGTTTGATTTTCACCCCTGCCGCAATCTGTTCCAGCAAGGTGATATTATCGCCAATCCCTAACGCGGCAGGCGTCAATGGCATATCCATTTTTCGAAGCCAGCCGAGCAGAGAGTCACGATCGGCGGGATTGCTGTGCTGCAAAATGGCCTGTACTGCCAGACCGTACCCCACTTTTTCACCATGTAACCAGCGATGAAAAACTTCATGATGCGTCATACTGTTATGAATCGCGTGCGCCACTCCCACCTGGTGACTTTCATCACGAACGCTGTTTGCCAACCCTGCCAGCGCGATGACGGCATCGATAGTCTGGGTTAACGCCTGAGTAACCCGCTGATGAAAATTATCCTCCACGGCCTGAATGCCAAATTGCTCGAAAGCGTTGACTGCCAGCAGCGAAGCATTGAGTTGTAACGTCAGAGCCAGGTCATTGCCGTTTTTTTGCTGATACGGATTGAATTCAAACCATTTGGCCAGCGCATCGACGATCCCTGCTTTTAAAAAACGCACCGGTGAGGCAGCAATGACTTGTGTATCAACCAGAATCCAGGCTGGAAACCGCCGTAGCGGAAGGCTTCCGTCATGTCCCCCCTGCGCGTTGTACAACACGCTGAAAGGTGACCATGCTGCGCATGTCGCTGCAACGGTGGGAACCTGAATGACCGGCAATTGCCCAGCCAGTTCCCCCACACCTTTTGCGGTATCCATGACCGCACCACCGCCCAGGCCAAGGATGCCCTCCGCATTCATTTCTTTGGCCAGCTGTGCCAGCGTTTGCAGGGTGGGCAACGTACATTTCCCCTGCAAAAAGACGACTTCAAAGCTAATACCCTCACGGGCCAGACTCTGCTGAAGCGCATCTCCTGCCGCCCGTAAAGCGTTACTGCCGGTGATGATCAGCACACGGTTGGCCAGCCGCAACACGTATTCCCCGACCCTGCTAATCACACCGGCTTCCTGCAAATAATTATCAGGGGTCTTGATGGACACCATGTCGTTTTTCTCCTCGACAACAAAAAGTATTTGCGGTTTTAGCTCTGCATACCCCAGCGTTTAATTGTCAGCCTTTCCAGGGTTGAAAAGACCAGCCCTTCGACCAGAAGACCAATCATGGTGACCGTCACCAGACCCGCGAATACCCGGTCGGTGTACATTTCATTGCGATTCTGGAAAATGTACCAACCCAGTCCGCCGCTCCCGCTCGACGCGCCAAACACCAGCTCGGCCGCGATTAACGTTCTCCAGGCGAAGGCCCAGCCAATTTTCAAACCTGATAGCAGCGCAGGCAGGGCTGCGGGGATCAAAATCCACACCACATAACGCCATCCCTTTAGTCCGTAGTTACGGCCCGCCATTTTCAGGGTTTCGGAGACACCCATAAAACCTGACCACGTATTCAGCGCCATCGGCCAAATGACCGAATGTACAATCACAAAGACCAGGCTGGCGTTGCCCAACCCAAACCAGAGCAACGATAACGGCAGCAAGGCTATCGCGGGTAGCGGGTTAAACATGGCTGTCAGTGTACTCAGTAAATCGCGGCCAATGCGTGTTGATATCGCGAGTGCACTGACGAGCAGCGCCAGCAAGGTACCCAGGACATAACCTTTCAGCAGCAGGCTTAATGACAGCCACGCGCGACGCGGTAATTCACCGCTCGCCATATCTTCACGCAGGGCGGTAAACGTCTGCCAGAAACTGGGAAACATCAGGTCATTGTTTTGCCAGCGCGCTGCCACCTCCCAGATGACAATAAGCACCAGCAATATTAGCGACTTTCGGAGCCAGGTAAGATTCCCTAACCGCACATGTAATGGCAACGGTGTGGCCAGTGCAAAATCTTCCAGCGGCGTCAACTCGCGTTGATACTCAGGCCGGATGGGTGGTTGCCTGCTCATAACTGTCCTCTTTCAGTTGTCCCGGTGAACCCACGACCGACACGGCAGGTTGCGGAAATAATAAATCGTGAATGCGGGTAACATCCGCCTGAAACTCAACGCTACCTGAATTTTCCAGTGAATATTGATGACAGTTCAGTTCAGCTTTTACCCTGCCTGGATGCGGTGATAGCAGCAGAACGCGGCTGCCAACAATCAGTGCTTCTTCGATGGAATGGGTAACAAAAAGCAAGGTAAACCGCACGTCTTCCCACAGACTCAGCAACTCTTCCTGCATCTTGCGGCGCGTCAGCGCATCCAGCGCGGCAAAGGGTTCATCCATCAGTAAAATCTGCGGCTGAAGGGCCAGCGCGCGCGCGATAGCGACCCGCTGCTTCATTCCGCCGGATAATGTATTGGGATAGGCGTTGCGGAACGCCCCTAACCCGACTTTTTCCAAAAAATACCCGGCGCGCTCTTTCGCTTCCGCCTTACCCGCTCTCCGGCTGGCTATCAGCGGAAAGGCAATGTTTTCTTCCACCGTTTTCCACGGTGGTAACTGATCAAACTCCTGGAACACCATCATGCGGTCTGGACCCGGCTGGCTGACCGTTTCACCGCCAAGACGGATGGAACCGGACACCGGGGGCAGAAATCCGGCAATGGCTTTTAGCAGGCTCGATTTACCACAACCTGACGGCCCCAGTAACATAAAACGATCGGCAGGCCAGACGTCAAAACTGACGTCATGGGAAGCCTGAATCAGACGCTCACGTGTGCGATATTGCAGATGAACGCTATCGACACGCAGCAGAGGTGGCGGTAATGACTCCGACATATCAGCTCCCCGGCAAGGTATAAGCTTCACTGAAGAAATAATCCTTCCAGGAGGCTGCTTTATTTTTCAAAACACCCAGCTGATAAAGCTTGTCGGCGTATACAAAGGTACGTTCTGGGGTAATGGTGAAGTTATTCTCCGGGTCCTCAATCATTTTCTGGATAAAGGCTACCGGTAATTTTGACTTTTCAACCCGAATATAAGTTTGTGCCGCTGCGGCTTTATCGGCTTTGATTATCTGTTCCGCTTCGGCTAAAGCATCGAAAAATGCACGGTAGGTTTTTGGGTTTTCATCATGAAATTTCGATGTGGTATACAGCAGATTAAAGGTTCCCGGGCCGCCTAATACGTCATAGGAACTCAATATTTTGTGAATATCAGGATGTTCCAGCGCCTGATACTGGAAAGGTGGACTGGAAAAATGCGCCGTGATTTCTGAACCACCGGCGATCAGCGCAGCGCTGGCATCTGGATGAGGGAGACTCACAGTAATATTATCAAATCGCTTATAATCTGCGTTGCCGTACAGGCGCGCTGTTTCTATCTGCAATGTCCTTGACTGGAAGCCGACTCCGGCAGCCGGTACTGCGATACGGTCTTTGCTACTCAGGTCTTTTATGCTTTTAACCGCGGGATTGTTGCTCAGCAGGAAATTAGGCATAGATCCGAGTGCCGCAATCGCTTTAACATTTTGCTTCCCTTTGGTGCGGTCCCAGAGTGTCAGCGCCGGTGGTACCCCAGCGGCAACCACGTCCAGTGAGCCGGAAAGAAGTCCTTCATTTAACCCGGTGGCACCAGAAAGTGTGCGCCAGTTAACTTTAATATCCAGCCCTTCTTCCTTACCGTGTTTCTCGATAAGGTTCTGATCTCTGACAACATCAAGGATAAGATAGCCGATACCGTATTGCTGCGCGATGTTGATCTGGCCTTCTGCACTGGCCGTAGCCGACCCGAACAGGCTGCTGAGTAGCAACAAGGAAATGCCTGAACGACGCCAGGAAGAAGAAAAGCGATTGCTTTGTAATAAATTCATTTGAGTTCCCTTGAACATAAAATGACATAACTGACTCACCGACTATCTGGTATGGTTATGTAATAAAGTGAATTTCTTTTTCTGTTGAAAAAAATTATTCTGATCCCTTAATCTCGAATCAATAAATCATTTTTTGGAATATATTATTCCCGCATTGTCCGCTGCCCCACCCTACCAGCCGAGATGGTATAAATGACACCCAACACAGATATAAATAATTAACATATATTTATCACTTTGCAGATATCAGATATATAAAGTCAATATATGTTGTTATGTTAATGAAAGCCCGACGCTATAGTCTCGGCACTACATACTTATTTAAATAAAAGAGAAATGTTATGCCGCTTTTTAGTCATACCTTTTTACGCCAGTATTTGCGCCAGCATTTGCAGGTCGTCGGAGTGAACAGCGCGATCGCCGGTGAGGTAGCGGACAATCTCGTCGAATCGTCGCTCAAAGGTCACGACTCACACGGCGTTTCTCTGATTCCACGCTATATAAAGGCCATCCGCGCCGGTGAATTGGATCCGCAGGCAGTGCTCAGTCTGACCCGCGATGCGGGCCCCATTTTGTCTTATCAGGGGAACAACGGGTTTGGTCAGATCACCGGCCGCCTGGTCATGGAACAAGCCATCCTGCGGGTGAAACAGTTTGGCGTATGTGTCGTCGGGCTTTCCCACACTCACCATCTTGGCCGCATCGGTGCCTGGGCGGAACAGGCCACGGCGGCGGGCCTGGTGTCCCTGCATTTTGCCAACGTCGGCACACGATCTTCAGTACTCCCCTTTAACGGCAAACGCGCGCGTTTTGGGACCAATCCTTTCTGTGTCGGTATCCCGATAGCAGGCAAACCACCTTTAATACTGGATTTCGCCACCAGTATGGTGGCCGGTAACAAGGCGCGGATTGCCTGGAATGAAGGGCGGGAACTTCCACCCGATTGTGCCGTCGATAATGAGGGGAATCCTACCCGTGACCCACGCTGGTTAATGCAGGAGCCCTTCGGTGCACTGCTGGCATTTGGTGCACATAAAGGTTCGGGTCTGTCTCTGGTTTGCAGCCTGCTCGGTGCAGCCCTGACCGGTGGCGAAACTGAGAGTTCACCGCACCCGGGTGGCCCTGGCATCATCAATAATATGCTTTCCATCGTCTTCGACCCTTCCCTTTTGGGCGCAGGTGAACATTATACGCAGGCTATCAACGACATGCTGGCGTGGACACGCGCCTCCCGCAACGATGATGAATTGTTACTGCCTGGCGACGCAGAGCAAAAGCACCGTAAATTCCGTCTGGAGCACGGCATCGAAATTGATGACGTCAGCTGGCAGCAATTCAAATCTCTCGAAGATGAATCGATTGTACGGGACTGATTTCACCCAAGTGCTGGCGAATGAACGAAATATGCTCAGGGCCAATACCACAGCATCCGCCAATAATTGACGCGCCGTCATCAAGCCACTTTTGCGCCCAGGCAAGGTAATGAGGCGGATCCATATCAGGACGCAGTTGGGAGATCCCGGCATAAGGTGTGTCCGATGGCGGCTCAGGCAGAAAAGCATTGGCATAGACGCCGACACGCACAGTGATATGTCCCGATTGCTGAATCGCACTGACTGTTTTCTGAATAGCATCGCTCATGACTTCCGGTTGGCTGCAGTTAAACAGAATGGCTGCGACGCCCGTCGGCAAAATGTGTTGCACCATTTCAGCGATATCTTCTCCCGACCGCAACTGCGACGGCGAGGTGCGCCCGACCTCATCTTTCAGGGTATAAGAAATGTAAACCGGGGCATCGCTATATCGCCGTATTTCCTTCAGTGCATCCAGCGACTCCCGTATCGAACTTTGTGTCTCTATTAACCAGATATCGATGAAAGGCTTCAGGCCACTAATCAGCGGCCGTAGAATGGCCGCTGCCTGGTCTGCCTGATACAAATCCGGGCGATAACTCTCAAACAGCGGTGGAATGGAACCGGCGACACGGATGTTTTTGTATTGATCAGCGACCTCGCGAGCTAACGCCCCTGCCCGATTAGCCAACGCTTCAGCCTCATTATCAAAGCGCTCCTGTCCAAGCATGCCAGGTACCAACCCGTAGCTATTTGTGGTGAGAATGCTGGCACCACTCTCAGCATATAATTGGTGTGCCTCAGTGACATATTCAGGTGCCTCAATCAATGACAGGGCCGACCATTCAGGCAATCGGAAAGGGGCACCAATGGCTTCTAATAATCGTCCCATTCCGCCATCAAGTATTTCTATTTTAATTGTCATGCCTGCCCCTTATAAATAACCTTTGCTGTAACGGTGTTCCAGCCTTACCTGTATCATTTCAAAAACAATTGACATCAACCAGTATATGGCGGCAGCGGTCAGCAACATCTCCATATAATGATAGGTGCTTCGACCGTAAGACTGCGCAAGAAAATTAAGCTCCCAGAGTCCCAGCAGGGAGACAAGGGACGAATCTTTTAACATAGAAATAAATAACGAACCCAGCGGAGGAATAATGATCCGCAATGCCTGGGGGATAACAATATACAGCGTAATTTTTTTTCGCCCCAGACCAATCGCCAGACCGGCTTCAATTTGTCCAGCCGGAACAGCAAGCACCCCACTTCTTACCGTTTCCGCCATGTAAGCACCGTAATTCAGCGACAATGCAAGTATACCGGAGGTAAATGCGTCAAGTATGATGCCAGCTTGTGGCAGAGCCAGATATATAATTAATACCTGCACGAGCAATGGGGTGCCACGAAATAGTGAAGCGTAAAACGTAGCGCAGCCGAAAAAAAAAGGATTTTTTGAAAGCCTGCCGGAGGCAACTAATATTGCCAGGCTCAGGGAGCAGAACATGGAAATGAGGGTAATCACCAGGGTCATCGCTGCACCCTGGATAAAGCCATCACTCGTCAGTCGAAGCCCGAGCATGAACGGCAATTTCTGTGCAATGAGCTGATAATCCAGTCCCATATGCATCAGTAATGACAGAAGAAAACCCCCAAGCAGCAGCCATGTTACTGTGACGCGCCATTTAAATCCTACCCGTCCATGGGTAAGTTTGATCGGAGAGTGTTCTGTCGTCATTTTACCCGTGCCAGATGAAACCTGACTCATGGCGTTTCTTCCCGGGTGATATCTTCACCAAACCATTTTTCGGAGATAGTTTTTAAAGTGCCGTCCGTACGCAATGCGTTAACGGTATTGCGGATTAGCGTATCAAACTCAGGGTCACCTTTATCCGTTGCTACCCAATTCGGTTCAGAATACACCTCACTCACAATACGCAATTTGTCGGTTTTCGCGATACGCGCTTTTGCCGTTGCCAGATCGGAAACAATCGCATCGAGTCGCACACCGGGTCCCAGCATCAGATTCTGAAATGCAACTGTTTCGTCCGAGGGGATGATTACCACATCGTTAAAGGGATAATGAATCGGCGGTTTACCGGGGATAACCAGTTTTTTCTGCAAGTACTGTTCGTAACTTGAGCCGGTACCTACACCGACTTTTTTGCCGTTAAGATCGGCGGCACTCTTTATTTGTGTTTCTTTGTTATTGACGATTAACACGGCCGGGGAATTGTAATAGCTTACCGGGAAATCGACCAATTTGGCTCTATCAGTATTCGGCGTCATTGAGCAGATACAGACATCCCAGCGGCCAGCCCAATTACCGCCGACAATCGTTTCCCACCCCGGTGCGGTAACCTGAAGTTTTACACCTATCTTTTTGGCCACCGCATCAGCAACATCAACATCAAATCCCGCCAGTTTATTGTTATCATCAATGAAGCCAAAAGGTGGATAATCATTTACTACCACGTTATGCAGCACACCTGTTTTCATAACCCTATCTAACGTTTGACCTGCAGCAGCATATCCACTGGTTACTATTGCTGCGAAACAAAATAAATATGCAATATGACGATTCATTTTTCCCCTCATGATTACGCTGTAATTTTTGTATATTTTAGGGCTGAACTAGAGATGGTGATTATTACCGTGCACATACACCAACAGATATCGTCATTCATGCATGATAGGAAGTCAAGATAATGCAAAGCTGCGATTTACATAAGCTTTGATGATATTAATATATATCAATTTATATTGATTTTTTGATTGAAATGGCAAGTGGGTGATGAATGCTGGAATGTATAAGCCTCCGTCAGGTGAGCTGTGGAATTAATTATCTTTTCATGGTTTTATTTCTGCACAGACAGGGTTTTAACCCGATGTGAAATTTTTTCGATGAACGAAGGCAAGGCGGGAACCATCCCGCCTGGAGTGATAAATCAGTTCAGATGTTGCTTCGCCTCCTGACGGACACGGTGCAAGACACGGTGTTTTATCTCACCATAGCAGGGATGTTCTGCCAGCGTTTCAATATCCCGATTCCTCCCGAATGGCAACGTGATCTCCTCAACAATCCTGCCGGGTTTGGCTGACATCACCAACACGCGGTCTGCAAGGAACAACGCCTCATCCACGTCATGTGTGACAAACAACAGGGTTGTCCCTGTTTCCAGCCAGGCATTTCGCAGCAGCTCTTGCATCATCATGCGCGTTTGCGCATCCAGTGCGCCAAAAGGTTCGTCCAGAAGCAACACGTCCGGGCCGGGCAGCCAGGCGCGAGCCAGTGCCACACGTTGCTTCATCCCACCGGAGAGTTGCCAGGGGGCATGATGTTCAAAACCTTTGAGTCCGACACGTGCAAGCCAGTCCAGCGCCAGGTTATTCACCTCCTCTTTGCGATAGCTGCTCAGGCGTGGGCCAAACGTGACATTATCCAGCACGGACAACCATGGAAACAGATTTGGCTGCTGGAAAATCATACCGCGCGACGGGCCTGGTTTTTGCACCAACTCACCATCACAGAGCACGCGTCCGCTATCAGGCTGATTAAAACCGGCCACTAAATTGAGGATGGTGGATTTGCCACAGCCCGATGGCCCTAATAACACCACAAACTCGCCTTTGTTCAGTGTCAGTGAAATATCTTGTAGTACGGTAAAAGGTGCGGGTTTACCTGCAAACTGCAGCGACACATTTTCCAATGCAATCTGTACGGACATTATTCTTTCCCAGCCCACGGCACAATGACACGTTGTAAACCCAGAATCATTAAATCGAGCAGATAGCCAATACCGCCGAGCAGCAGAATACCCAGCATGACAATATCGGTTCGTAAATAGGCGCTGGCATTAATCACCATCCAGCCAAGACCTGAACTGGCCGCCACCATTTCCGCTGCAATGAGTGATGTCCAGCCGATGCCAATTGACAACCTTACGGTGGTAAAGAGTTCGGGCAGCGCATCAGGCAGCACCACGCGCAAAAATATCTGGCGGCGGGAAGCGCCCAGTGTCTGTGCTACGCGAATGCGCGAGCGGCCAATGCGTTCAACCGCGGCGCTTGCCCCTACCACCACACTCAGAAAGGTGGAGATGAAAATAAGGAAAAACTTTGACGCTTCGCCAATACCGAGCCATACCACGGCCAGCGGTATGAGGGCTATTTTAGGTAACGGACGTAAAAACTGGATGAAAGGATCCAGCACAGCAGACAGTCCTTCCGACATTCCCATCAGTAAACCCAGTGGCACACCGAGCAGAATCGCAACGGAGAAAGCACTCAATGCACGCGCAAGGCTCACCGCAATGTTTTGCCAAAGCGGAACTTCACGATAGCCATCTTCAAATAGCTCCTGCGTAGCCAGGCCAATATCCGTCAGTGATGGCAGCAACAGTGGATCCACCCAATGTCGGGTGGCTGCCAGCTGCCAGAGGATAAAAAAGATCACCACAGAGACTACGCTGATGGTGACCCGTTGTTGCATCTTCATTTTACTGTCGCTGCTGCAGCACGAATGAAACGTGAATCAATGGCGCTATCCCAGTTCGCAGGGATGTCGCGTTTACGGATTTCTCCGGTGCCGGCCAGGAAGTTTGATGTTTTGGTCAGGGCTTTACCAATACCGCTGTTACTGGTCTGGGTGCCATCACCAAGCCAGGCCGATGTGCCCTGCTCTGCCAGTGTTGGGTACTCCAGCCCACCTAAGGTGTTGGCCGCAGTCGCTACGGGTGCGCCGACTTCTTTGGCTACAGTGGCGGCTGCTTTTTCCGGATCCTGTTTAAACTCGTTGACCTTTTCCTGATGAACACGCAGGAATGCAGTGACGGTTTCTGGGTATTTTTCAGCAAAAGCTTTACTTACCACATAGTTGTTGTAGATGAGGTAGCCATCTTTCTGCAGATCTTTGGTCGCAAATACCTGATGGCCGCCAGAAGATTCCAGTTCCTGTGCGAAAGGTGCCCAGACATATCCCGCATCAATATCACCGCGTTTCCATGCGGCTACCATTTCCGCCGGGCGGAGTGGTAACAATGTAATTTTGCTACGGTCAAGTTTATTAACCGCGATGGCAGCTTCCAGGGCATATTGTGAAGTGGAATTAGGCGGATAGCCGACGCGTTTACCCTCGAGGTCTTTAATATTATTAATACCTTCTTTTCCAATTAAACGCTCATAAGTGGCAATGACACCGGATACACCAACAATTTCTACGGGTAATTTTCGCACAATACCTGCAGTCGCCGGACTGGAACCGAAGTTAGCAATATCAATGGCATTACTCGCGAAGTAAGTTAATGCATCGGCGCCTGAAGCAAACTGCACCCATTTTACTTTACTGTGCAGCGCTTTATCTAATGAACCATCAGCTTTTGCCAGCAAAATTACTTGTGAACCACCACTGTAGGCAATACGTACTTCATCCGGTGTGGCAGCGAAGGTCATATTTGTCCATAAGCTACCCGCTGCAAGTAATAAGCAGATGTTTTTTTTCACGATAATTATCCTATATAGTTGTCGCTGTGAGTATTATTCAGAAATGCAATCAAACAGAATGATGATCCTGCCACAGCAGGGAACATCGTTCCGCCAATGTTGTTGCTGGATCCAGGGTAGGTATGAGAGATGACGTATCCACAGCCTGCAATGCCAGCGGGACTTCGGTGCAGGCGAGAATAAGTGTTTGCGCCCCCCGAGCCTGTAAGGCCAGGGCCTGGCGTAGCAGCAATGCTCCGCCGATTTCCAGCTCGTTTCTTTTTACGGCGTAGCAGCCTGGCACAAACCACTCTGCCATTTCGATCTGGGTGGGTAATACGGGTATAATGCCAAGTCCAGTAAGTCCTTGCTGAAACCAACCCGCGTTTATCGTACCTTGCGTGGCAAGCAGGCCCACACGCTGAGGCCGTTCAGTTTGGGTTTGCAGTGCTGCCAGAGTTGCTTCAACGATATGCAACACAGGTACCGCGCTGGCGTCTGCCAGAGCGTCATACCAGTGATGAGCAGTATTGCAGGGAATAGCGATATGACTTGCACCTGCTTCGTTCAGTTTGCGGATAGCATATAAAAGCTGAGGGAGCGGCGAGGGGCCAGTCCCAGCCAGAGCCTTTTGCCGGTCAGCAATTTGTGGTACGTTCCAGGCTACCACAGGAATTTGTTGCTGATCGCTGGTGGCTGGCGTAGCCAGCAAAAGTTTGCGCATAAAATCAACCGTAGCCAGCGGTCCCATGCCTCCAAGCACACCGAGCAAAAACGGCTGACTCACGATGGCAACACCTGACGATAGCCAAACAGACCCGCAGAACCACCGGTATGCACAAAGACGATGTTTTCATCCTGACGGAAATGGCCACGGCGAATCAAATCAATCAGGCCAGCAAAACCTTTGCCCGAATAAACAGGGTCCAATAGGATACCCTCATGGCGAGCCATCAGATTCAAGGCTTCCAGTGTTCCTTCTGAAGGTATACCGTAACCTGCTCCAACATAGTCACTGTTAGCAACGACAGTATGCCGGGATAATTCGCCCGGTACACCTAACAATTCAAGAGTACGGGATGTCAAATTCCAGACGTTCTCTTCCTGTTTTTCTTTAGGTGCGCGCACGCTAATACCTAATACGGGGATATGACTATTGGTTGCTTGAAATCCAGCCACTAACCCAGACTGCGTACCGGTACTGCCTGTCGCGTGCACAACAAGATCGATACGCAAACGTTGCTGTGAAGATTGATACAACAACTCTTCGGCACAAGCGACATAGCCCAATGCACCAATAGCATTGGAGCCACCGCCGGGGATGACATAAGGATTATGACCTTTTTCACGTAGTTCACTGGCGTAATCTTCCATCGCCTTTTGCATATCGGTACCGTTGGGTAAATGAGCCACGATTTTGCCGCCCAGCAAATGGTCAAGTAACACATTGCCGTTGTGCTGATAATCCTCTCCGTAATCGCTAACACGTTTTTCTAACAGTGCGTGTGTTGGCAAGCCCAGTTTTGCCGCTCCGGCGATGGTCTGACGCACATGATTAGATTGGGTCGCACCCTGCGTAATAATAATGTCGGATTTTTTCTGAATCGCATCGGCTAAGAGAAATTCAAGCTTGCGTGTTTTATTTCCGCCACTGGCCAATCCAGTAGCATCATCACGTTTAATCCAGATTTTAGGACCGCCCAACAGTGCGCTTATGTTTTCCAGGGGTTCAAGTGGTGTTGGAAAATGCCCTAAGGCAATACGGGGGAAACGTGCCAAATGCATAATGGCTCCTTGCAAATATTCTTTTCAAATGCAGATTTAACAGATAATTATAAGGCATTACTATACACCTCTGAATTTTATGGCTAAGCATCAATTGCAGATAACGATATATGAAATCTGGTGTTGCAATACCACGAGGCCAGGCTGGAAATTGCATTTTTTGCCTAAGCTTTGCGTAAATCTGTCTAATTATTAATTCACAGATAGTCTATTTTGTTTTCTTTTGTCGTTTTAAAAAGAGCACAAATATATGCATCTTGCAGCGTTTCTTAATGCCGGTCCGATGGGGACTTCTGGATGGCGTCATCCAGATGCTGCCCCCGGATTTTTGACAGCAGGTTACTATCGGCATGTTGCTAAATTGCTGGAAGCCGCGCGTTTTGATTTGGCTTTTATCCCTGATGCCCTGTCCGTACCCCGCTCTCTGGGGGGCTCTTTTGAACCCGCAGTACAGTGGGGGTCCGGGACCCCTCGCCTTGACCCCCTTGTTATCCTTGGGGTAATGGCAGGCGTAACTGAGCATATCGGACTGGCGGCCACACTCTCAACGGGTTACCACGAACCGTTTCATCTGGCGCGGGCTCTCTCCACTTTTGATCATATATCGGAAGGCCGTGCAGGCTGGAATATTGTTACCTCTTTTCAGGATGCGGAGGCACAGAACTTTGGTTATCCCTCTTTACCGCCAAGGGAAGATCGCTATGCACGTGCTGAAGAAGTATTAAGCGCCGCTACGCAACTCTGGGACAGCTGGGACGATGGTGTACTACTGCAAAATAAAAGTAGCGGTCAGTTTGGTATCCCATCCAAAGTTCGGTCTGTTGATTACCGTGGCGAATATGTCAGTACACAAGGGCCACTAAACGTACCTCGTTCGCCACAGGGTTATCCTCTATTGATTCAGGCGGGGGCGTCACCGAGTGGCCGGAATTTCGCTGCGCGCTGGGCAGACGTGATTTTTTGCAGTCATGAATCATTAACCTCCGCTATTGCCTTTTATCAGGAGATGAAGCAGCGCGTAGCCGACCAGGGGCGTGATCCTAACCAGGTGATCATCCTTCCGGCCGCCACCGTAGTCGTAGGTGAAAGTGACGCGGATGCACAGCAAAAGCATCGGGCATTTGCTGAACTTGTGCATCCGCTGGCCGGGCTTTCACGTCTGGCCTATCACGTGAATGTCGATCTCACTCAGTACGATCTAGATGGTCCGCTGCCGGACCTGGGTGAAGTTGGCGTGCAGGGTCATTACGATGAGGTCAGAGAATTTGCGCAACGCGAGCAACTTAGCATCCGTGAGATTGGTCGTTGGTACGGTGCGCGCACCGAAGGCAACATGATCGGTTCCGTGAATAGCGTGGTGGATACGATGGAGCAGTGGCTGGAACGAGGTGCTGCTGATGGTTTTATGATCCAGGCAACCCATCTCCCTGGCGCATTTGAAGAGTTTGCTCAGTATGTCGTGCCCGAACTACAGCGACGTGGTTTGCACAAAACAGAATATGTTGGCTCAACGACCCGTGAAAATTTTGGTCTTCAAAGGCCCGTTCGAGATGCATGGCAGCAACGTGCATTGCGGAGGTGAATGTGACGGTAACTTTTCCTTCTGCACCGATTGTTTCCGCTCAGTGGCTGTCAGAAAATCATCAACACGTGATTCTGCTTGATTGTTCCGTTTCGCGCTCTACCGATGCAAACGGCAGGACAGAATTTTCCTCCGGGCGTGAAATTTTTCTGCAGCAACATTTACCTGGTGCACAGTTTGCTGATCTGTTTGGTGCGTTCTCTGCCCCTCATGCCAGATTCCTTTTTACCGCACCTGACGCTCAGCGGCTCTCTGCTGCACTGCGGTCTGCAGGCGTGAATCAGCACAGTCTCATCGTCGCTTACGATCAGCTAAATGGCGCTTACGCTGCACGCATATGGTACTTACTCGCTGGAGTATATGGCTGGAATAACATTCGAGTGCTGGATGGCGGATTTGCCAGCTGGGTGCAAATCCGGGGTGCTATTGAAACTGGCCCTTCCAATCCTGATGTCCGCGGCGATGTTCAGCTTAAGGTCGCACGTTCTCTGCTGCTTTCTACCGGGCAGGTAGAGCAGGAAACCCAGCGTCCATTAGTGTGCGCGCTGCGCCGCGAGTCTTTTCAGCAAGCGCATATTTCCGGCAGCATTAATCTGCCCTATCCCGAACTGCTCAATGCCAGGGGCTTAATAGATATCCAGCGAGTGATAGCCGCTTTACGGGATGCAAAGCTTACTTCGCCACAGGAACTGCTGCTCTATTGTGGTGGGGGTATCAATGCGGCTGGACTTGCACTGGCGTTGGTGACTGCGGGTTATCCCATCGATTCTCTTTTTCTGTATGACGACTCACTAAACGGTTGGTTGTTCGATAATTCACGCCCAATCGCCAACGACCCGGTTATTCATCGGTGATTAAAGGAAGATGATATGCAAACATTAAACTGGCAGGATCGCAGTGTTCGTGATGCGCTTCGCCATATTAAACAGAACAAGCCTTTTTGTTATGGATTGACCAACTACATCGCCGCTAACCTTTCAGCCAATGTCTTGCTGGCCATCGGAGCTGGCCCGGCGATTGGTGCCGCACTTGACTGGCAAACGGCTTTTGGCCGCCATGCCAATGCCTTGTGGATAAATGCTGCGTGTTTGATGAGCAATACACCCCATGAGGTGCGTCAGGCTGCCAGGGCAGCACACGAAGCAGGCGTTCCCTGGGTGCTGGACCCCGTGGCGGTCGGGGCGGGTGCGACAGAGTACGATCGTGTCATACAGGGTCTGCTTGACTTCAAACCGACAGCCATACGCGGGAATGCCTCAGAACTCATTGCTCTCGCGGGTGGTAATGGTGGAGGAAAAGGTGTCGAGACCACGCTGTCTTCGCAGGATGCGCTCCCCTACATTGAGGCGTTTGCGCGCAGCCAAAATACGATTACAGCGGTGAGTGGACCCATTGATTTTATTACTGATGGCCAAAGGACAATTGCTGTGGAAGGCGGTGATGTTCGACTGACCCAGGTAACAGGCGCGGGTTGCAGCCTTGGTGCACTGACTGCCGCCTTGCTGACCACACCCATCGATAAATTAACGGCCATCGCCGTTGCACATGTTTTCTATGCCGAAGCAAGCGGTCGCGCATCAAAAGCGCGGGGAACAGGCAGTTTTGCCGTGCAATTTCTTGATGAATTATCGTTGCTGGATCCTGATGGCGAATAACAATGCGTCCCCATATGGGGACGCATTCCGCTTATGGGGTCAACGTAATCACGTGGCTGGTGATATAAGGCTTATTCCTGATAATCCCTTGCTGGCGCTCCCGGCAACCTGAGAGCGTATCTTTACCCTGTTATTTATTGCTGTCCTGCCCAAATCACTATCACTTTATCGTCGCCCTTTTCACGTACGAAACCGTAACCACCGGGAAGCGATAAGGTTGTCTGTCTTCCCATCCCGATAGCAGGATGGCGTGCACGAAACTGGCCGAGTTTCTGCCAGTGAGCAACGTTACTCGCAGCTTTCCCGCCGATATCCTGCCAGTTCATATCCGAACGTGTCCCCTGTATCGGATCGGATCCGGTGGGACCGAACGGCCGCAACGATTCATCGCCATAGAAAATTTGTACGGTACCCGGTGTAAGTAGCAACAGTTCTGCCGCTG
>NZ_CP024770.1:1415197-1430129 GCF_011395035.1 Pantoea cypripedii
CAGCCACCCTTCCAGCGCGTTCAGCAGCGGCACCGTTTTTTCCTGGCGCACGGCCAGTCGTTCCGATGCGCTTTTGCCCCGGATACCGGCTTCAACAGCGTACAGTTCCCCGATGCGGTGCAGCGCTTCGGTCGTCACCTCCGACGGCGTCCTGATGTGCACGTCGTGGATTTTACGCCGTGCGTGCGCCCAGCAGGCCGCTTCCTTTATATGGCCTTCGCGGTACAGCTCGTTGAACCCGGCGTACGCGTCCGCCTGCAGCACCCCGCTGAACCCCGCAAGGTGCGACTGCGGGTGCATCCCTTTGCGGTCCGGCGAGTACGCGAACCACACCGCCGGGGCCATCACCGAACCTGCATTGCGGTCATCACGCACGTAGGTCCACAGCCGGCCCGTTTTCGTTTTGCCATTGCCCGGCAGCAGCACCGGCACCGGCGTGTCGTCGGCATGCAGCTTGCCGTCCGTCAGAACGTAGCGCTGAAGGGCTTCGTCCAGCGGTGACAGTAGCTGACAGCACGCGTCCACCCAGCCCGACAACAGCGAACGGCTGAGCGTCACACCCTGCCGCTCATAGATATCTGACTGCCGGTTCAGCGGCGTGTGCTCCGCGTACTTTGACGTCAGCACCCGCGCCAGCAGCCCCGGCCCGGCGATGCCGCGCTCGATGGGGCGCGACGGCGCAGCCGCCTGCACGATGCGGTCACACTTTCTGCAGGCGTGCTTTTCCCGCACGGTGCGGATAACGCGGAACGCGCTGCGCATCAGCTCCAGCTGCTCTGCCGCGTCCTCGCCCAGGTACGACAACGCGCCGCCGCAGTCGGGGCAGCAGACTTCCGTCGGTTTAAGCCGGTTTTCCTCGCGCGGCAGGGACTCAGGGAACGGTTTGCGCGTGCGGGTCTGGCGCAACGGGCGCGGCACCGGAGGGTCGTCCACCCGACCGGTGCGCTCGTCGCTGTCTTTCTGCATGGCGGTGAGCTGTGCTTCTATCTGTGCGATGCGCTTCGCTACCTTTTCAGAGCGACTGCCGAAGTTTATGCGCCTGAGCTTATCCAGCTGCGCCTGCAGGTAGTCAACCTCACGCTCGCGTGAGGCCAGCTTCGCCTCAAGGGCAAGTATCTGCGCCTGCTGTTCGGCCAGGCGCTGTTTAAGAAGGGCGATGTCGTCGGGAAGAGGTTCGTTCATGGCGGGCATGCTACCAGGTTGCCCGCAGGGTGACCAGGATTACAGCAGCGTGAGGGGCGACAGCAGGCGCTTTGGCTGGCGCCAGTCGATGCCCTCCAGCAGCATGGCCAGTTGAGCGGGCGTGAGGAACACTTTGCCGTCGCGGGCCGATGGCCAGGCGAAGCGGCCGCGCTCCAGCCTTTTTGTCAGCAGACACAGGCCGTCACCGGTGGACCAGAGCAGTTTGACCTGGCTGCCCGAGCGGCCCCGGAAGATAAAGACATGGCCTGACATCGGATCATCTCTGAGTGCGGTCTGGACCTTTGCGCCCAGGCCGTTGAAGCCGTTGCGCATGTCGGTGATGCCCGCGACCAGCCAGATTTTCGTGCCGGACGGCAGGCCGATCACGTTGCGTTTCCTTTCATCATTTCACGCATCACAAGACTGAGCAGTTCATCCGTGGGGTGAAACAGGGTGAGTTCGCCATGTCGGAGTCGGATATGGCAGGTCGTGACGGCAGATTCTGCGGGAGCGGCAGGTTCCGGAAGTGGCGCGATCTGCACGGGCAAAAGTATGGGCGCGGGAGTCTTAATATATGTTTTACGCGGTCGGGATACGCGGCCTTCACGCTGCCAGAGCCTCAGCCATTTAAAGAGAAGATTATGATTAAAGCCGTACTCGCGCGCGATGGCGGCGATATTCGCGCCCGGAAGCTGAGCAAGCTCAACCATGCGGAGCTTAAACTCGGTGGAGAAAACATTGCGGGGCGCACTGCGCCAGTCCGGGGTGTCCTGCATTAACAGATATCCGTCTGTGAGTTAGAAGGATATCTAATTTATAGGTCAGAGGTCGGTTAATGGAGACGGTTCTGGCTGGACGCTTACGATTTGAACGCCGCTCTTCACTGTTTATCGTGCCTAAACATGTTCAGCGGGCAGCCAGGTACCGGCAATTATTCACGACAAGCCTTACCAATAGCGAAAGGAACAATAGAATGAAGATGGATGAGATTATCCGCTTTTGCGGAGATGTACGTACGGTGCTGGAAAACATGGAGAAGAGGGACCATTCCTGGAAGACCTCTTTTTATGTATCCACTTTCCCATCGGGCTGCTGCGGAGACACCTCCAAAATCCTTAACTATCTGCTGCATCAGCAGTTCGGGATTGCCCCGGAGGTTATTTCTGGAAAATATCATGAGTCCGAGCATGAAGGCATTCCCTGCGGTCTGTCAAACGGGAACTCACATGCATGGCTTATGGTAAATGACCATATTATTGATTTGACGGCAGATCAATTTCGCGACTGCGGTTACAATCATCCCGCCGTCATGATTACGACCGACTCTGCTTTCCATGATCTGTTTTCTGACAGAAGTGCCGGTTTACAACCCGCCCCCGGTCAGGAAGACACCCTTGCCCCGGAGCTTATGGCTACCGCATCCAAGATACAGGACGTGCTCCGCGAACGAGGCTGGAAGCGCGGGTGATGCTGTTGCCTGCGGCCACCATCTAAACTGAATTCCCTGGACGTCATACAACAACATGAACAACTCAATCTACAGTTCGTCCGGGGAAAACGTGGCCGGAAAGCTTTCTTATCGTGAAGTATGCGATTGGTGTAAATCATATCCCTCAGTTACACCACAAGCCAATCAGTTCTGACCGAAGGCCTACTGAAGAGAGACATCAGTGGCTCCTGATCCATAAAATCCCGAATGAATGTAGTCAAAACCTGAAGTGGATCAACCGAAGGATCTACATTACACCTTTTAAGCCATTCTGTGCACTTCCTGACACAGCTTCCTTCAGGTAGGGTACCCGTGGCACCGGATTGCATAAAAAGACTGTTTAGCCGAGTGAGGTTGAAATAATGGTCACTCATCACTTTTGCAACGGTATCAATGACGTTATTAGGTATTTGCAGCCTCAAGGTGTCATCCTGTCATCAATTTTTGCCCGGTGAGGTTTGGAAAATATTCTTGCCAGCTACCCGGAACCAATTGCTGGCTATCCAGACAAAAGGGAACGGCCCAGACCCTCAATGTATTCGAGTAGTGGAAGGGGGGTAATGACTGATTAAAAAATAAATGTTTGGGATAAATCAACATCATATGTCCCTGCCCATTTTGATACTTATGCCCATATGCAAACATCTGATAAAGATCGGATTGGGCGATGTTATATTTTTTATCTGTCTGCCAGGCGGTCTGATCAATGAGCTTCCATTTCGTATCCAGAGTCTGAGCACCATTCGACGTTCTCAGCAAAAGATCCGGTTTAAGCAGGAACATGGCTTGTGGCTGATGACTATTTCCTACCGTGTGCTCAAGCAGATATTGAGAGCGGGCTTGTGATACAAGTTGACTTCCTTTGCGTATATGCGACCTGAGAGAGACCCCAACGTATTTTTCGAACAGCTGTTCCATCGGGAACAGGAGCGATACACCTTTGTGATTGCCTTGCTGAAAATTCGGGTTCATTTTCTCAAGGATTAACTCACACCAGGGGCGCACGTCATTGTAGATCTGCATAAGCTTGCTAGTGTTCCAATGACGCAGTTCGCGTTGAGGATTTGTCTGTGAAGGGATCTCAGCCATATGATGTGAGAGCTCATTCGCCAGTCGCCAGTTTTCACTGTTCTTGCAAGTTGCCAACACATAGCTGAGTGCGGCTTTCAGTAGTCGATTTTCCAGACGGTCCGGGGAATAAACATCATGGCTGATATGGAACAGATGCTGACGTGCCGGAGATTGCAGTTGCTGGCGCTGGATTTGTAATTGACCACGTATAAAGCGGCTTTCTTCATCTACACGGCGATAGTCAAAACGCAACCCTCTGGTGATTAACATCTGTAACTCAGACAGGAACTGACTAAAAATCCATTCGTGTAAAGGAACATTCATCCACATTAGTTCTGCTGGGCCGACTACCCTTGGTCGAATATCTAATGCGGCCAGCAGCATGCGTTGCAGGACCATGCGCGTTTGCTGAGAGTTATCATGCCCAAAACTTGCCTTGGGTAAAATTTCAATCCCTTCGCCATCTGGGCTTTGCAGATATCCGACATAGCTGCCTAATTTCAGTGCGCGATAACCATCAGACAGTAAGAATGGTTCCTCACCTTTCCAGCCTGAGGTCACTTCCTGCAACCACTCTAATGTCGCAGGTTTTACTATTGCGCAGTCCGGAGATGATGTTGCGCGTTCATCTGTGGTCAGGCGAGCATACTCCCGCACTTGTATCATCAGCTGGAAGCTCCACCTTTAGGCATAATCCCCTGGTAAGATGCGGCATTCGAGAAAGCACTTTGATTAATCCGGTATCTGCGATCGCTCAATTGGCTCGAAATGGACTCGGGAAACAAACTGTCAATGGCGCGTTCGATATTGCCTGTCAGGATAAATCTGTTTTCAGGTGCTTTTTCGCTATCGTTTAGCACCCAACCAATGCGTTCCCAGTCTGCAAAAAAATACTCTTGCAGCAGTGGAATGATGCGTTTCTCAAAAATTTCAGCAGCCAGGTTGCACTTTTCATCCTCAGATTTAACATTCTTCAGCGGCCAGAAGTATGCATGTCCTAAGGTATGATCACGATCGAGTAAGATTTCTATGCGTTGATTCATTACTGTCAGCAATTCACCGACATTAACGCCAAATACAGATATATCTGACAGTAAATCAGGCTGGGGCATCAGTTCTATAAACTCGAAGCGGCGGCGTAATGCCAGATCAAGCTGGGCTAATGACTTGTCTGCTGTATTCATGGTGCCAATGACATACAGGTTGTCAGGCACCGAGAACAATTCTTTAGAATAAGGCAGGATGACTGTGCGCTCATCAGGACCTCCCTGCCGTTTGTCTGGTTCCAGCAACGTAATCAACTCCCCGAAGATACGGGAAATATTACCGCGGTTCACCTCATCAATAATCAAAATGTAATTCTGGCGTTTGCTTACGTTGTTCACTTCATGAAAAGAGGCAGGCGTGGGGATATGTTGTTTATCTAACTCAGCAATCAAAGAATGCCAGCTGATCCGATAGAGTGGATACAATGTCTGCTGAACCATTTTTGTGCTGCCATTAAGTGCAAGGATGTTTAGTTCAATATCCTTTAACACCCAATTTACCTTGCGCACATGCGCGTACTCTCCCGACTCTTCAGAGCCTTCGTCAAATGAATAACCTGAAGTAACAATTCCAACGGCCTGAACAGTTTCCGAATTTTTCAGACACAGTAGAACATCTCCAACTTTTACGTCATGTGAAAAGGCGTTAAGGGCATTGTGGTTGGGATTACTCAATGAGCTCCAGTATTCCTGCTGTTCCTGGGTCCTTTGCTCGAAGGTCTGAGATAAATCACCTGTGTCATTCCAGCCAATTCGTGCTTCACCTGCATCGATATAGCGATCACGCATTTCTTTTTCATGGGCACGGCCAATAGAGATTTTCCAGATATCTGGCACCTGGGAGAGCCCGATCTCTTTTGCTGTAACTGCCTTAGCAGCACGGTCGGCAATTTCTTTGAAGACACCTTTCTCGATCTTGTATTTTATTCCCTGATTTTCCTCTGCTACCTCAGCGCGGATCCCCTCAATGAAATCCTCATACGAAAAACTTTGATGGAAAGTGGTAAACGCGATACGTTTGTCTGCACACAATGTTTCGTATTTGTTTTTGACCTCTTGCCGATGCTGCTCCGCACTTAGATTCTGACTTTTCAAATCGCTATACCAGGAGGGTTCTGCCAGCAAAACTGCACGTTCCAGCGTAGAATAGGTTTTACCTGTTCCGGGGGGACCAAAAAGAATCTGATTCAGAGATGTGTGATTTTTTACATATTTCTCTTTATTTTCCATGGCAGGTAGATCCTTCGCTGGTGGGGTTGCATACCAATCACATAGTGTAATTAACTGCTCAAGGTTGCTAATTTCAACTGCCCATGCCGCATTTCCCTTAGCAAGGGAAGGGGCGTGTGATGACAGGTGGTGGTTGCGGCTCTTGTCGCTCTCATAGGCTACAAATCGGGCAAAGTCCGGGTGCGTAGGCTGCTCATCAACAAATAATTTAATTTTCCTTTTCTTTTCGGGGGGATTACCTGGATCAAATGCCAGCTCTCTCATTGCGTCAGTTTTATAAGCAATCAGATGTGTGGTTGACGATCGTGTATCAGGGAAACGGGTCCTTAAGTATTCATCTGCAATTGCCGAAGAGAAAGCACTGCTCTGATTCTCATACCAGGCTTCATACGATATTTCGTAATATGATTTTGACTGAGTAGTGTCCAGCCACGACAACAACTCCTGGTAGGATTGCCAGTTCTCTTTTGGCAGATCACGCCCTTTTTTCTTGAGCCAATGCTTCGTCTGAGCATCAACAGGGAAATACTTCTCCGGCGATAAATAAAACAAACATTCGGTGAGTTTGGCGAAACCGGTATGAGGTATCTTCAGAATTTTATTGAACAGATCACCATCGATTTTCCCCGCACGCATCTGATGAAACAATGCCCAAAGACTGGGTACCATATCGGCAGAGCGCTCTTTCTCATAAGGAAAGAGCCAGACTTTGAGTGGCTGTGCGTTTGGAACACCATTAAAATCGCCAGGTGCGGAGATTTGTAAACCCGCTTTTTTCAGCAGAGCGGCAAAGAGCTCAGTACGTTTGATCACGCCATATTTCATGAAGGTGGCAAAAAAAGTGAAAGGATCAATCACTTTCAGCGGTTCTCTGTCTCCATCAGAAAGTTCGTCCTCCAGACCGTTATCAACGCCTATTTCTCGTAGAATTTGGACCAATACTTGCTGTTTATTCTCGTAGTCAGCAATCCAGTTGCTGACGTTTTTAAATACTGGGATCCAGCTATACTCAGACACCGACGTTCTCCTCGATGAAGATTCTCCATTTGACGCTGCTGTATCATGGCTGTTTTTTTGAACAAACGTTTCTTCACAACAGCAGTAACCCTATCCCGTGTGAGTAAAGGACTTTGTTGATGCTTTCCTGGTGGGTAGGTTGTGCATGGAGGCCCTTTGAAAATCAATTTCCTGATTGACACAAAGTCGTGGTCCCATTGTTGCACATCTGCCAAAGTGGTGGGGAACATTCTTTTTGTGCAAATACCCAACACCTGGCTCATGATTTAGTCTGCTACAGGACCTCCGAGGGCTCATCAATACTATTCAGCTAGCAATACGGAACGTCGGTTGAAAACGAAGCCGCTTCTGAAATCGCTGGAAAGTTAGCTGTGTGAAAAGATGAAAACGCTCTCAAGGCACTCAGAGCTGGTGAAGGCATTTGCGTACGCACTGAACCAGTGGCGGTTGCTGACAAACTATGCAGATGGCGGTTGTGCAGCGGCGGATAATAACCTTGCCGAGAATGCCCTGCGACTGGTCTGACTGGCCGGTAAATTGAGGTGGTGAACTGCGGCCGTGGCGCGTCATGCTGCCAGCGGAATAACCCTCGCCGTCAACGCAATTCTCGCTGTACGCTTACGATTATCGAGTCTTTCATTGAGTTTTTGATTAGAGAGGGCTCTTCAACTCTTTACACGAGTCTGTTTCTGTTTATTTAAGAGGCGTGAAAGTCTTCTGCAATGTCTGAAAAATATTTAAGTAATCGAGTGTCTCTGGCAGGCATACGTTCGTGAGCTGGTGTTATCAGACCCATCAGTAAAAAACGGCCGTTCTCCCACATGTGTTCGGTATAGACGAGATAGTGATTAGAGGTTCGGTTGTAGTTTTCTTGTCTGGCGTTCCAGGTCAGTTGGAAGTGCAGATTGACGTGGATATGCTGAACGTTCGCATCAACCGCAAAGGGTGGAAAGTCAAAGGGTGCATCTCGACCAAGCAAGTTGGAAGGGGCACCAGTTGATTTATACGTGATGAACTCGGCTTTGAGTTGATATTCGAGGTCCGGGTAATCGGCAAACGTGGGCTGGAAAAATCCATCCCATGTAACCTGACTATATTCAGCCGTTAATGCCATTTAGCTGCGGCCTTGTTGCCTGTCTCCAGCAAGTGATTCATGGCTAAAAGGTTGACGCCAGAATCGCGCACATCGGTTGTGCGAGTGAGCTGGTCGATAAGACTGAGATAATTTTTGGTCGCAATGCTGACCATTTTGATAGCCTTAACAAACGCAAACTCAACGGAGTTTTTATCGTAAGACATGATTACATCTTTTTCAGGCAACATCAGAACAAAGGATTCAGCGATACCAGCAACATGGATCGTCTGGCTTTTGATTTCCTCAGCTGTTCTAACAGCGCCCCCAAAATCGTTGTCAGCATAATGGGAAAGTTCGGTGCGGCTGTCGCGCAGTTCTTCCGCCAGAACGTTGAGCGCAGCAGTTAGTTCCTTGATGTCGGTTTTGTTGACTTTGGTGCCCATCTCATAAACCCGCCCTACAATCGTAGGCTGACACACAACCGCTTTGGGTTGCGGCTGGAAACTGGCAAGTACCAGCGCCACTGCTGCCTGCAAATGCTGGATTTTAAATTTCACGATAGACTCCATAATCGCCATTTCTCGACGAGGCGCAGCATTCTACTACTGAATTTCACTATAAGCTAAAAAAAGTTGGTTGCAAATGCGACGTGTGTGGCAAAACACAAAAGACAAAAATGGGTGCTATACGCCCCGATTTTTATAGAGTATTTACTGGCGCTGAAAATTCGGCATCGTCGCCGAAGGGCTTCTCAATCAGATCCCCGGACTCAAAACTCATTGAGATCATAGCCTGACATCGTGGCACATCGTTCAAACGCTTCAAGGTAGGTTATCAGGCTGGTGCTTGTATCAAAGATGATTTGGGCAAAGTCTGCTGGCTGTATCAACCAAATCCCAGCGCTGCCGGTATGCAGGAAACGGTCAAACGAGAGGTCATCCGGAACATAGTCGGCTTGGATTCGCCCTTCATTAACATGATCGCGGCCAATAATCAGTGCTGTGATGAGTGCAGAATTATCCTCAAGAGAGTACGTGTTCAGGAATTCCTGAGTGTCCTCAGTACTTCTGAAAGGGAGTCTTGCCAGTACAGCGCGAATGAGCTGCTGAATGTCTGTCATTACTTTTACCTTGTTGTCCCACGGTTCGGAAAGCCGGACCGAACCTCTGAGAGTTCCGCGGATGAACCGGGAGGGGGGTGCGATTTAAAAACGAAATATACAGAACGCCCACACATTGGGCAGGATTTCAGTCATTGTGTCACCTCATTCAGGAATGAAGAGCACGATGAGTACCATTTGAACGGGATTTTTCCGGCGGAAGTCTAAATCAGTCAGCATGTTATCGCTACAATTATCAATGTGAAAAAACTATCATCCCCGCTTCCAGGATGGCTAATGCCTTCACCGCTATTCCAGAAGTCATGTACAGAAGGACAGGATTGCGAGTCTGGTTAAGTGTATGAACAAAAACAGTAAGGTGTCTACGCATCACATCAAGGCAAAAGGATGAAATGCTTCACAGTCTAATCTCAAAGAGCCAGCAGTGCGGGAACGATGAAAACGCTTTTTGAGCATTCAGGATGTTCTTCATTCAGCGTTTGGCAGGTGCTCTTCAGGTAGATTATTTTTGTCCACAGATATTCTGCAGACAGGTTTGTACTCAAGATCGGCTATCCTGTTCCTGACTGATTTTTTATCTTTTTTGATACCCCTTATCAGGGGTATGTTGCTAATTAAATCAGCAAGCATCTCAAGCAAATGATGCATCCTGCTATTCCTCAATTATGCCTTCAATAGGTGGGTATCAGCACACACCTTCTTGTTAGACCACGTCAGCCTCTGGCTAATCACCCGACCAGACTTAATTTGCCCAACGTGAAAGAATTGTTACGAGTTTATCTCACATGGAATCACTTATAAACAATGTTTAAATCAGTTTATTCAGTAAGTTAAGTATTAAAGTCAGGTGGCAATCTGGCGGTCAGGGTTTTATGGAAACGACCACAGTCCTTCATTCTGTACTGCAATCGTAAAAGTTTACGCATTACTTTTGTAGTCTGGCAGTGCTGGATCACCGATTGAGTGCTCGGTAGTAGAGCACTCCCGGAAATACAGCTGGTTTTCGTTTCCGACTGAACCCTGTCGACTGCAGCATCCGTCCCGGATGCGCTGCACCGTCGCGCCGTTGCCTGCGCTCCCTGCATCCCGGCGGTAACGCTGCCGGGCTGTAAGGAGCAACGCCGTTTCGCCCCCGCGCTCTCCGCCGTTGCGGCAGGTGCCTGCTCACTTCCCCCTCCCACATCGTTTATCCGTTCGAGTCCTTCTCGCCTGGGCTGAGACCAGCACAGTCACCGTGGCTGTCCAGGGTGAAATGCACGCGCTGAAAATATTTCCCGGCCATTTCGCAGGCTCCATTAGACCGAAAAATATTGTCCCCGCGCCCCGGACATCTGCCGTTGCCCGTGCCCGGTTACGCCTCTGCGGCGAAAGTTCTCAAACGGATGATGGCAGTACCGGGAGGACAAAGAAGCCGGTCCCTGCAAAACGTCAAAACCGCGGCTCCGGAAACTCAACGGATGATGGGGTTTTAAAGACAAAAACTCAGCTGATTTAAGGAGATTCATCATGGCAGAACGTGGCGTTAACAAAGTGATTCTGGTCGGTTTCCTCGGGCAGGACCCGGAGATGCATTACATACCGAACGGCGGAGCAGTGGCAAACCTGTCACTGGCAACCTCTGAGACCTGGCGGGATAAGCAGAACGGGGCGATCCGGGAGAAAACCGAATGGCACCGCGTGGCGGTGTTCGGAAAGCTGGCAGAGATTGCCGGGGAGTATCTGCGCAAAGGTGTGCAGGTCTATATCGAAGGCCAGCTGCGTACCCGTAGCTGGCAGGACAACAGCGGTGTGACCCGCTATGCCACTGAAATCATTGTTGGTCCGGGCGGTTCAATGCAGCTGCTGGGTGGGCGTCGTGAAGCAGAACGGCCATTGTCACAAGGATCTCAGACTGGTGAACAGTCTCAGGCCTCTGCACCTGTGGGCACCCCGCAAAAACCCGCAGGCACCGGAAAGAAACGTACCCGAAGCAAAAAGGAATCGCCGTCATCAGGCATGCTGCCACTGCCGCCGCAGGGGGAGTGGCCTTCACAGGATGAACTGGACGGCATTCCGTTCTGACAGATTCCGCTCTGCTCAGGCAGGGCGGGATAAGAAGCGCCCGGACAGAGCTGCCTCTCCGTCCGGGCCGGACAGTCATTAATCACAGTAAGGAATTAATTATGTCACTGGCGAAGTCTAAACCGGAAACAACCGTAAAATCCAGCCGCAGGAAAAGTCAGGATGCGGTCTCTGAAACGCTGGTTACGGCGCTTGATAATATTCAGATACGTTACGCCGCTTACTCGCAGCTGTTTGTTGGTGATATCAACTGCCGCCGCATACCGCACACTGATGAAGAAATTCGCGGATATGCCAGCAGTATTTCTGCGGTGGGTCTTCTGAATAACCTTATTGTTGTGGCATGTGATGACGGGCGTCTGGATGTGGTCGCCGGTGGTGGTCGCCTGAAAGCGATTGGCCTGCTGGTCGATGAAGGGAAAGTGAATCCTGAAGATCCCTGGATTGCCTATAAAGTCATTCCCCGCGAGCTGGCCCGTGCCGTTTCCCTGACGGAAAACGGTAAGCGTAAGGAGATGCATCCTTCGGAGCAGATTGCGGGGTTCCGTGGCCTTGTCGATGAAGGGAAAACACTGGCGCAGATTGCCGATCTGCTGGGATACAGCAGCCGTCATGTCCAGCGCATGCTGAAGCTTGCAGAACTTGCTCCGGCCATTCTTGAGGCGCTGGCGCAGGATACGATCACTACTGAACACTGTCAGGCGCTGGCGCTGGAAAATGACACCGACCGACAGATGCAGGTTTATGAAGCTGCCAGTCGGCAGAGCTGGAACGGTAAACCGGAGGTCCGTGTGATCCGGGCGATCATCACGGACAGTGAAGTCAGTACCGACTGTGACAAGTTTCGCTTTGCAGGTAAAGACGCGTTCAGCCCGCATGAAATCCGTACCGATCTGTTCAGCGACGAGCAGGGTGGTTATGTTGATGCGCTGGCACTCGATACGGCTGTGCTGGAGAAGTTACAGATTATCGCAGAAGGAATCTGTGAGGCGGAGGGCTGGGCGTGGAATTCAGCACGCATGAATGCCGTTAGCTCTTATGGTGATGACGCAAAATCTTACCGCATGCAGGTTCCTCTGGAAGCCGCATTGACTCCTGATGAGCGGCTGCGTATTGATGAATTACAGATGATGGATGATGAAACTGGCAATGATGCAGTTGAAGCCGAAATCGCATCAATTAAGTGTGCGGCAAAAATCAGAGGATGGACGGCAGAGCAGAAAGCAGAATGTGGTGTTGTGGTTTCCTGGCATTACGGTGAAATACGTGTTCAGCGGGGTATGATGAAATGCGAGCAGGAAGACATCGAAGAACAAAAAATCAGACAACTCAGTCAGCGTGATCCCGAAAATACGGTAAGCGCGTCGTTGCTGACGAAGATGTCCTCTGAACGCACCCTTGCGGTCCAGGCTGCACTTATGCAGCAGCCTGAGCGGGCTATTCCCCTGCTGGCATGGACGCTCTGTTCAGGCATTTTTGCAGGCGGAACTTATAGTAATCCGTTCAAAATAAATCTCGAATGTGGTCACGCGGCACTGACGGCATCAGCGCCAACAGGCAAAAATGGCATCGCCTGGCAGGCGCTGATGGCAGAACATACACGTCTGGCCGCCCTGCTGCCGGAAGGGTGGGAACGGGATTGCACCACCTTCTTTTCGCTCCCGGACAGCGATCTGCTTTCCCTCCTCAGCCTGTGTACAGCATTCAGCCTTAACGGGGTGCAGAACTGTACCGGACGTAGCACGCTGGATGCTCTTGAAACGGCAATCGGGTTTCATCTGCGTGACTGGTGGCATCCGACCAAAGAGAACTTCTTCAGCCATATGCCTAAGTCACAGATTGCAGCGGCTCTCAGTGATGCTGAATTGCCAGATGCTGCCTGTGAGGTGGTCAAAATGAAGAAAGGGGATGCGGCAGAGCATGCGGAGAGCCTTATGGCCGGTAATCGCTGGGTTCCTGGCTGGATGAAGTCACCTGATTCGACTGCGAAGGAAGAGGAAACCGGGGCTGAGATGGCAGGCACCGGCTGATAACGGAAACCGCCCCGTAAAACGGGGCGGTTCAGAAAGGGCAGAGCAGGGTTCAAATGCCAGTGAAGGTGGAATGAACAACTGTGCTGCCAGGAGACGAGTGATCGAATACTCAGGTGCTTATTGCATGCTGAATTTACTTTTGATGTGTTATAAGCGTCGAAGATGCAGGTTCAGAATCCTCTTCCCAGCCAGATATCTCCCTTTTAATCATTCTCAAGCGATTTCAGAAGAACATCCTGTTTCTTATGTGAGAGTTCCGAAAATAAAAGGATCATTTTTGCCATGTTGTCATCTGCAGCATAGAAGTAGGCGAGGGGAACATTTAAAACTTCTGCCAACCGGGAAGCGATTGTCAGATTGGCTTCGTGTACACCATTCTCATACCGATTGATACGTGTACTGGCGACGAATTCATCTATCCCGGCAGTAATACCGAGGCTCTTTTGAGACAGTCCCCGACGCAAGCGGGCATCTTTGAGTCGCCGACTGAAAATATCGTTGTGGGAAGATTGTGTTTTCATAACTACGATATTCGTAGTTTTTTCTTGAACCAGATACTACGAATAACGTAGTATCTGGTGTTGAATATTCCATCAGATTCTGACTGAAATGAAGGAAGTCGTATGAAAAAGGACTGGCATCCAGCAGATATCATCGCTGGCTTAAGAAAGAAGGGGACATCCATGGCGGCGATATCAAGGGAAGCGGGGTTAGCGCCCTCCACCCTGGCAAATGTGTTGAAACGTCCCTGGCCGAAAGGAGAATTTCTTTTGGCTGAAGCATTGGGCATTCATCCGTCGAAAATCTGGCCCAGTCGCTACTTTGATGCAAAAGGTAAGAAGATTGACCGAAGCGTGCGGGTCAGACAGAAATTCCTGCCCGGTAAATTCAAGCCTGCCGTCCCTGGATTGGTTGATAGTATATCTCAAACGGGGAAGTCCGAAAGCTTCGGATAAAGGATGTTGCTGCGCTCCTCTTTTATGCCCCTATGACAGAGACAGTGGAAAGTTTCGCGGTAAAAGGGCTATCTGGGGCGGCAGATCAGGTCTGCGCGCAACATTGTACATGGCGATGCTTTCAGCGGTTCGATACTATCCTCAGATTAAAGACTGCTACACGTCGCTTATTGCACGTGGAAAACCTAAAAAAGTAGCTATAACAGCCTGCATCAGAAAATTTATTACGATACTGAATGCTATGTTCCGTGATCAAAAGGGGTGGATATATAGCTGAAGAGTTAATTCACGACTCCGGATGAGGTAGAAGAAAAGTATTCAGGTTAAACCCGAACGATTTAATGGTCCGCTTTGTGCCAGATATAGTCATTCACACCCTGAGAGTTACACTTTTAAGTGATTCAGGGTATGCGCTTATTGGTTACGAATATTGTGCCAGAATCATGTGATTTGATGATTGCCGCTTTGCTTTCGAGCCAGTAAGTGCTCCACGTTCGCTAACGAATACTCAGGGCATGCAGAAAAACTGCTGACTATATTTCTTTCGAAGAGCGTGGAATGCATACCAATCCCCGATAAAAGGAGTTGGTGATGACTGCGAAAGATCAGTTTGCTGCTCATGTTGGTCTGGACTGGGCGGATAAAAAACATG
>NZ_CP024770.1:1430229-1486271 GCF_011395035.1 Pantoea cypripedii
GCGTTACGAGAAAGCGAGCATCATCCTGACGTCCAACAAGAGCTTCACGGACTGGGGCGAGGTGTTCGGAGATCACGTACTGGCAACGGCGATCCTGGACAGGTTGCTGCATCACTCAACCACAGTGAACATCAAAGGGGAAAGTTACCGTCTTAAAGATAAACGTAAGGCTGGTGCAGTACCAAAACCGGCGGTGAAGGAAGAAGCCGAAGAATAGATGCTAAAAAGCGGACACCGAAAATGGTGAAAACCGGGCAAAACGCGTGCTGAAAAACGGCCAGCCAGTCGTGGTGTTGACAACGTTGACACTTTTTCTCAACTTGCTGAGGAGGAGCTGTTTTCTGACGGCATCAACAGTACTGATTTTCAGTCAGGAGAGCACGAAAGATTCGAACAGCAACTGATAGCGGCTTCCGGGGACAGTTCAGGGAACCGGTAAATCGGGGTACATAATCCATTGCACATCCTCTTCAACCAGCGTAGTGAACTGGCAGGTGTCAAGGTGCCGCCATTAGTGTTTGCGATGGTCATGAACCGTGCAAAGCAGCTGAGCGCTTTTGGCAATAGCGACAACCACAGTGACGGAGCCAGCCTGATCATTAGCGAAAAGAGAATGGAACAGCCAGGAAACAGACGGGTTAAGGATATGGGCATTGAGGGATTTCCCGTCCACGGTAGCGGCCTCTGGTGATGAAAATTATTGCAATATCATGCAGTCAGCCACCACAACAGAGGAAGATCCTTATGTATTCCGTATGAAATGAAATATAAATGAAGGAGAGTCACTATTTTTATGAAAGAATATACAGTCTTAAAAATTAATATAGCAGATAAGAAAATTTAAAATATAAAACATGTAAAGTTGAATATGCCTCACTATTGGATGTGATATTATCTCTTATTGTGTGATAGCATCATATGAAATTGTGATGTTATCAGTTGTGGATATCTCGATGGCTTTCGCTTAGCCTCTATGAACTTCTCTAGGGAGCTAATAGTGAATGATCAACTTAACATCTGTAGTGCATCAGTTATCAGTCTCTGTACCTGTCTTTAGCCTGATTGCTGTTGGATTTTTTTTCAGGAAAATCGACATTTTCCCCCTTGAATACTCCAAATCGCTGACGGGGTTTGTTTTCAATCTGGCGTTGCCAGTATTGATGTTTCGAATGATGTACTCAGCTTCAGGGCAAAACCATATCGAATATGGCTTGCTCGTTGCCTTCTTTGGTAGCTGCTTCATCGTGTTTATGTTGGGTAAATGGATTGCGACCCGCGTTTATGGCCATGACACTGTATCGAGCTCAGTATTTGCTTTGGGTGGAATTTTTTCGAATAACGCCTTTTTAGGTATTCCGGTCGCCAAATCACTTTTAGGTGATGTAGCTCTACCTTATGTTGCAACGATACTGATATTTAACGGATTAATACTTTGGACCCTGGTCACTGTTTCAATTGAATGGGGAAAACAGGGTGTTGGCTCGTTAAAGGGTTTGGGTAAAGTCGTCCTGAACGTCTTCAGAAATCCCCTTATCATTGGCATCTTTGCTGGGTTTGCTATATCCGTACTCAATATCACGATACCCCCGATAGTTGATGAGCCAATTCAACTGATCGGGTCAGCGTGCATCCCCGTTTCTCTTGTTGCCTTAGGCATTAATCTTGCTTCGTACAGATTCAATGAAGGGCTTAAAGAGAGTTCATTGATATGTTTTCTCAAACTGATCATACAACCATTAGTGATATGGGCTCTGGCCATAAGCATAGGACTCCCGGCACTTGAAGCCAAAGTCGCTGTGTTAATGGGATCATTGGCTGTTGGGCTGAATGTCTATCTAATGTCAGAACAGTTTGATGCTCTGAAGGCTGCAACAGCTTCAGGAATGCTGGTTTCAACGGTTGGCTCAGCCTTCACCACACCAATCCTGATTGTCATACTTGACTCGTATTACCGTTGAACCATTAACAGATAACTTGTGCCTTAATTGTCGGATGAGTCAGTTAAGGCGCTGTACTTCATGTGGCTTTTACCCAGGTGGTTTTGCATTGCTTCTCTGGCCTTTTCAACGTCACCCCGGCTTATGGCTTCACATATCTCTTTATGCTCAGATATAGACCTTTCTAAATATTCTCGGGTAATGTGTTGTTCACCTGAATTTTTTGGCAGTGAACGACGTGGTAAAACCGACACGCCAAGGTAGTCAAAAAAAGCTGTAAACGCAGTATTGTTAGTCGCCTCCGCGATGGACCGGTGAAATGTCCAGTCGGACTGCTCTGTTGCTTCACCAGAAGAAAGTACTCTTTCGAATTCCCGGGCTGAATCCCAGATCTTCGCTTCCTGGGCCCAGGATTTACGTGCCGCTGCAAGACCGGCAGCGTAAATTTCTACTGCCATTCGAAACTCAAGAGCATCAAGTCGTGTTGCATTAGCGAAAAAATGTTGTCCTTCAGGAAATGTATCCTCTTTTTTTTCCTCGACGAAATACCCAACTCCATGCTTAGCCCGTAACAGCCCTTCAGCTCGTAAGCTGATAATGGCTTCCCGGATCACTGTTCTGCTAACACCAAACTCGATCGCTAACTGTTTCTCGGTTGGCAACTTTTCACCCGTTTTAAATGCCCCCTCTTCGATACGTTGCCTCACAGCGGCCTCAGTACGCACTTTTAACGTCTCGGTTTTTGGCTGACTCAAGTATGACCTCATGGTTTTGTCACAGGATAGTCAGGTGATCATATCACGTTTTGATGGGTACGAACCACTGGGCGCGATATGAGTTTTAATGTGTATTGCACATATCTCAATATGTTTACATCCATAAAAGGATGAAGGTGACACTACAGGGATCACATTAATTCTAATTAAAATCAATGGAGTGAGTAAATTGTCAATCCGATGTGACATATATGAATATGCTATGATGTCTCATCAAATATATCAGTATATTGATAAGCGGAGTGAGTGAGTCACCCTCATATAAGAGTATGAAATGCGCGTCATACGAGAATCCTATAACGAAGAATGTTGACATAACATGGCAAAAGGTAATATCTCTATCTATAGAAGTTATATCACATGAGTATTTTTGTATAACACTCGGCTGGGTGATTGATCATTCATCAGTACAAAAAAGAAACAAATCGGAGCCTCGCATGACAAATGCGCTAATGACTTTAAGAAAAGAGGTTGTCGTTATCGGCCTGGGCGCTATGGGCGCAGCAGCACTGTACCAGTTGGCAAAATATGGATCAGATGTGCTGGGTATTGATCGCTATACTCCACCGCACTCGATGGGATCCAGTCATGGAGCCAGTCGGGTTACACGAGAGGCTGTTGGAGAGGGCCCGGCTTACGTTCCTCTGGTACGAAGGACACATGCCATTGCCCAGGAACTGGAAGAGAAGTATGGACGGCCGATACTGATTAAGTCAGGAACACTCATTATTGGTTCCCCAATGCAGGGTAATACTCCGTTGCATGGCGCTGATGATTTCCTTGCTGCCAGCATAGAAATGGCAGAAAAGTTCGACATTAAACATGAGCTGCTTGATGCTGCTGAGATAAAGGCGCGCTTTCCTCAGTTCCTTAAAATTAAAGATACTGACAGAGGGTATTTCGAGCCTGACTCCGGTTATTTAATCCCTGAGACACTCATTGATGTACAGCTCAAAGCGGCGGAAGAATACGGTGCAGAGATTCTACTGAATACTTCGGTGGAGAAAGTCACGCAGGTGGGTGAGGAAGTACACATATCTTTTGGTGATACTCTGGTCATTGCCAAAAAAGTGGTTGTGTGTGCAGGAGCATGGACTCGTAAATTACTGGGGGCTCCGTTAGATAAAATACTGACCGTTACGCGACAGACAATTCATTGGTATGCCGCTGACGATTACTCATTATACACACCGGATAAATATCCCGCTTTTATTTGGTTCGTTACTGATAAACTTGAAGACTATTTTACTGGCTTTCCCTGCACCAATCCTGAGGAAGGCGTAAAAATGGTCGCCAGCAGAGATGCACCAGATTTCGATCACGAAGGAATGAACCCGAAAGCAGAGATTGAGGAGTCTGAATATTTCTACAATCGGCATGTCAGAGACAGCATTTTAGGTGTTAAAGAAACCATTAAGAACAATGCAACCTGTATTTATACAAACACGCCAGATAATGGGTTTATTATTGATACCTTGCCCACAATGGATAACGTTGTTGTAGTTTCTGCTTGTTCAGGACATGGATTCAAACATTCGGCAGGTATTGGCGAAGCTGTGGCACAATGGGTCTGCGAAGGTCAGAGCCGGACAGATCTTTCAGCATTCAGTCTGAAACGATTCTTATAAGGAACATGATGATGAAAAATATTCTTCTGACTGGAGCGGCGGGATTGATCGGCAACCAGATGCGTGAACGTCTCGCACAACGTTCAATGCTGTTGCGTACTACAGATGTTAAGGCGATTGATAAACTCTATCCGAATGAAGAGTTTATTCAGGCTGACCTTGGTGAAAAATCTACTGCGGAAAAACTTGTTGGTGGCATTGATGCTATTCTGCACTTTGGCGGTCTTTCTACTGAAGCAGATTTTGAAACGATTTGTCAGGTCAATATCTTAGGGGCACAACGCCTTTATGAAGCTGCCCGGAAAGCCGGTGTAAAACGGATTCTTTTTGCCAGTTCTGTCCATGCTATTGGATTTTACGATCAAACGGAGGTGATCGACAGTCGGGTACCTGTTCGTCCGGATTCTAATTATGGTCTTTCAAAAATATTTACCGAAGGACTTGCCCAGCTCTACTGGGAAAAGTATGGGATCGAGACAGTCAGCGTCCGAATCGGTTCCTGTGAACCTAAGCCTTCTACGCTTCGTCATTTGAAAACGTGGTTATCCTTTGATGATATGTATCAATTGATTGAATGTTCATTGGATGCGACCAGGGTAGGGCATACCATTATTTATGGTGCATCCAATAATAAATCATCATTCTGGGATAATCGTCACGCAGCGCATTTAGGTTATAAACCTAAGGACTCTGCAGATGACTATGCAGCAGAAATTCGTGCCAATAATTCTATTCCTGATATTGATGATGTTGCGTCACAATATCAGGGTGGGATATTTATTGGATTTTAATATGACTCTGGAATCGTAGTCTTCCAGTTTATTACTCTGATTAAATTAGAGAATGATTTTTTTGATGTCATCATTGAAATTATATTTTTTTGATGTGAACAATTTTATTGACTGGATGTTTTACGGTATTAATATTTAAATATTATCACATTGTTAGAGATCATATCATAACGCGCTATTTAACGATCTCAGCTATGGTGGTCTAACGAAGCGAATAGGGTTTCATTTATGATGAAAGATTTAGCGAGAGTTGGGGTCGATATTGGTGGCACGTTTACCGATATTGCTCTGGAGTGGAAGCGGAATCTATATTCCACGAAGGTTCTGACGAATTACACGTCGCCTGAACAAGCAATTATTGATGGTATTGCTCAGGTTATTGCCAAAGCAGGGATTGGACTCAAGGATATAGATTCTATTATTCATGGCACCACTTTGGCTACCAACTCTTTGATTGAACGGCGTGGCGCAAAAACAGCGTTCATCACAACCAAAGGATTCCGTGATGTCATAGAGATGCGTACCGAAAACCGCTTCGAGCTTTATGACCTGAACATTGTTATTCCACCTGCACTGATCCCGCGACATGCCCGTTTTGTGGTAGAAGAACGCGTCAATGCCGCTGGTGAGGTTATCCTTCCGCTTAACGTCGCGGATGTTGAGAATGTTGTAGATGCCATTCTTGCCGAGGGATACGAGAGTATTGCCATTGGATTTATGCACTCATACCTGAATGATCAACACGAGCGTGCTGTACGTGATTACATCCAGTCCCGTGCACCTCAGGTGTCAGTTTCAATTTCGGCAGAAGTGTCACCGCAAATTCGTGAGTTCCAGCGTTTCAATACGGTTTGTGCTAACGCCTACGTCAAACCCTTGATGTCTTCCTACCTGAATCGCCTGGTCGGTCGTTTAAAGTCTGAGGGCGCCACATGCCCGGTCTTCATGATTCATTCGGGTGGCGGAATTATCACGGTAGAAAGTGCGGCAGAGTTTCCTGTTCGTTTACTTGAGTCAGGTCCCGCCGGTGGCGCTATTTTCGCAGCGCATATTGCCGAACGGTATGACCTGAATCGGGTACTTTCCTACGATATGGGAGGAACGACTGCGAAGATCTGCCTTATCGATGACCGTGCACCAAAGACAGCAAAAACTTTTGAAGTTGCCCGTACCTATCGCTTCAAGAAGGGTAGCGGTATGCCTATTTCTATACCGGTTATCGAGATGATAGAAATTGGCGCAGGCGGCGGATCAATTGCTGCGGTCGACAGCATGAGCCAGATTCGTGTTGGTCCGCACAGCGCTGGATCCGAGCCAGGCCCTGCCTGCTATGGCCGGGGAGGGGCAAATCCAACCATTACTGACGCTGACTTAATGCTTGGTCGACTGGACCCACATGGCTTTGCAGGTGGTTCTATCATTCTATCTGAGCAGGCTTCTCATAGCGCTATCGAAGAGCACGTCTCCAGCAAGCTGGGGATTGAAGTAGACACTGCGGCGTTCGGAATTTGTGAAGTTGTCGATGAAAGCATGTCAAACGCTGCGCGTATGCACGCGGTTGAAAATGGCAAAGAGCTTAGTGAATACACCATGATAGCCTTTGGTGGCGCGGCTCCACTACATGCCTCGCGTCTGTGTGAAAAACTTGGCATCAATGAACTCATTATTCCTCCTGGCGCAGGTGTTGGATCTGCGATTGGCTTTCTGCGTGCACCTGTCGCGTTTGAATCGGTAAAAAGTGCCTATATCAAAATCAGTAGTTTCGACAGTGAGAAGGTCAACTCCGTTATTGATGAATTGGTCAGGGAAGCAGGTAAGCACGTATACGAAGCAGACCCTAAAGCCGAGATATCTATGGCTCTCACGGCTTATATCCGCTATGTCGGGCAGGGATGGGAAATCCCGGTGGAATTACCCATCAAAAATTATCAACCTGAAGACGGTTCCTCCATAAAAACTGACTTTGAAGTGGCATACAAACAGTTCTTTGGCCGCGCTATTGATTATCTGGATGTTGAAATTATCAGTTGGTCGTTGCGTGCGAGCTCTGAATTACCTCAAACCACTAAATCAAATTTCACTAAGCAGGCAGTTCCGGTAGTAACGGGTCAATTGCGGAAACTCTTTGATGCCAACCTGGGTGAGTTTGTTCAGGCTACGGTTATCGAGCGGGCAGCATTTACGCCGGGTTCTTTGGTCTCTGGGCCAGCGGTAATTGTTGAGAATGAGACAACTACCATCGTGGCTTCTTCTTATGACGCAATAATGCAGGACGATGGATGCATTCTCGTTCGTGCCAAAAATGTTACAACCGGGAGTGCAAAATGAAGCCAGTACGCGATGCTATTGCAGAAATGCGCATGCAAATTATGTGGAACCGCCTGATTTCCGTTGTTGAAGAACAGGCACTTACACTGGTAAGAACTGCATTCAGTACCAGTGTGCGTGAGGCTGGTGATCTCTCTGCCGGTGTGTTCAATATTGCAGGTGAAATGGTTGCGCAGGCCGTTACTGGCACACCGGGCCATGTTAATGCGATGGGCGAAGCAGTTGGGCATTTTATTCGTGAGATCGGTGAAGACAACATTTTTGAACATGATGTGTATATCACCAATGACCCGTGGAAAGGGACTGGCCATCTACATGATTTCACTTTTGTTAGCCCGGCTTTTCATGAAGGCAAACTGGTTGGCTATTTTGCCTGCACTGCGCATGTTGTCGATGTAGGTGGCCGAGGTTTTGGGCCTGATGCGGCTGAAGTCTATGAAGAGGGAATTTTCATCCCGATCATGAAGTTTGCTGAGCGTGGCGTAGTTAACCAGAACTTGATTAACATTATTAAAAACAATGTACGCGAATCCGATCAGGTTATTGGTGACCTCTATTCTCTGGCGGCCTGTAACGAAATTGGCGAGAAACGATTGAGTGAAATGCTCAATGAATTCGGCATGAAAGATATTGAATCACTCGCTCATTTTATCTTCGAACATTCATATGCCGCGACGATCAATCGACTGCGCGAGCTACCGAAAGGGACGTATAGCAATGCGATGCGTGTGGATGGTTACGATAAACCGGTCGATCTCGTTGTCACCCTGACCGTAGAAGATGATGGCATCACAGCCGATTTCACGGGTACCTCCGGGCCGAGTGGATTGGGTATCAACGTCCCATTAATCTACACCACAGCGTATGCCGCATACGGCATTAAATGCGCATTAGCTCCTGAGATCCCTAATAATGCAGCGTCCCTGCGCCCGTTTAAGGTAAGTGCACCTACTGATTGCATCCTCAATGCACAGCGTCCGGCAGCGGTAGCAGTACGTCATGTACTTGGGCATTTTGTACCCGATACCGTGTTGGGTGCCGTGCACAAAATCGTGCCTGATACTATTCCGGCCGAAGGGGCTGGCGCTCTCTGGAATATACATCTCTCAGCACGCCCGACCGCTCAGCGTGAGCCTGACGATAAAACGCTGTTTCGTGCCGAAATGTTGATGTTCAACAGTGGCGGAAGTGGCGCCCGGCCTCATCTCGATGGTCTGAATGCCACTGCGTTCCCCAGTGGCGTACACAGTATGTCCGTGGAGGCGACAGAACATGTCGGCCCCGTTGTGATTTGGCGCAAGGAACTACGTGACAATTCAGGCGGAGAAGGAAAATTCCGTGGTGGTCTTGGTCAAATCGTTGAGTTCGCGGCGGCACCGGACCATGAGTTCTATTTCAACGCGATGTTTGATCGTGTACAGAATCCAGCACGTGGCCGTAATGGTGGTGCAGATGGACAGGCGGGCAAAGTGTATCTGGATGACGGCACAGTGATGAAAACCAAAGGGCGTCAGTTCGTGCCTAATGGTGCCCGGCTCACCATCGAATTACCGGGGGGAGGGGGCTACGGTAACCCGGAAGAGCGAGAGGATGCACTGTGTGTTGGTGACCGTTTAAATCAATACACGTCTTAATTGCGAAACTGAAAGGGTAACCCATGAAAAATCATATTTTCACACTCTCATCCGGTTTTCGCGGCTTCCCCCCGGGGGCAGAACCTGTCGCTTCAACTGACATCGCCAGTCGTAACTGGTCTCCGGTAACTGGCGAAATGGCGTTACCTTTACTGTCACTGGATTTGCAGACCTTCAATGACAATGTTGATGCCATGATGTCGATAGTGAAAAGCCACGGCGCAAAAATTGCGCCGCATGGCAAGACGCCGATGTCACCCGTTCTGGCAAGGCAGATGGTTGACTCTGGGGCATGGGGTACCTCCGTTGCTGATCTCCGGCAGGCCGAAGTCATGTTGGCAGGAGGTCTGAATAAGATTCTGCTGGCTAACCAGATTGGCGGGCATGCCGCCGTCACCAGATTGGCCGGGCTATTGCGTAAATATCCAAAAGCAGAGCTTTTGCTCTTTGTTGATACGCCAGAGTTCATTGATGCTCTGGAGGAACAGTATGCGCAAGAACCGAGCCTCCCTCCTTTGGGTTTATTAATCGAGATCAGCTGTGGCAGAGGCGGCGTATCCACTGAGGGAGAATTTGCTGCGATGTTGCATCGCATTGACAGCAATAACGATGAACGCCTTACATTACAGGGTATTGCCTTCTATGAGGGTACCTGTATGAAAGAAGATATTCATGAGACCGAAGAAAATCTGAAAAAATTGTTTGAACGCGTTGATAAATCTTTATTTCTTCTAAAGGAAGTATTTGGCGATCAGGAGAATGTGATTATTAGCGCGGGGGGGTCATCATTATTTGATTACGTGATTGAATATTTCACCCGTGCACGCGAGAAGTATCCCACTATCCAATTATTGCTGCGTAGTGGCGCATGCTTCTTTAGCGATAATGGCAACATCCGTGCACGGTTAGGACGCATAGCCGGTAGAGGGAAACTTGGTAAAGAATCAAGCATGATAATTGCGAGTTTTTTTAAACCAACATTACGGCTATGGGCAGAAGTGATATCCAGAAATGGTGAAAGCATAGCGATTTGCGGCTTAGGCATGCGTGATAGTTCGATCGATCAGGGGGTGCCGATTCCGCTTGCATTATGGCGGGGAGGAAATAAAGTCGCCGATATAATGGATAAAAGCCAGACGGTTAAATTGAATGACCAGCATGCTTTTATCGACATTCATGAAGAAGAATTTCGTGTGGGTGACGTCATAGAATTTGGCATCCGACATCCTTGTACCTGCATTGACAAACACGACATTATTTATGGTCTGAATCAAAACGTCACGGTTACCGCCGCTTATAAGACATTTTTCGGATAACGGAGAATAAAATGGACAAGATCGTAAAGCGGCTCAATGAGCTAAGCATTACTTTGCCTAAAATCAGTCAGCCAGTTAATAGTTATGTTTCAACGAAAAAGTCCGGAAATATTATCTATGTGTCGGGGCAAGTTCCTCGCTGGAACGGTGATGACTTATACGTTGGAAAAGTTGGTGATGTTATTGATATCGATTCAGCCTATGAGGCCGCTAAAATTTGCGCAATGAATATTATTGCTCAATTAAATAGCGCTCTGGATGGAAATTTAAGTCGGGTGAAAAGCTGTGTCCGGTTACGGGGCTTTGTGAATTCAGTCAGTGAATTCAAACAACATCCCCAGGTTATCAATGGCGCTTCTGATTTTATTGTAGAAGTATTCGGTGATGACGGCCGGCATGCCAGAACGGCAATTGGTGTAGGCTCACTACCTCATAATTTTTCAGTTGAAGTAGATGCAGAATTTGAGCTTCATGAAGAATTTCCCGGGGCACACGGATAACGGAAGGCCGAGCAGATGCAATATACATTTGACTATTCGGTAGTTTTTGATTCCTGGCAGCTTTTGCTTAAAGGTGCCTGGGCTACTGTTGAGCTTTCTTTCATCTCAGGAATCTTTTCTCTGATGTTGGGCATCGTATTGATGATCTTTCGTCGCGGGGAAGTGAAAATATTGAATATTGTATCTAAGGCATTAATTGAAATCGTCAGGAATACGCCTTTTCTCGTGCAATTATTCTTTGTTTTTTTTGGACTACCATTAATTGGCTTGAAGTTTACCGTGACAGCCGCTGCGATTACTGCACTTACGCTTAATACAGCCTGTTATATCGCTGAAACTATGCGTGGTGGAGTAAACTCTTTGCCTAAGGGACTGGTTGAGGCAGGAAAAGCACTGGGTATGAATAATTTCAGAATCTTTGTTGATATTATTTTAAAACCAGCATTGCGCTCTGTCTATCCGGCACTCAGTAGTCAGTTTATTTTATTGCTTTTGACTTCAAGTGTAGTGGCCTCTATCTCTGCGAACGAGCTAACGTATACTGCACAAGTGATTGAATCAAACTCATTCAGGAGCTTTGAAGTTTATACTGTGGTGACTGGGATTTATTTTGTTTTGGCTTTGGGGTTGTCGCTGACTTTAAAACTCTTTGGGCGTATATATTTTTCCTATCCTAATAAGTGAGCATGTGATGGTCAGAAGTTTAGGGTTCAATGACATTTTATTCCTGTTTGAAGGATTAAAATGGACGGTGTATCTGTCGCTGATTGCCTTTGTTTGCGGTTCGTTAGCGGGACTGATTATTGCGCTAATGCGTGTCAGTAAATTCAAATCAATTTGGCTCCCGGCGTGGGGATATATTGAGATTTTTCAGAATACACCATTGTTAATGCAATTGTTTATGGTGTATTACGGCGTCGCACTGTTTAACTGGGACATTAGCGCCTGGGTTGCTGCTGCGATAGGCTTGACACTTCATGCCAGTGCTTATCTGGCTGAAATCTGGCGTGGCTGTATTCAGGTTATACCTCGCGGGCAGGATGAAGCGGCTCAGTCTCTTGGTATTTCTTTCTTTCACCGGATGAAAGATGTGATCTTGCCACAAGCGTTTAAGATTTCATTGCCAGCAACCGTTGGCTTTATGGTCGGACTTATAAAATCTACGTCACTAACCGCAATTATTGGTTTTACCGAACTTACGCGTTCGGGGCAGGTGCTCTCCAATAATATATATCAACCATTAATGGTATACAGCATGGTCGGAGCGGTTTACTTTCTGCTTTGCTGGCCACTATCTCACTGGAGTTCAACGCTCGAGCGTAAGATGCAACACAACTGAAAAGCACAATAAATCTTCACTCAATTATCAGGAGTCACTATGAAAAGTCATCGCTTTTGGTGTGCCCTATCTGCATTTATTAGGACGGGGAAAGTATTTTTAATCTTTATGTTATTCTTTTCTCAGTTTAGTCATTCAGCTTTCGCTGATACGCTGGATAATATTAAATCAAAAGGAAGTATGACATTTGGTATTGTTACAGACCAACCTCCTTATGGATTTATTAATGAAAAAGGACAGAATGACGGCTACGATATTGAAATAGCCAGAATGATGGCAAAAGAATTAGGTGTGACGCCTAAATTCGTCCCTATCACTGCCTCAAACCGTATCCCATTACTGTTAACAGGCAAAGTTGATATGCTTATTTGCGTATTGGGTATGTATCCAGACCGCGCTAAGGTTATTCAATACCTGAAACCTTATGCTGCTTCGGCTGTAGAGCTGTATGCGGCGAAAGGCACAAATGTGAAGTCTCTGGCCGAACTGGCTGGGCATAATGTTGCAGTGGCGCGAGGAAGCTCAGTAGACAAGATGCTCACTTCCAGTGCACCTGCAGGCACTAACATTCAACGTTTCGATGATGATTCATCAGCAATTCAATCCCTTGTTTCCGGGCAGAGCGACGTGTTGGCAGGTTATAGCAACTATTTCCTGCCTCTTCAGAAAGCCAGCCCGAACAAATTTGAAAGTAAAGCAACTCTTGAAGTGGAGTACCTTGGTATTGCCGTGCGTCCTAATCAGAAAGCCTATACCGATTGGGCGAATAATTTCCTGGATAAAAATCAAACTCAGATTCTTGCCAATTACAAAAAATGGTTTGGCATTGATCGCCCGGCATTACCGGCCGAATTACCAGGAATCCCATTCTCAGTAAAATAATGCATTAAAAGTATGAGGGTATTATGGAAAGAACCATGATCGAGTTGCACAATGTAAATAAATGGTATGATAAACATCATGTTCTTAAAGATGTGAACCTTACTATAAATCGAGGGGAACATATCGTTCTGTGTGGGCCATCAGGTTCCGGCAAGTCTACCCTCATACGCTGTATTAACCACCTTGAACAGATTCAGCAGGGTGATATCATTGTTAATGGCGTAAAAATGGGTTTAAACGGTAAAAATGTTGATAATATTCGGCGTGATGTTGGAATGGTTTTTCAACAATTCAATTTGTTCCCTCATCTTACCGTTTTGGAAAATTGCATGCTTGCACCCTTAAGAGTTAAAAGCATGCTGAAATCTGAAGCACGTGATACGGCCATGAAATTTCTCAAGCGGGTTCATATTGATAATCACGCTCACAAGTATCCTGCTCAGTTATCAGGCGGGCAACAACAGCGAGTGGCAATCGCACGTGCATTATGCATGGGACCGCAGATTATGTTATTTGATGAACCAACCTCGGCCCTTGACCCTGAAATGGTTAAAGAAGTACTTGATACAATGATTTCCCTTGCTGAAGATGGCATCACAATGATTTGTGTTACCCATGAAATGGGCTTTGCAAAAGCTGTTGCCCATCGCGTCATCTTCATGGATGGTGGTCAAATTCTGGAAAGCGCGCCTCCTCAGAGATTTTTTTCCGCTCCCCAGCACCAGCGTGCGCAGTCATTTCTGGGGCAGATACTGGCTCATTAAATCTATCCACAAGAGCCTTAACGGTACATAGACAGGGCACGGGATATGCCCTGCCTGGAAGCGTCCTGGTATGATCTCAGTCATATTGATAACTTGTACAACATGCTAATCTGAATAGTTATTTTTTATAACTAAGAACAGAGGGAAAATATTTTCCTGCTTAATCGCTACTGTTCTTTTATTCAGGTGAATAGGTTATTCTATTTTTACCGTTTCTTTTCGATTCATATAATGCGGAGTCTGCTGCTGTTATTGCGAATGATGAGGTATGCTCCGCTCTTTTTTTTGCTACACCGATGCTGGTAGTCACCGGGACATCATGTATTGATATTGTTGATAAAGAGATTTTAATGTTTTCAATAATATTTGTCAGGTTTTCATTCCCGGTAATAATTGCCGAAAACTCTTCTCCACCAGAGCGTGCGATAAATGTATTCTCATTGATAAAGTGACTGAGAGCATCTCCTATTTTCCTGAGAACCTTATCACCTATGTCATGATCATAGGTGTCATTGATTTTCTTGAAGTCATCAATGTCCAGGATGCAAATTAAGCCATCAACTTGCTCTATCTCCCTTAACTTTATATTCATGTGTCTGCGGTTAGGCAATTGCGTAAGCTCATCTGTCAGTGACAAATAAACCGCAGATTTATATTTATCATTAACGAAAAAAACAAAGTTATTAAAGGAGTACATAATAAGAGAAATTGCTGGGATGTAGAGAAAAGCGGAAAGAAGCGCTGTCACATCTCTGTCAAATATCTTCAGTCCGCCAGCCATTGAAGCCAGAGAAGAATTAAGGAGCAGAAATAGCCCAATCCTGAAAGCAGCGAAATTCTTTGCCTGCGATTTTATATGGAAGGATTTTCTTATAAATCCTGCAAGCATTATGACCGTGATAAGGTTTAGCGAGAAATATATGTTTATATTGGATGGTCCACGCTCAAATATAGAAGTTAATATGATTATCGAAGCTGTTATAAAGGTGTAAAGGATTATCATTCTGTAAAGTAAACCCCTGGGACTTTCTGCTTCATGAATCAGTTTGCTGTGTAGCTTTAATGGCATGTTATCTACCTTTAATAATTTTTTCTTCCTTATTTTATTATGTCGCAAGTGATTAAAAAAGAGTCGTTATAGAAAGATCTGTCTGAAATATTCTCAGTCCACCATAACTTACTGTAGCTCTCTGAAAACATTATTTTTTGTGAAAAGGGAGAGGGAGGGGAGGGCTATAAAGGTCTCGATTTTTTATAAATACATTTCAAGCTAATTATATTAAAACCAATAATTTGCTGATGAATGGATGGTTGAACAGACTGCAATATAGTGACTTGTTTAAAAATTGACAAATATAAACACGACAAAGATGTATTTTCCTCATGGTTATTGTATTGAAATTGTTTCATTCAGGTAATGCATATGTTATGTGGCTGGTTGTTATTGCCAGCCACATAAATATATGACGATTACATTTCTGATAAAAATTATTATTATCAATGCATTGGAGATGTTTTATCGGTTCAGTGTGGGTAATTGCCGACGGAACGATTTACTGCAGCCCATGAGGTTTTCAAATCACGCTGGCTTGTTGCCAGCGACTGGCGTGCCTGAATAAAACTTCGCTGACTGTCGAGCACGTTAATAAAGCTGGTTAACCCACCATCATAACGAGCCTGGATCAGGGAGAATGCATCCTTCGCACTCTGTTCACGTTGCTCCTGTTCCACCAGTTTTTGTTGAGCTGCGGAATATTGACTTAGTGCATCATCAATTTCCTGCCAGGCTTTCAGCACGGTCTTATGATAATCAACAGCAGCCTGCTGTTGATCGATTTCACGCAAGACCACGGTTGCTTTACGTCGACCACGGTCGAATAACGGCAGATTCAGGCTAGGGCCAACCGACCAGGTCCGGTCTCCCCATTCTGTAAAGTTATTTGCGCTATAGGAATCAAAACCGAAATGAGCACCTAGCGTGATGCTGGGGTATAGCTCCGCTTGTGCCACACCAATTCTCGCGGTGGCAGCATGCAGACGCGCCTCTGCGGCACGGATGTCAGGGCGCAATAACGCGACTTCAGATGGGATACCCAGGTTCAGAGGCGGCAGTGTGGTTTTATTCATTGAATCCGGCTTAAATGCCAACTGCTGTTGTAATGCTCCGGGATGCTCACCTAAAAGTAACAACAACTGGTTCATGGCGACTCCTTCCTGCTGTCGTAGTCCTATCAGGTTGGCACGAGTGGCAGATAATTCGCTTTGCTGTCTTTCAACGTCGCTATGATCAAGTTCACCACCTTCTGTTTGTGCCCGGATCAGCGACAGACGCTCATTCATCGCTTTTACATCTTCTTCTGCCAGGTAAATTTGCTGCTGTACTCCTCTGAGATTGTAATAATTATTCACCACATCCCCAATAATGCTAAGTCTGGCAAGATCCAGCATGGCCCCTTGTGCAGAGACATCGGCATCAGATGCTTCAACCGCCCGGCGAACATGTCCCCACAGATCGATCTCCCATGAGAAATCCAGACCGGTCTGATACCAGTTATAAGGAGCAGTCATTAAATCCATCAGCTGATCCGGCTGCGCAATTGCTTCTTTCAGCGCTCTGGTTGATGGGCTATTTTGACTGACTTGTTCACGCGTTACTTTGGCAGTGGCATTGATATCCGGGGTTTGTGATGATGCCGTAACGCGGTACTGCGCACGGGCACTGGCAAAGCGTAAAGTGGCGGTTTTAAGATCTGGACTTGCTGAAAGAGCACGGTGAATGAGTTCGTTAAGAACGGGATCGTTGTAACGCTTCCACCACTGATTATCGGTTAGTACACTTGCACTGCCCAGTTTATGCAGTGACGTATCACCGCTACGCCAGGTTGACCAGTCAGCTGGTGAATCTCCTTTTTGTTTTTTATAGTCGGGACCCATAGTGCAGCCGCTGAGTACAAGGCATGCAATTAATGCCACCAAAGCAGGTAGTTTATTATCTGTTAAATATGAAAAATGGTGCTTCATCGGGTTACCTGTATCAGTAAAGGCGGTTACGAAACAGCCATGCTGATAACGGAAGCGTGATTGCAGCCATTACCAGCATGGGTATGAAATCAAAGGCAATATCAGAGAATCCGGCGCCTTCCAGATAGACTCGCCGTACCAGGTCGATAGCGAATCGTAAGGGATTGGCATAGGTCAGGGTATTGAGAATGTCTGGCATGGTCTGAACCGGCGTGAGCAACCCGGACAGCAACATTAACGGCATCATTAACAGGAAGGTATAAAGCATTGCCTGCTGCATGTTGATGGAGACAGCAGATATCGACAATCCGATCCCGACTGCGGCAATGTTAAAAAAGGATAATCCAAGATACAGCAAGGGTATCGAACCATTCATCGGGATCTGGAACCAGAGCAGAATAATCAGCAGGATAATGGTCGATTGAATTAGTCCAACCATAATGGAAGGCAATGCCTTACCAATCAGTAACTGCATTGGCGTAAAAGGTGTCACGAGCAATTGATCAAAAGTACCTTGCTCGCGCTCCCGTGCAACCGACAGCGCTGAGAGTAATAAGGTTTGCATCATGCTCAGCGCTGCGATCAGCGTGGGCATCAGTCCCCAGCGGGATTCCAGGTTAGGGTTATACCACGCACGCGTTTCAATGGAGATAGCGGGTGTAATCCCTGTCTGGCGCTGATTAAAATCGGCCACCACTGCACTTATATAACCGGCGGCAACACCGGCAGTTGAGGAATTGCGACCATCAAGAATTACCTGAAGGGGAGAGGGGGCACCATTATTGAGTTTGTTCTCAAAATCTGCGGGAAATGTCAGGACCAGTAATGCCTTTCCCGTTAATACCACATCCGGGATCTGCGCTGCTGATGTCAGTGTTGCTGTACGATTAAACACGCCGGTACCATCAAGATGAGTCAGCAGCTCCGTTGATGCTCCTCCACGGCTCTGGTCTAGTACCGCATAGTCCACATGGTTAACATCATAGGTGGCGGCATAGCCGAAAAGGAGTGCCTGTAATAAAGCGGGAACCAGTAATATCGCCCTGTTTGCTGGTTCTTTCAGGATGGTGAGTATTTCTTTTTTGATTAAAAAGCTGATATGACGCAGCCAGATAGTAAAACTATTCATCCGCCATTACCTCAGTCGCTTGCGAAGAGAAATGCGTGAGGCATTAATCAGAACAAAGGCATAAAGTGACAAAATTCCGCACTCTTTGAAGAACATCTTCCAGTCATCGCCACCCAGGAATAACGTTTTAATAAGAGACATAAAATGTGTAGCGGGCAGAATCTGGCTAATCACCTGGACGACAACGGGCAGATTACGGATATCAAAGACAAATCCGGAGAGCATCATGGCAGGCATAAAGCTCGCAATCAGTGCGATCTGGCTTGCAAGGAATTGCCCCGGCGCAAAGCCAGAGATAGTTAGTCCAAGCCCCAGGGAAACCAGCAGGTAGAGATGGGAAGAAAGAAGAATTGCCCACAGTGACCCCCGTATTGGCACCTCGAACAGAAAATGAGAAGCCAGTATGCAAAACACCAGGTCTATGGAGCCAAGCACCATATAGGGAGTGAGTTTTGCCAACACTAATTCAAGTGGACGGACGGGAGTGACAAAGAGTGCTTCTAATGTGCCTCGTTCGCGTTCCCGCGCGATCAGCAACCCGGTCAAAAATGCCCCGATCAATGTCAGAATCAAAACTATCAGACCGGGTACGATAAACCAGGTGCTATTACTGGATTCGTTAAACCACATCCGTTGCTCAATCATAACGCTGCCCCGGGAAGTCTGGCTACTGCCACCGTTACCGGTTACAGAAGTCTGTGAGGCCAGCGCGCCGGTGACGTAACTCTGTGCTGAAGTGGCAACACTGGTCGACGCACCATTCACAATAAGCTGAAGTTGCGCATTACCTGTTGTAAGACGTTGAGCAAAGTCAGAAGGAATACGCAAAATGGCATCTGTTTCCCCCTTTCGCAGTGCGCTTTGAGCAGAATCAAAACTCGTATATTCATGAACAGAAAGGTAACGGCTTCCCTGAAGTGCAGTAATAATTTGTCGAGACTGCGTCGTGTTCTGTTCTTGTACCACTCCGATGCGGGCATTCGATAAATCGAACGAGAGGCCATAACCAAACAGCAGTATCAACACGACTGGCAGGAGTAGACCTACGGCAAGATTGCTCTTGTCCCGGAGTAGTTGGCGAGTTTCCTTGCGGGTCAGTGATATCAGTCGGCTCAGGAAAGCAGAGGTTTTCATATTTTGACCTCGGCCTGATGTCCCTGCGCGCGCGCGTTTTCAACAATCGCAATAAACGCGGTATTCATATCAGCCGCATTTTCCAGACCAGCTTGCTGACGTACTTCGTGCGGTGTACCCAGTGCCAGCATTTTCCCTGCGTCCTGAATGGCTATCCGATCACAGTACTCAGCTTCCTCCATAAAGTGGGTGGTCACGATGACGGTGATACCATTGTTAGCCAGTTCACCAATGGTGTACCAGAATGATCGGCGTGCCAGCGGATCGATACCACTGGTTGGCTCATCTAAAAAAACGATTTCAGGTTCATGCAGCAGAGCGGCTGCCATTGATAAACGCTGCTTAAATCCTCCGGGCAATTCCCCGCTAATCGCATTTGGCTCCAGATTGAACTGGTTAAGCGAAGCGTCAATTCGTTGTGCCAGATGTTTACTGGACAGACCGTAAGCACCGCCAAAAAAAGTCAAATTCTCACGTACTGTCAGGTTGCTGTATAAAGCGAACTTTTGTGAGACATAGCCAATTTTCGCTCGAGCTTTGGCCCGCGCCGTTCGCAGGTTCATCCCTGCCACTTCAAGATTTCCGCTGGTTGCAGGTAGCAGACCGCAGAGCATTCTGAATGTGGTGGTTTTACCTGCACCATTTGGCCCCAGAAGACCAAATATTTCCCCACGATTGACCTGAAATGAGGTACTGGCTACAGCGGTAAAATCGCCAAATTTTCTTACCAGGTCACGAACGACGATGACCGGCTCCTCTGCCACGTTCCTGTTTTGCTGGTGTGCTACCTTGTCGGACTTCACCGGTTCGGATGAAGTCTGTTCATTCTGATATTGTGCCTGGTGGAGCAAAACCATAAAGCCGTCTTCAAGTTCAGCAGGCCGCCGTGAAGATGTAAGGTGGCCGGGAAGTGAATCCTCATCCGCAGATCGACAGATAAAACGAACGGCATTACCTTTCGGGACGGCATCAATTATCTGTTCACGATTTTCAAGGAGTTGTGCCTGTAAACTTCGCGCTTTCATGTTTCCCGCGGGCGTTGCCTGCCATGTCCGGCCATCGGCATTTTTACGTAATTCAGCGGGTGTTCCCTGCGCCAGAATCTGTCCCTGGTACATAACGTAAATCTGCGCACATCGTTCAGCTTCATCCATATATGCCGTACTGATAATCACGCTCAGCTTTTCATCCTGGACCAGCTGCTCGATAATTTTCCACAAATCACGACGTGACAAGGGATCAACCCCCACACTGGGTTCATCAAGCAGCAATAAGTCGGGGGAACGAACCAGGGTACATGCCAGCCCGAGCTTTTGCTTCATGCCCCCAGACAGTTTCCCCGCCGGTCTGGTGGTAAATCTTGAGAGATCGGTTATAGACAATAGCCTTTCGAAGCGATCACGCCGTGTTTGTTGATCGACACCATGCAGATCGGCATAGAGTTCCAGGTTTTCCTGAACACTCAGGTCTTCATACAATCCAAAACGCTGTGGCATATAACTGATACGGTTTTGTATCGCCTGTGGATCAACACAAACATCCGTCCCAAGCACCTCGAGGGTGCCTGAAGAAGGGGAATAAAGGCCGGCAATCATTCGCTGCAGCGTTGTCTTTCCGGCTCCATCAGGACCAACCAGGGCCGTCAATTCTCCTGCCCGAATATTCATGTTCAGGCTGTCCAGAGCATGGATTACTGGCGTTGATTTACCAGCGGACGCGAAGGTCTTGACGAGATCCCGGGCAATAACGACGTCACGTTCAGCAGCCATGTTATTTTCCACTGTTCACGGAAGGAGTTTGAATGGTGACTGTGGCGGGTTGTCCCATGCGAAGAACGTTATCCGGGTCGTTGACGATGATGCGCATTTCATAGACCAGGTTGGTTCTGAGTTCTTCGGTCTGGACTGATTTTGGCGTAAATTCGGCAACGGAAGATATATAGCCGATTTTGCCGGACACCGGTTTGTCTGGGAATGAATCGGTAGTGACACTCGCGTTCATTCCAGATTTTACGCGGCCCAGATCGCTTTCACTGACCCAGACACGCACCCATTTCGGATCACTGATCGCCAGGGTATAAACAGCTTTTTGCGCACTGGTCATATCACCTGGCTCCTGAAGCCTTGCTCTTACCAACGCATTTACCGGGGCGCGTAATTCCGTTTGAGAAATCCGGTATTGCAGTAATTCAAGGTCAGCTTCAAGTGCTTTGACTTGTGCGACTGTCGCTTCGCGTTGTTCTGTCCGAACGCCTTTTAACATGAGTTCAAGACTTGCCCGGCGCTCATTAACACTGGCCTGAGCCATGCTAAAGTTGTTTTTTGTCGTATCCAGCTCCTGCTGGCTGATTCCCTTTCCTTTTGTATTCAATGATATATGTTGAATTCGGGTAAGGTCTGCTTTTGCTTTCGTCTGTTGCGCGAGCGCAGATGCCAATTGAGCTTTTGCCTGCATAATTTCTTCGGGACGAGCACCTGACTGTTGCTCCCGAACGGTTTGTTTCTCGGCATCCAGACGAGCCTGAGCTTGCTTTAACTGGATCTGGAGTGCCTGACTATCAAGCCTGGCAACAATCTGACCTGCAGAAATTTTATCGCCTTCATCCACGGATAATGTGCTGATCCTGCCGCTCTCCTCGAATGCCAGAGATACCTGACGGATATCCACGTTACCTTGTAATGTCAGTTGATTCCTGTCACCGCCGTGTCGATTACTTAGCCAGACAGCAACGATTACTGCTGCAAGGACAATAAGCACCAAGCCTGCTATCACTTTTTTATTCATTTTTAACCACTTTCTTCTGCTGAAACCGTCATTACGTCCTTAGTTAAAATTTAATTTAAACTTTATTTATGCAATAATAAAGGCATTCACAGAAAAAAATTTTTACAACTGGATTTATTTATGAGCCGAGCGCGTCGAAGTGATGGTGATGTAACACGGGAAAAGATCCTGGAAGCTGCCGGGGAACTGATTGCTGAACAAGGACTTGCAAAAACAACAAACAAAGCTATATCCATTGCTGCGCAAGTTGATTTAGCCGCCATTAACTACCATTTCGGTGGTCGTGACGGTCTGTATCTCGCCGTTCTTTCGTATGCACATCGGCACTATCTGGATGGGAAAAAACTGGCCGATTTGGCAGAGAGTGCTCTTCAACCTGAAGAAAAGTTAGGGCTGTTTCTCGAAACATTTATCTCAAAACTGAATGAGGGCAATGGCTGGCATGGTCGGGTAATCGCAAGAGAAATGCTGGCACCCTCAGTGCAACTGTTAGATTTCATGAACAGCGAAGGGATTGGAAAAATACAATCTGTTCGAAAGATTATCAGTGAAGTATCGGGTATCAGTGAAGATGATCCAGCATTGTTACCCTGCATGCTGAGTGTTGTCGCTCCCTGCATGATGCTAATGGTTGCCGGCAACCGAATCCCGGGTCCGGTAAGAGAGGTTGCGGCTATGCAGACTCAAATACTGACCGAACATTTTAAACGGTTTTCCCTGGCAGGATTGCAGGCAACCAGAGATTACCACCGTAATAAATGATTTCTTTGGATCCAATTTGTGCAACGCGTAAACATTGTATCTTCAAATTTTGTGTTATATCGCTATCGTAGCCTATGTGCCGCGCGTTCCAGATAACTGAAACACAAAACCTCTAGCTGACTGCTCCAGGTCCGCAACATTGTGGGGGTAGCTCCACCTTCAATCATAAACGTTGTCGGACCAACCATCACTGCCATTAAAAGATAGGCCACACTGGGCAAGTCCTCGAAGTGCACATCTGAAGCCGTCTTTAATGCGGTGGTCAATATAGAAAGACCACGTTCCTCACTTTTTACTGACAACTCATGTGCATCCAGTTGGCGCGATACTAAATACAGGGCGCGTGATTCATCAATGCGCTCGATTTTTGCCTGCACAAAAGCGCCCACAACTGTTGAAACGATGTCCGCAAGGGGCCTCCCGTGAACAGATTCTGCAGCCCGGCTCACCTGAATTGCAACTTCCTGCACGTGACGTTCGACAACAGCAAAAAGCAGTGCCTGTTTGTTTGGATAATACTGATACAACGTACCTACCGATGTACCTGCGCGTTCTGCCACCCGGATAGTGGTGAGACGTTGTGGACCTTCCGTAAGTAAAACCTGAATAGTTGCCTCGAAAATAGCATCGACAGTTGCTTGTGATCGGGCCTGGCGTGGCTTTTTACGTGGGGTCAGGTTTACATTTCCGCTCATAGCTATATGCGAATATCAAACGTGAAGGAACTAACATACTATAACTGAACATGTGATCAATCAATAAAACTTTATGGATTGCGATTATTAATCTTAACGGCGAATCCAGAAAAATAATAATAAGTATGCAGCTTGAAGTTGAATTTCATATCTTGTATTTGAGTGGATGAATGCATTTTTGTATTTTTCTGTTACTCCCTTTTCTATAATACCTTTCTAAGGTAAGGAATTAATATGCCGACAGTATTAATCACTGGAGGTCATTCAGGGCTCGGTCTTGAAGCTTCAAGAGAAATAGCCTCAATGGGATTTAACCTGATCCTGGCAGGTAGAGATCCCATACGCATCGAGTCAATCGCTAAAGAATTAAGATTGTCTCATAATATAGACGTCACGGTACTCCAGTTAGATGTGTCATCATTACTGTCGGTAAGGCAGGCAGCTATTCTTTGTAATGATATGTTGACGAACGGAAAGATTGATTCGCTGCAGGCAATTATCTGTAATGCCGGGGCGAGTTTTATCGGAAAGGTTTCCTACAGTGTAGATGGTTATGAAATGACATTCGCCACCAATTATCTGGGGCATTTTTTACTCATTCAACTGCTGGTAGATAATATCACTGATAATGGTCGAATCGTATTTGTGGCAAGTGGTACACATGACCCTGATACACGAGATGGAATGCTGATTGGTAAAGCCGTCGAGGCAAACGCACGTATATTGGCCAATATGGGTAAAGATGGTGGGAAATCTGTCTCATTTGGGAAACGATATGCGACTTCTAAGCTTTGCATGATTCTGTGTGCTTACGAGCTGGATCGACGATTAAAACGGTCGGGGAAATCAATTGCGTCTATTGCTTATGACCCTGGTTCAATACCTGATACCAATTTAATGAGAGGTCTGCCAACTCCGTTACAGCCATTTATCAAATCCCGATTTATGCGGTGGATAGCAAAAGGTTTAGGGGTTACACAGGGACGTCTGGATTTTTCAGGGATATCTCTTGCAAAAATTGCTACCGAATCTGATTACGCGAAAATGTCGGGGAAATATTTACAGTCGCATGACGGAGTATTACTGGTTAAGCAATCATCGAAAGCCTCTTACGACGAAGCAGGAGCCGCTAAGCTCTGGGAAGATTCCCGAGATCTTGCACATTTGCATTCATTCGAGGAGCCGAAAAGTTTATAGCGATTAAAAAACTTGCTTACTCGGTTGGTGGCGCCGCTCTTTTGCAGCAAGATTCTTCCAGAAGGTTGCCAATAACTGATAATGATTATTATTTACATAATTGCAAACACCAGTATGATGACTCTTTACGTTTCGTTGCGGGAACTGAGTACTCAGCGACATCCCCAGCCGGGTGCTCACAAAAGAGGGTCTTCAATGCAATCCACTCACCGATTACATTCTCTGCAGCAGTTAACCGATATGGCTCACAAGTGGGGCTATGATTACGAGCTGGCGAACAGCAACTGCTCGGGTAGGAGAGGGTGGAGGGCTGCTCTCCGGTGGCAAACGCCAATGTGTCGCCATTGCCCGAGTCCGTTCGGGCATAGCTGCGTTACATATTTCGCCTGTGCTGGTTGAGTAGGGTTTTAATATAAAATTTAATCTGCGGTTTCAGGAGATATTACACTCAGGCTCTATCCCCAAGAGAAGATGCCATGCTGGCATATACGTGGGGAGATCGAATTTTAATAAAGTAAGCCCCTAAAAACCCGATCAAAAACGAACCGAACAGCAATCCTTTAAACACGTACTCAAGGGTTCCCTGCACTCCCAGTAGAACATCAAAACTTGTCAGGGCCACATATAAGATGGGAAATAAACCCAAAATACTCAACAGTGGAGCCCAGAAGGTATTCCAGCGGCGATCATCTAACTTGTAACGACGGAAGAATGCGAAGATGGCAACACTTGCAAGACACTGAGTCATAATAATGCCCGCTGCTCCAACACCAGTAAACCAGGTGAATAATGTTTCATAGGGCTTGAGGCCCAGTGCTGCAAAAAGAGCGACTACCACAAAAACACTTGCCGTCTGGATATAGCAGGCAATATATGGAGAGCGACGTACTGGATGCGTTTTCCCCATAGTCTTACAAAACAACCCTTGCCGTCCGATAGCAAACAAATAGCGTGAAACGTTGTTGTGGAACGTCACGATAGCTGCAAACAGGCTGGTGATAATAAGGATCTCAAAAGCATGGGCAGCCAGGCCACCCAGTACATTCCTGCTTACCGTGAAAACCAGATTACCTGATTCGGCCTGGGTAATAGATACGGCTTTATCACCCATGACGTTGATTAATAACCATGCAGTGAGTGAATAGAAAGCGCCCATAAAGATGACTGCGGTATAAGTTGCAATGGGTATGGTTTTTTTGGGGTTTTTAGCTTCCTCACCATAAATAGCGGTGCCTTCAAATCCGATGAATGATGCGTGAGCGAACATCATTGCCACACCAACGCTCCCTGAGAACGTCGCCTGAAGACTGAATGGCTCAAATGTGTACGAACTCAGTGAGGGTGTAGACGGACTGAATAAAATTCCCAGGTCCAAAAGAACAATGATAAGGGTTTCGAGCGTCAGTAACGTTGCAAGAACCATTGCACCGGCATGAAGGCGACGAAGTCCCAACCAAAGACACGCCACCATCGCGGCAAAAGAATAAATATACCAGGGTAGATGAATATTAAGGGAATGAATGAAAAGTTCATCCAGGTAATAGCCAACACCTCCGTATAAACCTAACTGAATTGCATTGTATGAGAATATGGTCAGGAACGCAGCCCCTAATCCGAATGGACGACCAATACCCTGCGTAATATAGGAATAAAATGCACCTGTGTTAGTGATATGTCGGCTCATCGCAATATATCCTACAGAGAAAACCAGCAAGATTAAAGCAATCGTGACAAAAGCCCCGGCGATACCAATACCGTTACCACTGCCAATAATAACAGGGAATAATGCGACAACAACTGTTAATGGTGCAGCAGCGGCAATGACAAAAAAGACTATGCTCATTACACCTACACTATTACGTTCCAGTACATTAGAATCGCTGTATTTACTTTCCTGGCCTGCATGCACATTATTCATGTTTCCATGATTAATTTCTTGGGACATAAGAAAACCTCGTCGTCTCGTTAAATGTATAATAGTTGAAATAAAACTACCGGCGACTTGCATAACTCTACTGCATCAGGTTATTCCTGACTTTCTCTTATGTTGCCTGAAAAAGCGACGTCCCTATCCTTTAAGTTATTTTGTAATTATTATTACGGCAATACTCTGGTCCTATGTGATCGTGTGATATTTAACAAATTCATTATTTGCTCAAATGTTTTGTTAAACTGCGAAATACACGTGATCGGGCGACCTGATAACCAAGTTTCCTGCCGACATCGGTTTTCAAAAGCCCATTCAGGAAATTGCGATCAGCTTTCTCAATTTTTCGTCCAGCAACACTGTCTTCGAGTCCGGCTAGATCGGCCAAAATTCGCTGAGCTGCGTTGTGACCCGGCATACCACTTACACCGCCGCCGGGGTGAGAACCTGAGCCACAAAGATAATATCCTGGCAATGGCGTGCGGTAATGGGCCGCGGATTGGATGGGGCGTTGGTCAAACAGATTTTCCAACCCGACCATCGACTGATGAAAAATATTGCCGTTGGTAATATTATAATCACGATGTAAATCGAGGGGAGTGATCACATGATGAGCGATGATGTGATTGTGCATATTTGGTGCGTACCGGAAATAAATTTCTAATACCTTGTCTGCCCATTCCTCTTTGCGTGAGTCCCAGTCACCTTCTGCAAGTTCAAAGGGAAGCTGCTGCACACCCAATGACAATGTGTGAGTACCAGGTTTAGTCACCAGGCCCGGATGGGTTACTGAAGGAATTAACGATTCAATTACCATGTCATCCGGGAATTCACCTTTATTTTGTGCTTCAGCAGCCATTTCATAAAGCGCAGGAGAGGCACCCATTATGGTCAGGCATTGATGTTGTGGCCCGGTTGTTCCCGGTTCAAATCCCACATAATCCGGTAACGCATCCACCAGCAGATGAATACGCCCCATAGAGCCACGCTGGTCGATTTTCTTTGCTTCATTGCTTACAGATTCAGTGAGTGTTCCTTCCGGTAATAGTCCAACCAATGAACGGGTAGGGTCTGCCCCCGAGATAACCATTGAAGCGTAAATGCGTTCACCCGAGCTCAGAAGCACACCGGTAGCGCAATTATCCTCGACAATAATTTGCTGAATCGGACTGGAAGTGCGGACTTCACCATTGTGTGCTTTCAGTGCGTCGACCAGAGACTGGCTAATCATTCCCATACCGCCTTCAGGTAAACCGAAACGGCCGAATGCGCCTTCAAATTCCCCTAAAGCGTGATAACCATATACGTAGGCGGTTCCAGGAGTGTTAGGCCCACCCCAGGTGGATACCAGCCCCATGAACATCATAAATCCGCGGAGGCGATCAGACTTAATGTATTTCTGCAGGAGCTCTTCGGCTGAAAACACCATAAATTCTTCGAAAAGCTCAGTTTCACCCGCCTCTGCAAAGCGCTGACGTAGCTGGTATTCACTGGGGGGATCGCTCAATTGTATTTCGTGTGTCAGCTCACCAAACCGCTTAAGGCGGGCGGCGAAGTGCATAAAGTTTTCACCATCGGCTTTACTATGACTTTCAATAGAGCGCAGAGTTTTGTCAATCTCCTGCCATAGCATAATTCTTTCACCATCATCCCACAGCGCCATTTCCTGGAGAGGTGGTGCATAAGAGTTGAGTCCATAGCGTCCCAGCTCCAGATCGTTAACAACTTCTGAACGCAACATCATTTGAATATATGAGCATGAGGAAAAAATCCCTCCGGGTACCAGTTCCTCACTTGTACAAGCACCGCCGATAATGTTTCTGGCTTCAAGCACCAGTACTTTCAAACCGGCTCGCGCCAGATAGTTAGCACAGACCAAACTGTTATGGCCTGCTCCAACCAGCACGGCATCGTATTTTTTTGGCGTTGTCACGGTTTAATCCTCTGTTCAATGTAATATTTTTTTGCTCGCCACGTATTTTTAATGGCGAGCAGGTCATCGAATTAATGCTATTAAGATTATGACGGTAAGATTAATTTGAATAGTTGATGGTCAGTGAAAGTATCATCAGCGTAACCCACGAAGTTCCCGGTCACGATGCCAGTAGCGCCTTCAAAAAAACCACTACCCCCTAAAACTTTCCAACTAATAGAACCCGTGGCTGTACCATTGTCATGAGAATAGATTTTTCCGGGTGTACCCGTTACAACGTCAAGATGGCTATTAATATCAGCAAACTCCACCCGGCCACTTTCCCAACTCTGATCACCTAAGACGGTGACAACGGTATCAAAACTGGCCGATTTTGAGGGTGCCTGGAGCATGGCTTCACCTGTAATGCTCTGGTCTGCAACGGTAGAGATGATCTGACCGTTAGCGCGAGAACGAATTACGCCTGACGAAAAGCCAACAGGTTCTCCTTTTCCGGTAAAAAAAATCAGCATCGAAAACGTTTTCATTTTTTAGCTCCTGGGTGGGAATTGACAAGCATGACGAAAAATAGTGTTGGCCTCTTTACGACTAATAGTTGAAAGTCGCTCCAACCCTCGCCACGCAGTGGCTGTATTCTTAAGTATGTATTTACTATTTTCCGGGCGTTGTTTGGCCCGATATTCGGAAATCGTTACGGCCATGCATAACCGCGTAATAATCAGATCGTATAATAAATCTATTTCCTCTGGCTCGAGGGGAAGCATGTTATGGTATGAACTTACCATATCAGTAACTGACTTCAGCGATGTTTCACTACTAATTTGATAACTTGCGGCAATCGCAATATTATTAATCAACTGCGAGTAAACCATGTCACCAAAATCAAGAATACCTGAAACTTTATTGGAGTCCCTTACATCCATGAGAATATTATAGGGATTAAAATCTGCATGAATAACCTGGTGTCTCATTGCACGTAAACGAGGTTGAACCTCATTGACGAACGAATCAAAGCCATTCCTGACAAGTTTCCATCTGGACTCACTATGGGTACTTTCTTTTGATGGTAACATTGAGCGACATTTTTCTGCCTGGGCTAAGTCCCAGGCGAGCTCACGATGCGCACCTTTGTGGTCAAATCCCGCCAGCGCGACATCCAGCTCAGCCAGAACACGACCTATATTTTGCATCTGAATCGAAGTTGCGGGAATTGTTGCCAATAGCTCCCCAGAGAGAAATGTGGTTAAACATGCCATGCGAACAGGATTCTCACCTAGTTTCACAGGAACGATCTTTAATCCAGAAAGGGTAGGTAAAACACCCGGTACAGGTAAGTGTGGTCCATTTTGTTCAATCCAGTTTACAGCACTAACCTGCATCATGATGATTTCATGACTATCCGCTGGATTGGTCAGGCGAAGAATATATCGCTCGGTATGTTCCTCACCGATTAAAAAAAGCTCATCACGTTCACAACTTAATGGATGGCAAGGTAATAATATTCCCCATGAATCAACAATAAATTGTTGAATGTCCGAGGTCGGCGTAGGAATTAAAATATTTTCCAGGTTGCCAAATGAAACTTTGCCTGTGTTGAACGATATCATCTCAACTCCGACAATTCGATGTGATAATAAAGGGGTGAAGCTGGCCCCAGTTAAAGCGACCAGTCCACAATATTAATGGAATCGTTGAATTAGTGATTATTCAAAATTCATCATCACATGGCGAATGACAGTATAATCTTCAAGACTATAAACAGACTGGTCTTTACCGTATCCGGACATTTTCATTCCGCCGTGAGGCATTTCACTGAGTAAGGTAAAGTGTTGGTTTACCCAGGTCGTGCCGTAACGCAATCGAGCACTGACCAGAGAGGCTGTTTTAGCATCACGAGTCCATACAGATGATGCCAGTCCGTAACGGCTGTCATTGGCATATTTGATCACTTCTTCAGTGGATGTGAAGCGTGTGACTGACACGACGGGACCAAAAACCTCGCGCTGTACGATCTCATCTTCCTGACGGGCACCTACAATAACGGTGGGCTCGTAGTAGAACCCTTTGCGATTTGCCGGCTTACCACCTGTTGCGATGGTAATATGTGCATGCTCACGGGCGCGATCAATAAATCCTGTTACGCGGTCACGCTGACGTTCACTCACTAATGGTCCAAGTTCAGTGTCAGCATCATGACTATCACCAAGCCTGATAGAAGAGACTGCTGCGGTCAGTTTTTCCACAAACGCTTCATATACATCACTGTGTACATACAAGCGGCATGCTGCACAGCAATCCTGGCCAGCATTATAAAAACCTGCTGAACGCACCGTACTGACCACCGCGTCTATGTCTGCATCGGCCATCACAATTACCGGGGCTTTGCCGCCTAATTCAAGATGAGTTCGTTTAAGGTTTGAAGTGGCAGCCTGCAACACTTTTTGCCCTGTTGTGACATCGCCGGTCAACGAGATCATATCGACTCCCGGATGGGAACCCAGATAAGACCCTACCGTTTCGCCGCGTCCGGATACGATGTTCACTACGCCAGGAGGCAGCATTTCAGCCAGAATTTTACCCAGCTTAAGTGCAGTCAGAGGGGTATTTTCAGACGGCTTCAGCACCACTGTGTTACCCACAGCAATGGGTGCGAAGATCTTCCAGGTCGCCATGGCTAACGGGAAGTTCCAGGGAGCGATTGCTGCAACGACTCCAACTGCATCACGGCGGATAATACTGGTGTGATTCGGGACATATTCACCTGCAGCCAGGCCACCCAGTACACGGGCTGCACCTGCGAAGAAACGAATGTTGTCCACTACGCCTGGGATTTCATCTTCAAACATGCGGATATAAGGTTTACCGACATTTAAAGATTCAATTTTTGCGAAATCTTCGCCTTCTTTTTCAATGCGATCTGCAATTTTAAGGAGTAACTGCGAACGTTTACCGACGGGTAGTTGTGACCAACCCGGAAATGCTTCGCGAGCAGCCGCAACTGCATCATCAACCTGCTGCTCAGTGGCTTCCGGAACTTCACCGAGGATCTCACCACTTGAAGGGTTTACCAGGATCTCAGCAGTGCCATGCCCACGTACCTGTTGCCCGTTGATCAGTAAATCAGTGATAAATTCAATCGAGGTGCTCATAGACTTTCCCTTAATCTTTTTTTAATGCATTGATGACCAGGATGTAACTGCAACGGCATTTAACAAAAATGCAATCTCAATTGGCAGTGATTCGACTATATGAGAGAGTGGACTGGCCAACTATAGCCAATCGCGAGAAGATAATATGTCCACTGCGGATCCCAACCTCTTATCAGAACTAATTCTTCTGGATTTGCAATCTCCGTCGCAAATCTCGCTGCAAATGAGGGTCTACAAGGTTATTGCCCAGGCAATATTAAGTGGAGTTCTCGCGGCAGGACATCGTTTACCCTCAACAAGATCTCTATCTAAGGAAGTAGGTGTTTCCAGGCTAACCATAACGATCGCCTATGATAAACTGAGTGCTGAAGGTTATATCGCGACGCGGCAAGGTCAGGGAACATTCGTTGCCGATACTTATCCGATGGAATTTGATGATTTACATAAATCGACTGAATTTACCAATGGTAATGAAATCGAATTTTCAAAACGTTCGATGGCTTTTCTCACCGCTAATAACCATCATTCTGGTTCTGGTGGTCCTTTTATCCCGGGTGTGGCAGATACATCCAACTTTCCCTTTCACATTTGGCAGCGGATGCAAAATCGCTATAGTAATAAGTCTTACTCATTCCTAACTGGTTATGGCTATGATGGTGGATATTGGCCTTTGAGACAGGTACTGAGCGAATATCTGCAAATCTCACGTGCTGTAAAATGTGAACCAGAACAAATATTGATTACTATGGGAACAAATCAGTCTCTGGATTTATGTGCCCTGATGTTAACGGACAATGGCAATACGGCAATTGTCGAAAATCCGTGCAACTGGAGTGTTCCCGTAATCTGGAAAGCAGCCAATCTTGATATAGATTTTGTGGGAATTGATGAAGAGGGTCTATGTTTGAATAGCCATTCTTTTACAAAAACAATGGATGATAAAATTCCAAAGCTTCTTTTTACTACACCTTCAAACCAGTATCCTATGGGCTTATCAATGAGTTTGCCCAGGCGCCGATATCTCCTTGAACTCGCTCAAAAGTATAATTTCTGGATAATAGAAGATGACTATGATAGCGAATTTCGCTATGACGCTAAACCGTTGCCATCGTTACAAGGGCTTGACACTCATGAAAGAGTCATTTATCTCGGAACATTCAGCAAGACACTCTTCCCGGGATTACGATTAAGTTACATGGTGGTTCCCGCTAAGTTAGTTAAAGCATTTAACCGAGGGTTATCTCAAATATACAGGCCAGGGCAATTAGTGTTACAGGCGGCTCTTTCTGATTTTATCCGTGAAGGATATTTTGCTTCGCATATCCGAAGAATGAGAGCCATATACTCAGAAAGGATGCATGAGATGCGCAGGGCTCTCCAATACCATTTTGGCGAGCTCATTACCTTGTCCCAGGGGAACTCAGGATTGCATATTACAATTGAATTCATAAAAACCATCAACCTGAAAAAAATGACTGAAATTGCGATGAGTAAAGGAATAACTTTACACGAACTCGCTATGTACCAGCATACTGAAAAGAAAACTCAGGGTTATGTATTGGGGTTTGGTGGCATTAAAACTGAGGAGATAGATGCAGAGATTAAAACTCTAAAGGACATATACCTCACTGAGGGGGTGAGTTAAATTGATTTTTTACCATTCAGCTCTGAGTTTACGCGATAAACAATCTTATTTAGCGCGTAAGTTCTGATCTCATTTCCAACTCGATTTTCCGGTAGCAATCACCGTTAGCGGTTCTGCGCGACGCTGATAGGGTTCGCGTAATACGATACGGCTGGCGAATTTATCTATACCGATTTCGTCTTCCAAAAGACGATCCATAAGATCCTGAAACATTGACACGCCAGGAGTAATGATTTTCAGCAAATAATCGTAACCGCCACTCACGTTATAGCATTCAACGATTTCCTGGTACTTGCCTGCGCCCATCTCGAACTTGCGAAAATCCGCGGGATAATGGCTACTCAGTGTAATTTCAGAAAATACCACGACATTGCTGCCTAGTTTATCCAGCGCAACCCTGGCACTGTAGCCGGAGATGATGCCACTTTGCTCCAGACGTTTGGTGCGCGTCAGGCTTGGGCTGGGACTGAGGCTAACAGCCTCAGCTAGTTCCAGGTTCGAACAACGGCCCTCCATCTGCAGATGTTCAAGGATCCTGATATCGGTACGATCTAAGGGTTTGAAAGTTGGCATCTGTGTATCCCATCATATATTTGGACTGGACCGTCCAACCCTGGATGCGCTCGCTTCCGTCAGCGCTTCATCGAGCACATTGATAACCATCCCTGCCTGCTCCTCTGTCAGCACCAGTGGAGGACGGATTTTCAGCACGTTGTGTCCCATCGCGCAGGCACTCAACAATATACCTTTCTGTCGCATTCGGTTCACTACCTGACTGGTTAGCCAACGATCTGGTTCACGTGATTGACGATCTGCAACCAGCTCAACGCCCACGAATAGCCCGGATCCCCGGACATCTCCAATGGCCTCATGCTGTTTTCCCAGCCCAGCAATGCCATCAAACAGGACCTTCCCAACTTTCCCTGCATGTCCGATCAAACCATCCCGTTCGATGGTTCTTAATACGGCCAGCGCCGCCGCACAGGATACGGTATTGCCTGCAAAGGTGTTGAAGTACCTTGAACGCTGACCGAACTCTTCTAACACGTCGGCAGTTGCGAGCAGCCCGGCAATAGGCTGACCGTTACCCATCGGCTTGCCCATCGTGACGATGTCCGGGATGACACCGTGGCGCTGGAATCCCCACATGTATTCTCCGGTTCTGCCAAATCCAGGCTGTACCTCGTCGGCAATGAACAAGCCGCCGGCACGTTTTATCGCGTCGGCCGCGCCTGTCAGGAATCCAGTCGGGCCGGGCAAAATGCCATCACTGGTGAAAAGCGAGTCGACGATCAGTGCGGCTGGTTTTATTCCATGACGCTGCAGATCAGCGATGGCAGTTTCGACATCGTGTGTAAAGCGTTCGCCGAGGTCAATGCCCTCAGCATGGTATTGACGAGGGGCAGGAACCAGACGTACGTGCGGTCCGAGGTCGACTGCCGTGCCCAGAGAAGGGGAAAACTGCGACACTGCGTCGGTGATACCATGATAAGCCGTCTCGGTAACAATCACGCCTGTGCCGCCGGTACGCATTTTGGCGATACGATAAGCGAGATCATTCGCTTCGCTGCCTGTACAGGTCAACATCAGATGGCTGAGAGACGTTTCCGGAACGGTCGACAGTAAGTATTCGGCCAGCTCCAGGATTGTGTCATGCAGATAGCGAGTATTCGTCGCCAGGGTCTGGACCTGCCGGCAAATCGCCTCGCTCACGGTAGGATGGCAATGCCCCAGAGAGGTCACATTGTTGTAGACGTCAAGGTAACGACGGCCTTGTGCATCAATGAGCCAGGCACCTTCACCGCGAACAATATGCAAAGGATGCTCATACATAAGACGATAGGCGGGTCCCAGCAACGCATCCCTACGCTGGATCATCGCAGTTGTATCTGGTCCCACATCAGCAAGACCGGGGATATAAGCATTCACCATATTAAGGTCTGTCGTGCTTTTCATTGATTTCTCTCGTTTCGGGTTTCGGATAACAACCGATCACGTGCACAGTTGCGAGTGATGTCCGCCATTTGTGACAGCGCTTCCCAGGCCGCCGGATTATGACGCATGATATAGACGCGGTTGTGGGGGTAGCGGATAGCACGCCATTCCGAGATCAGGGCCGTAATGAGATGGCGCGTTGCCATGAGGTCAGCAACGATCTCTTGCTCAATGTCAGTGAGCGCAAGCGTCTTGTGGTAGGCACCGACGAACTGTGCAGGCCCCTCGAAGGGGTCGGCGCAACCAGTCATATGGAAGGCCGCTGCGGTTGCTACCTCTCCAACTAATGGCGCATACAGCATGTCGCCGAAGTCGATGATCCCCGTGACGCGATCCTGCTCCTCCGGTGCGACGAGTACGTTGTAGAGATGATAATCGTTGTGGATCACCTGAGCCCTGAGCATCGGAAGAAGCGGTAATACATGCTCTTTGAAGCGAGCCATAAACGCTCCTGCAAGGCTGCGACGCTCAGGATCGACAAGGTCTTCCAGCTTTTCCGTAAGGCGATGCGCTGCGGATACGTTCCACAAAAGATCGTGGCTGGCGGCAGGATGTGAGAATCCTTTTAAAGACAGATCAAGCCTTGCCAGGCAGGTTCCCATCGTGCGACGTTGTCCGGCTGTTCGGGGTGTTTCCTTAACCTGAACCCCGTCCAGATAGGTAAGCATCCGAACCGTGGTATGCCCCCCATTTTTTAAAGTGACATAGTCACATGTTTGTCCGGTTAATGTGCGCACGACACGCGGGATAGGCAGATCCGGCGAGGTTGCAGCCACATGATTAAGTGCTGCAATCTGGAAATCGACAATCGACGCTGATTCAGATTGATTGCTGATTTTGAACACATAACGTGTCCCGTTCTGTGTTTCGATGCAGCAGTTCTGGTCACGCTCACTGGCCAGCAACCGAACCGTGCCCTCGATCCCATACAAGTCAGCCACCAGCGATTGTATTTCATGGGGTGATATGTCGGGAGCTGCTGTACTTAAAGCGGCAGCATCGGTTGCGTTTACCTTCACCATCTTTTTCCTCGCTTCATGATGCGGCACATAGGTATAGATCAAAGACCAAGCAAGCCAGGAAGCTGACGGAAGTCGGTCAGACGACTTACACCGTAACCGTCAAAGGTGGGTTCGTGTCCGCGGTCAATAAACGCCTTAGCCATAAAACCGAGGTCGGACGCTGTCATCAGGTCATAACGAAAGCTGGACGAACAGTGCATCATCTGTTCCGGACCACAACCCAGCTGGTCGAACATGTACTCGAAAATCTGAGCGCGTGGCTTGTAAGCGCGGGCTTCCTCTGCAGTGTATACGGCATGAAAGTTGGCCTTGAGATGGGCGACACTGTGAGGGATCAGGTCGGTCATCGAATTCGACAGGATTACTAGCGGAATATGTTGTGAAACCAATTCCAGTGTCTCGACAACATGGGGATGGGGCTGCCAGCCAGGCACCGCATTATATAGTGCGATGGCGTCAGAGGAGCGGTATTCAACGTGGTGCGCCTTGCAAGCCCGTTGAATTGAGTTCTCAATGACCTGGATAAAGGGTTTCCACTCGCCTAAAACCTCATCAAGGCGATAGAAGCGGAAGCTTTCCAGAAAAGCGTGCATATGCTGTTCCGGCACGCGATCAGTAAAGAGTGTCTTTGCAGTGGGTCCCATTTCAAAGTTAATGAGCGTTCCATAGCAATCGAAACTGATAAATTTCGGCTTAAAAATCATTTAATTAACCCTCTTTTGTTTTACACGTAAGAAGTATATCGAGCTGGCCGAATACAAAATTTCTTAAAATTATGGGAATCGGGTAAGTTCTACTCAATTCTCAGCCAATCTCAGCATTTTTAATTTTTATTATTCCTGGCTTTATCTGCATCAGGTGCTCGGCAATTGAAGGCTTTGTGTACATCTGATTATTCTGCGAAGTCTTTAGGGATGGCTGGATGTTTAAATCAGTCAATGGTGTCGGTTGCCGCTCCTTTGCACTCTTTCCTGGAAGTACCTGTGGCATTGCCCAAAGCGGTTGTTGTCGATAAGGCAGAGATTGTTGTTGAAAGGAAGTTGGATAATGCGGTGGCAGAATCGTTCTTTAGCTCGCTTAAAAAGGAGCGTATAAGAAAGCGGATATATGCTGGATGGCGACGTCAATTGGGTGCGTAGTAATAAACACACTGGGATTCGAAGAATGCCGGTTCGGTTTGTTAAACGTTAAGGGGAGTGCAGTGCGAGTACGTGACCCTCACTTCTTCGGGGACAATAGCGCCACAGAGGCGAGTAACCCTTTCCTGTCGACAGCCGAAATGGTGCAGGATCTGCAGGACATCGAGACATACGTCCGGGAGCTTCAGACCGTTCGCAAACGCAGCTGAGGGGCAGGGCTAACGCCTTCCGGTGTACTTCAACAGGGCCACGGTGAGATTATCGGGGAGTTCGCGCTCACCGGCACCCAGCAGGTCGCTGCATTGTTCATGGAGCGCGGCGGGAGTGTCGATGGCGTATATATCGTCTTCACCGAGCTGGCTCCAGAACCCGTCCGTGCAAACAAGCAGGCGTTCGTTCTCCAGAAAGGGGGCGCTGCACCATGCCAATGTATGAACGGTTCCTGTACCGGCACCCGCCCAGGCGGTGAGCCGGTTACGCAGAGGGTGATGCCGCAGGGCCTCAGGAGGACAGTGCCCCCGCGCCACGCAACGTTCGGCAAGCGAATGATCGCGCGTTCTGTCGCGGCGAGCCAGCCAGTAAATCCGCGTATCGCCCAACGTAGCGAAACGATGTTCGTTTTCGTCAGATATCACAAAGGCCACGCTCGCTTTGCCCGGGCTGCTGTCATGTGCGTTCAGCAGGGCGTTGAGTGTCATGCAGACCGCCTCAGCATCCTGGCCTGAACCGCGCAAGCTGGCTGTCCGCTCTGTCAGCCAGTCTACGAAGTGCGGGCGGGCGTCGCACTTCGAGAACCCGTCGGCCATCAGAAACAGCGTACACCTTCCGGTCTCTGCCACCTGAAACCGGTCAAGCTGTTCTTCCCGCCCCCCCTGCAGGCAGAGATGGTAATCACTGCTCAGCATGCCGCCATCCCGTGACCTGGCCCCACGGCAGCGCGCGGTAAAACACCGCAATCGCCTCGAAGCTGTCATCAAAATCTGGCAGCGCACCGGCAACCTCGCTTGCAAGTAGCGCATATTCCTGTGCGGAGCGTGCGCGGATATCTTCCCGATCGAGTGTTGCCGGGTTTACAAACCCAGGATCCAACCGGCCTGCGGACTTTTCCAACAGACTGGTGAGGATGAGCAGTCGGTCCTGGTCGTCCACGGCCACCGAGGACAGCAGCAGGTTGAGATCGTAAATATCCTGCCTGCGCGAGCGGTTTCTGACCACTTGCTGCATAACGGCGCGAAGCTTTTCGGCTACCAGGTCCGTGAAGCTGTAGGCCAGCAGATCGTTGTCATCAGCGAGGGCAATGTGGTCGACCGCCAGACTGTGCTCGTTCAGACTGTAGTCAATCTGCACGGTATGGGGGGACTGTCCCTCACGCAGGCGGCGCATCTCGCCCTCGCTGTTGTTGCGTGCGTAGCCGATTTTTAAAATAAACGCTGGAAAGGTGGCGTTCTCGGCGGGCCGGATGTTCAGGCGCTGCACCGCGCAGGTGACCTGGTAGGGCAGCTCGGCCGACGCAATCTGCAGCGCTTCATTGAGTTCCCCGCGAAAGGTGTCTTTATCGATATCTGCCAGACGCATGCTGGTGGAGAAATCGATGTCCTCTGTGAAGCGCGTGCTGCGGTAGCGCAGACCCAGCAGGATGCCGCCCTTCATTATCATCCGCGGCTTCAGGTACTCGCTCTCCGCAATGGCCTGAAGCACGATATGCACGGCCTGGCGAAAGGTCACCCTGTCCGCTGGCGCCGCAGCAATCCATTCCTCAATCGTGTATTCCATGATCTTTCCGGGCTCAGTTGTTAAGGGAGATACACCATACTTCGGAGAACACATTTTTGTAAGGGTTCGACGAGACCAACTTCCGGCTGCCGCCCCGCTGAACGGTGGCTTTCCACTTATCAATAGTGCGGTGTGAGAGCCCGCAGACCTCTTCAAGCATGTAACCGGTGCGCGCCTTGTCGATCCCCGTGCCCTCCTTCTCAACAGTTCTGACAATCACTGGCAGATGTTCGGCCGCTCTTTCACGGAACACGTCCTCTACGTGCGCAAAGCCTCCGCAGTGATCCGGTTCTCTGAGCATGTCCAGAAACGTCTCGCCGAGGTTGGTGACCCGGATTCCGCCAGATCCGTGAAGCTCAGTCCGCGGGCGGTATCGGATTTTGGTATGCTGGATGAGCGTTTTCCCGTCGATGTTCCCGTAGGGCGTAAAGCCCCGCGGCAGTAGCGGCGTGACGTTTTTCACGCCAGGCAGACGTGTGTTCAGTTCAGTCTGATGGAGCTTTCTTGCTGTCGCCAGAGGGGCCTGCGTCACGTGAAGCACGTGCGGGATCCTGTCCGTCAGGCCGTGCCATTCCATCGCCGACAGGTACGACAGATGGGAATAGGGGGTCAGATCGCAGACCTGCTGCTGTGCTGTGGGCGTATCGCGGTTGCTTATCTGCCAGACGTATCCGTCGATCGCGGGCAACAGGATACCTTGCTGCAGCATCTCACCCAGCGCCTCGTTCAGGATGCGGGCTTCAGGTTCGGCAGTTTTGATTTTTCCCAGGGGCACATCGTCAAACGTCTTTTCGCGATATAGCGTGTAGATATACTCGTGAAATTCGTGCAGCGCGATAACGGGTTTAGGGTGCTGATTCAGTAGCGTCAGACGGATGGATTCACGCAAGGAAATTGTTTTATTCATGTAACACCTGACAGCGTATAAGTCCTTAGGACTTATACGCTGTCAGCTATAATTTGTCAACTTTCCCGATTCGACATTCTGCTCTGAGACGCTGAATTTTAAGGGGTTGAAAATTTCTGTTGACAACATGTAGCTATGCAATACAAAATGTCCTTAGGACATTTTGTATTGCATAGTTAATGAGTTAATTTTATTCTGCCACCATCATCAGCTTTCCATCATTCAAAACGTCGACCTGATTTTGGTGCTGGAGCAGCAGTAGATCATTGAGCAGATTAATGACCAGCAACTACTGGCTGCAGGCGGTAGTTATGCTGATTTCTGGTATGCACGTTAGCGCACAAGGCTGGCGTCTGCATTAGAGTACAGGGTTAATGAAGCTCAAGATCATTTTAACCAGTGTTCAGGCACCATCATCGCTACTACCTAATGTGGAGCTTACACCCGGCCTGTTGAGCCACGGTTTCCTCATATCAATACATGAATGATCTCCCGAAGGACCAGAAAAAATCTGTACATCCGGAAGTGACGAAATCCAAGGAGCGATATTGTGTTGCTGACAGTGACTGGAAGACTGCCTAACGGACACGTTGATTTGATGTTGTTGGAACAACGGATTTGGTGATGGTCGCGGGATGGAATCTATAAGTAATGCGATATCCGCAAAGAGCCTGATATTTATTACGTCGTTTGACGACGGCAGACATAGTTGCCTGGATGTACCGATTGGAGATATGGGGGGCTACACCAGCTGCTGAAGCATGTAAGAGTCATTATGCTGAATGGCGGCATCAACTGGGGTCCGCAGTAATAAATACACTGGGATGAGCGTAGGCCATTGCAATTTACGAAAAAATAACTGAGGGGAGAGTTTTAAAAGTGTTAACTATTTCTCTCATATTCTTATCTTAGCTGACGTTTATAGTTTTTCCCCATTAGCGACTAAATAAATAACTCTTTATGCGCTAAAGATTTTCATAAGTGTACTCTTTTGAACTGTCTCAACTACCATTTTTTTACTAACCCCTCACAAATGATGATAAGAGGTAAAATAATGAAATGGTCTTTTGCAATTATTCTTAGTCTGTTATTACCGCTCTATGTGAAACCCGTCAATGCTGAGCCTATTACTGCTTTTATGGTAAGTAAAATGTTGCAGGACGCATTGCAAGGGTTACAGGACTCAATTGAGACGGCTGGAGGGGAGGTCAAGGGGGCGGGTAATTCCCTTCAAAAAAATGCTCAGAATGTTTTAGTTGATATAAACAGAGTCCTTGGTTCAAACATGAATACCGCTTTTGATCGATTAGATGCCACACAGCGAAAACTTTTAACGGATGCCCAGAAATTGACGTTACTAATTGAAAAGTCCACTAAGGAAGTTGCATCTCATAGCTTCAATGAAGCTCGACTTTCTATAGGTGATGCTGATATATTGGCATATAATGTAACTTATTCATTACCCTGTAGAGATCAGGTGCCAAGAATCGTTTACTGGACACCACAAAAAATAATTTTTAATGGAGATGAGGTGCTGGTTACGGTCAGAGGAAATTTTCTAAATAACGATTCAGAAATCAGGGTCAAACTTGATAATGTTGACGTTCCAATTATGGCCCGGACTGACAACGAGATGTCATTTGTTATTCCTGGAAACGCCATTAAGACGGTTCAAACACTTCAGACAGTGAGTTTTACGATTTCCGGACTAAAAAAACGTATCAGAAGAGATGGGATCTTGAATGCATTGCTGGGGTGTAAAGTTAGCGTCGAGCCAGCGCAACCACAACAAATCGCAGTGGTTGTCAGACCAGCGACTATTTTTACATTGGACGCAACCATAACGGCTTCTGAAAGCATATGGAGTCCGACTTATGTTGCCTATATAACACAACCAAAATTTTATCGAGAAACCGGGTCGGGTGGAAACAGCGATGTATCTGAACAATATTGTCTGAAGTCTGATGAGATCGTGGATAGATATGAGTTAACTGCGACCAATAAGGGTGGGCGAAGTAGTGTTGGACCAGCAGTATTAAGTGGAGATAGATGTGTTTTTGTGCCTGCCCGCGTGGTTGGCAATGGAAAAGATGGTTTAGGTATTAGCAAGGGAGGAGGGAATATAGGATATATACTGACTATTTATGGTAAGCGTCTTATGGTATCAAAGCTTGCTGAAAAAGACTTTCATCAGGTTGCTAATTCTTCGAATAATATTGTTACATTCAGTTATCCTTATGATTTTGATAAGGGTAATGTATCCTGGAAATATACGGTCAGAATTTTAAGTTCACAAGGTTCTAAAGTCTTAAGTGATGACACCTTAACGAATGTCACGCCTCTATCTCCTACGGGGGCTAGCGTCGATTTTAAAGATGGAGTCATGTCAATATCTCTTCCGGGTGAACAGCAATGGAATAACTTATAGCCAGGATAAGCATGCTATTTGCTATAGAGAAGAGGTTGCCTGACCTTTAGATTATGATGGCTTCGCCCGTTAGTTGATGGAACTCACTCTCACTCCGCTTTGTTAACATACAGCCGCCTCTGGCGGCTGTTTAACTGAATGTTCTGGTAAATTACGTGATCAGATTTTATTTTCGGTAGACGGATGAGTGAAAGTTGCTTCAGAACATCCGAGTTCTCTGGCCAATTTCCCTTTCTTTCCTTTGACCTCTTTCGCGATATCATCTGGTAAGTCTGCCCACATAGTTAATCCTGGTGTGGTTTTTTGTTCAATTACATCAATGGTGGGTAGCTTTGGGGAAGATCAGGCAGTTTATATCATGGTAAAGGCTCATATTTCAGACTCCATTCCGCTAGCATTTGCGTTAAAAAGTTCATAACACGGGTTAGATACTCTGCAGACCATTTTCCCCCATTGTCATTTGGTTGCTAACTTTTCATTTCCACACTGTCATTCCTTACAGTTAACCTCTGAATAAATCTGTACTGGTTTATTCAAAGGGAGGTTATTTATGATTCGTAATCATCATATTTGATTATAGCATTTTCAATGCAGGGATAAATTTTCTCGCCAGCATGATCTGCCGGTAAGAACTTTCTGGAGTGTTGGTTCATTAGCACATGTCTCTTATATTTTGTTCCTCAATAAGCCAGGCAGCAGCATTCCCGGCCAATTCTCTAAGTAATGCGGCAAGAGACGATAATTCATCATCAGACATCTTGTTTGGGTAGCATTCTATCATCAGGCATATAATTTCAGCTTGCTGCGCCTTTTTTGCGGCCTGATAAAGAGTTATATCTCGGGGCATTCTCTCAACTCCATGTCGATTGCGATAGCATCTGCCAGATCCTCAAGCAGGGTGGATAAAACATCTATCATGTCCGGGACATTTCCATCATCACTGCTTAATGTTTGTTGCCAGAGTGATAAAACGGTCTGCACTTGCATAATTCTTTGCATGACTATATGCATAGGGATTTTCTTATTCATAGGCAACCTCCATGTTTCACAAAGAAATGTGAAATTCCTACAATACCAAGTTAGATCTCATATGCTTCAGGATATCAAAGATGAAGAAGACCAATTCATCTTTGATAGTATGACTCATTGAGAATGATTAAAGTGTGAACCCCGGCAATTAATCACTCTATTAATAATCGATAAGGTTGTTTATCAGTTATTTATTTAGGTTGCGTTGAGGAAAAACCAGTATTGCTCTATCGCAAACGTGGCCCTGGCTGTGCTGTTAGCCGTGGGGCAACTATCCAGGCCTGAATGCACACAAATCTTCGCCCTATCTGCCTGGTCAAAATTTTCATCAGCAATTGACCGGGTACTTGAGATTTTTGCTCATAGTTTGATGTTGTCGGCTGCTTGTCTTAACGATTACTTTTCAATTGAACATTTATCTCTTCAGTATTATTTTAGGATCATTCTGGTATTTTTTGGCGTGAATGTCTGACTGATTAGCAAGTTAGAGCCTCGCCAGTCGTCATTAAGGATGATTTGCCATGGGGTTCTGGATTCCGTTTCTCATCTTTCTCGCGGTTTGTTTTATCTTTAAGAAAAAGAAGGTATCCACTTCGACCAGCTCTCACGTCAGTAAATCGGGCCCACTGGCAAGGCAAAACAGAGCTGGAAGGGGAGGCAGTGCTCAGACTCACGCAGCGACTCGGGTGGATGACGATGATGATCTGCCGATATTTGAGCTGAAGAATGGTGGCGTTGCCAGTTTTAGTATTGATATCAAAGCCCCCAGCCAGAGGCACCAAAGTAATACCGCCCCTGCTCGATGGGTGTTACCTGGAGAAAGTATCAGCATTGCCGGGATCGAAATCGTACGTGGCAATGTCTATTTTGGCGGGAGATTAAAGCCTGGGGGTTTCGATGATAATGGCTTTTATGACGATGGTTCCGAATCCTCCCTGTTAAATGATCACTTATCTATAGTTCCCTCAGCGTACCAATTCACAGACGAGACGTTAGGTTACTGGCCAAGTTTCGCCCGCCTTTCAGCACAAGGGCGAGGTGCCTATCTGAGCTGGCTGGCCAGTGAACGCAATGATGTAACCTGTCCCATTGGCTATGTATTCATCTATTTTTACGGTATTGAGCGGCGGGTTCTCGTAGATGCCCAGGGAGAGATGGTTGCAGATACTGAGTTTAAAGCTCTGTTTGACGAAGTTAACAGGCTTCGTTCAATTTTTTATGACAATCGCTCTTTCCGCCATTATTCCTCTCAATTACTCGAAGCCATGACGCTTATGAGGGGCGAGTTAAATCTGCTCCAGGAGAACGAGGAAGTCAGTGCGACGGGGGATTCGCCCTTATTCAGATTTCATCTCGCTAAAACCGTTGCTCAGGGACATCCTCTTCCCGCAGCACTGGCTCTGTCATGGGTCAGAAATTATCCCGAATATTCTATGCGCACCCCGGCACGACGTTGTGCTGATGAGTTTGCATCACTTTTTTCCAAACGATATGCAGATAAATTCGGCGAGGGCCTCACGGTCAAACCTAATAAAACACGACTTAAACTGGAGATCAGACCTGCCAACGCCACGCTGTTCGGCACTCATGTTGCAACGCCTGATCTTCCGGATCCCTTTGTACTAAAGGGGCCGATACAAAAACTGGCTGCCCTCGCGGATACCTGCACAGATGAGCTTGATGCCTATAGCCGATACCTGGGAAGGAAAAATGCGTCAAGAAGTGATGTTGCTGCCATCATGCTTCTCCCTGCTGAGATTATCAATGAAAGCACTGAACAGGTCTTTACGCGTTTCAGGAATTGGGCAAATCATCAAATTCAGACATGTCAGGGGCTGGTTTCAGTTTCTGAGTTCTGGACCTATATGGGGATGCCAATCCCCGCTAAAATCAACAAGAAAGAAGCGGAGTTAATGCAGGACTTCGCCCGGAGAACCGGCTATGGAATGGTACCTGATTTACGTTATCACCATGTAAAACCTGAAGCTGACGGCAAGGTGGTGCTTTTCGCTGAAGGATATGGGAATGCGTTCAACCCGGGTCCTGAATATATTTCGGTTTCTCTGGCTCTTCGGCTGGGGGCGATGGTCGCGAATACGGACAATAACATCGATATCTCTGAGCGGGACACTCTGGAAAAAGTCATTGATACCAATCCAGCGTTAACAGAGACAGAAATGCGCTCACTCCATGCCTATCTCACCTGGCGGCTCAGTACACCCTCCAGCATGATGGGGATGAAGGCCCGAATCGAGCAACTGGGTGATACTGACAAAGCTGCGATTAGTCAGGTCATTATCAATGTTGCATGTGCAGACGGCAAAATAGCCCCAGCAGAAATCAAACAGCTTGAAAAGATCTACTCAAGCCTGGGACTAGACAGTACTACTGTCGCCAGCGATATTCATAAACGAACAACCTCAGATTCTATCCAGAAAACGCAACCTTCGAAAACGGTGAAAGAAAGTCCGGTCTTTACACTTGATGCCGGCATTCTGGCTCGTCATGAGTCTGATACACGAGATGTGCGGCAACTTCTTAGCACCATCTTTATTGATGACGAACCCGAAGAGATACCAGCAGCATCTCAGATTCAGAGTAACAGCAAAACCGCTCTTGATACTGCTCACTTCCAGCTATATCAACGTTTACTTGAAAAAGATCAATGGGCGCGTGATGACGTTGGTGAATTGTGTAAACAACTCAATCTGATGCTGAGTGGTGCGATCGAAGTGATCAATGACTGGTCATTTGAAATGGTAGATGCCCCGGTTATCGAAGATAGTGATGACATCTGGGTCGATCATGAAATTGCGAAAGAAATAGAAGGATAGTTCATGTCAGCAACAAGAATCCGCCCTAAAGAGAAAGATGCCATTATCCAGTCCCTGAAGTCAGGGGTAACACCAAAAATTGGTATTCAACATATCCAGGTCGGCCGAATAAATGAAATCACGGCACTGCATAAGGACATTGAACGCATTGCAGATGGTGGAGCTGGTTTCAGGCTGATTATCGGTGAGTATGGCTCTGGTAAGACTTTCTTTCTCAGCGTTGTGCGGTCAATCGCACTTGAGAAAAAGCTGGTCACCGTGACTGCTGATCTCTCACCCGATCGCCGGATACATGCGACAGGCGGCCAGGCACGCAACCTGTATTCCGAATTAATGAAGAATATGTCTACCCGAAATAAACCGGATGGCAATGCGTTACTGAGTGTTGTCGAGCGGTTTGTCACTGAAGCCAGAAAGGAAGCTGATAGTACCGGCACGAACGTTAACACTGTTATCCATCAGAAGCTGGATAGTCTTTCAGATATGGTCGGTGGGTATGATTTTGCAAAGGTTATTGAGGCATTCTGGCGTGGCCACGAGCAGGATAATGATTCGCTTAAATCGAATGCCATTCGCTGGCTGAGAGGAGAGTATACGACTAAGACGGATGCCCGTAATGATCTGGACGTCAGGACGATCATCACTGATGCGTCCTTCTATGACTCACTCAAGCTGATGAGCCTGTTTGTCCGTCAGGCGGGATATGCAGGCCTGTTGGTGTGTCTGGATGAGATGGTCAACCTCTATAAGCTCAACAATACACAGTCGAGATCGGCTAACTATGAACAGATCCTCCGAATTTTAAACGACTGCCTTCAAGGTTCCGCTGAAAATCTGGGATTCCTGCTTGGTGGTACGCCAGAGTTCCTGTTTGATCCCCGTAAAGGGCTGTACAGTTATGAAGCTCTGCACTCACGTCTGGCTGAAAACAATTTTGCGCAGCGTGCAGGGGTAACAGACTATTCATCTCCCGCGTTACATCTGGCAAGCCTCACCCCTGAAGAACTTTACATCCTTCTTAAAAACCTGCGCCATGTGTTTGCAGGTGGAGAACCCGAGAAATATCTGGTCCCGGATGAGGCCCTGACTGCTTTCCTGCATCATTGCAGTAAGACGATTGGTGATGCGTATTTCCGGACGCCAAGAAATACGATTAAAGGTTTTCTGGATATGCTTGCCGTGCTCGACCAGAATCCTTCAATAGACTGGAAGCAGCTCATTGACGACGTCGTGATTGTTACTGATCGACCAAGTGATATGGACGAAATCACGTCAGACTCCACGGATGACGATGAAGATCTGGCTGGATTCAGGTTATGAGTATTGAGTATCACCAGCTCGATCCACGCGTTAAAAAATGGATTTATAAGCAGGGGTGGGCAGATTTAAGGGAACTGCAAAAAAGAGCCATTGCCCCCATATTGGCTGGCGATCGTGATGTTCTTATCAGCGCGTCTACCGCTGCAGGTAAAACGGAAGCATTCTTTTTGCCCGCCTGTTCCGCAATTGCTGATATCGAGGGTGGGTTTGGTATTGTGTACATCAGCCCTCTCAAAGCGTTGATTAACGATCAATACCGCCGCCTGGAAAGTCTCGGGGAAACGCTGGATATGTCAGTCACTCCCTGGCATGGAGATGTTGCACAAGGTAAGAAGGCAAAGATGAAAAAGAATCCCTCAGGGATTCTGCTCATCACTCCTGAATCACTTGAGTCGATGCTGGTGGGTTCATCAGGCTGGCTTAAGCAGGCTTTTTCTAAATTAGCTTATGTCGTAATAGATGAATTTCACGCATTCATCGGTACAGAGAGGGGGATGCAGCTTCTCTCACAGCTCAACAGAATTGATCATCTCCTCGGACGTTACAACAACCCTGTACCCCGTGTGGCGTTGAGTGCAACGTTAGGAGAGATCGAGAGAGTTCCCCAGCTCCTGAGGCCAGACGGGCGGCTGCCTTGTTCGATCGTTACGGATAGCCACAGTCAGTCGCTGATTAAAGTCCAGGTAAAAGGATATCTGGAACCCGTCACAGAAGTGAAAGATGAACCACGCCCATCCGCTGAACAACAGATTTGCCAGGATATTTTCAGACTCTGCAGGGGAGAATCAAATTTAGTCTTTGCCAACAGTCGCAACAGGACTGAGAGCATCGCCGCGATGCTAAGTGATCTCAGTGAAGCTGCGTTTGTTCCCAATGAGTTTTTTCCCCATCACGGCTCACTGGCTAAAGAGCACAGGGAAATGCTTGAGTCGAGACTACAAAAAGGGGATTTACCGACCACAGCCATCTGTACCATGACGCTGGAACTGGGCATCGATATTGGTAAGGTTCAGTCCGTCATTCAGGTCACGCCACCACACTCTGTTTCCAGCTTACGCCAGCGCCTGGGGCGCTCAGGACGACGAAATTCTGCATCCCTGCTACGAATGCTAATCGCTGAGAGAGAGCTGAATACACATTCAGATATCGTGGACCAACTCAGACTCCAGTTGGTGCAGTCGTTTGCCATGATTCGCTTGATGATTCGCGATAGTTGGTTCGAACCGGCTGATATGCGGCAGATGCACTATTCAACTCTTCTTCATCAGATCCTTGCCGTCACCGCTCAATGGGGAGGTGTACGAGCCGATCAGCTCTGGACCCAATTGTGCCAGCAGGGACCCTTTAACCGGGTCACTCTTCCCGATTTCAAACTGCTGTTGCGGTCGATGGGAGAAGGACAACTGTTGACGCAGTTATCGAGTGGAGAGTTGGTACTCGGTGTAGAAGGCGAGCGTATAGTTAATAAGTACACCTTCTTCGCTGTGTTCAATACACCAGAAGAATTCCGGATAATTTCAGGCAGCAAAACTCTGGGTTCAATCCCTATTGACTCTCCACTGTTGCCTGAACAACACATCATCTTTGGTGGACGACGCTGGAAAGTTACTGAGGTTGATACCGAGAGGAAGGTGATCTTCGTAATGGCAACAAAGGGAGGGCAACCCCCAATCTTTGGCGGTGGAGGAATGTCTATCCATGATGCTATTCGGCAGGAGATGCTTAAGATTTACAGGGAAGGGGACTACCGTATACCGGTGGGCGATCAGAAAGTGGATTATGCAGACTCGGCGGCAAGAGAATTATTCAAAGAAGGCGTTGAGTTTTTCCACAGAAGCAACCTGAGTAACGAGTATTTTATTCAGCAGGGGGGGAGCACTGTGATCCTGTCCTGGATGGGAGACAAGATTGTAAACACGATAGCGGCATTGCTAATTTATCGTGGGTATAAAGCAGATACTTTCGCCGGAGTGATAGTGGTAGAGAATGCGACTGTATCCGCTATCAAAATTTCACTGTCCGAAGCCGTACGGGAAGGGGTGCCCGATGAGACGGTGCTCGCTGTGAGTGTCCCAGAAAAATGTCTTCAGAAGTTTGATGAGTTTTTGCCTGAAATGTTGCTGACTCAGGAATATGGGTTAATTGCTTATGATATTGAAGGGGTAAACAGCTGGCTGAGGGTACATTTATAGGTATTTCAAGTTTTGCGGCATCTGTTGACTTGCTTCCTCATATAAAGCCTGTTAGTGCAACCTCCCCAGTAAAATTTAGCAGATTGCCCTGTTTGCACAGACAGCTTTGTAGTTCCATGACAGATTAAGGTAGATGCAGAACTGACAAGTTGCTTACACCTTTCGATAAAAATAACGATATCCGGCGCAATTTCCATTTGTGATAAACATAACAGGAGTTATTGATGGACTACCCAGATAAAGATCAGTGGGAAGCACGCAGAAATCCCGATGCAAAGCGACCACTTGATTACCGTTCAGAATCAAAACGTGACCTTGCCCGACTTATACACAGCTCCCCTTTTCGCAGGCTTCAATCTAAAACCCAGGTGCTTGGTCTGGGAGAGAGCGACTTTTACCGGACCCGATTAACGCACTCGATGGAGGTTGCGCAAATTGGTTCGGGCTTGTTGTATGTTCTTAAAAAGGAAAACGAAGACAATGCGTTGAAAAGATTCCTGCCTGACGATGACCTCATGCAGGCAGTCTGTCTTGCGCACGATATCGGCCATCCTCCATTCGGACATGGTGGTGAAGTGGCGCTGAATCATTGCATGAAAGAGTTTGGTGGGTTTGAAGGAAACGGGCAGACACTGAGGCTACTGTCTCGTCTGGACAAGTACACAGAAAAACATGGGATGAATCCAACCCGTCGCTTCATGCTGGGTGTACTGAAGTACCCAGCAAGTTATCTGTCTGTTGTTAATGACAATGCGTATAGCCTGCTTCACGGTGGAAGTAATGACTGGCTTTTTCGCTCAGCAGATAATAAACCCCCAAAGTGTTACCTCGATTCTGAAAATGATGTTGTTGACTTCATCCTTAAACCGTTTGGTTCTTCGGACCAGACGCTTTTCAGAACGTTGAAAAATGTCGGTGGTGATAAACACAAAAAGACACTCTATAAATCGCTCGACACGACCATTATGGATTTAGCCGATGAAATCTCTTATTCACTACACGATCTGGAAGACGCCATTTCGCTAAACATGATCACGCAGAAACACTGGAAGGAACACTTTAGCGACAAAGCCCACATTATCCGTGACTGCCTTGGAAATGGATTTAATGATACTTTCGACTCTCTAGAGGCTGACCTCTTTGGAAAAAGTCATCAGCGTAAATACTGCATTGGCAAGCTGGTCAACCTGATGATAACAAATGTTGTGTTAGTCACTCAGAATAATCAGTTCAAGTCTGAACTGCTGAGGTATAAAGCAGCTTTGCCATTCAATATTGAAGCGCTACGAGCATCTATTTTTGACCTGGTTAAGGACAAGGTCATTCACAACGAGAATGTTCAGCAGCTGGAGTTTAAGGGCCAAAAAGTTGTTGTTGAGCTGTTCAATGTGTTGGTAAGTGACCCGATGAGGTTTTTACCGGAGTCTGCCCGTAAAAACTACAAAGAAGCGCGAGCAGATAGTGAAATGCACGCGATGCGAACTATCTGCGACTATGTTGCCGGTATGACGGATGAATATGCGACACGCTTTTATGAAAAAATGTTTTATCCTCGCAAGGGGTCGGTGTTCGACAAGTTGTAATTCTTACCTTTCGAAATAAAGAACGGGAATGGCACCTTGCGGAAATGATTTATTCTGATGCAGGAGTGGTTACTAAGCCTCATTATTATTGAATAATGAGGTTTGTCGAAACAGAGGCTTGATAGTCTTAAGTTAAAATTAAAAAGAAAAGAGGGGTAGAAAGAGAGTAGGGGTAGCATAAAGAGCACTGAGAGGATGACCTGTTCAACAAGGAGATTCATAGGTAATTTCAGATGGTCTTTTACTGACTGCTGGTATTTCCATAAATACCGATTGCCAGATATTGACTCTCAGATTGAAGGGGCACACTAACAACCCAACTTACAGATTCATGAAGTCTTGGAATTTACTGGTGAGTACAATAATGATGTTTAACACAAACTTCACAACTTTTTTCATCCTACTGAACCAGAGAATTCTGTGGAAATAAAAACAATCGCTGACCGTTATGTGTGTTGCCCACGTACAGCAACTGTCGCATTTATATTTGCTCATAGTATAGAGGACTCTATGGATGAACTCGGTTTTAATTTCGAAGAAGCTATAGCATGGTTTCGCCAGGAGCAAAGCCACCCTTATGTTTTAGTGCGGATGAACATCGAACAGGCGAATGCGCTCCCGGCCATGATGAGCATCCCGCTGCGGCGTTGCTACATCACAGATTCTACTCTTATTGAGACAATGACACGGCATAGTCTAACTGGTGCAGAAGTCATACAAGCCCAACTACCAGACGCTGGTTCAGTCATGTCCGGAGACTTTGGCGAGGTACTGGCTTACTTTTATCAATCTGCAATGGCCCTTCCATCTTATGGAGTAGGGCCAAAAAAGTGGCGATTAAAACAGGACAGAACAAAGGCAGCTCCGAAATCAGATGTTGTACATTTTATTATGCCTAACAGGGCTGTGGCGAGCGCTGAAGACACAATATTGTGTGCAGAGGTCAAAGCCAAAGCAACCTCTGGTAATTCTACGCCGATAGCTGATGCGATAAGGGATTGCCAGAAAGATCGAACCAGCCGTCTGGCAAGTACTTTAGTCTGGCTGCGCGAGAGGGCAATGACAACAGACCTTGGAGATGTGGATATACCGTTGCTTAATCGTTTTATAAATGCAGTTGATAACCCTCCTGCTACTAAACGCTTTCGAGCGGTTGCTGTTATCTGCAATAGCTTAATTGATGCTGAGTTAGCATCGGCACCAGAAAGTGCTGATCCTGAATACACACTGGTAGTAATCGGTGTACCTGATTTACGTAACACCTATTCGGCGGTATATGCTGCGGCAACCAATTCGGTGGAATAATCATGCGAAGACAACTTCAAACCTGGATAAATAATGCGGATAACTTTACCTATCTGCGTAATTTTAATGTTTCGCAGTTATCTATAGAACTGGCCCATGTAAGCAACCGTCTCGATGATTATTATATTTCACTCGTAGGTGAAATCTTCAGCAATCTCCGTCTTCAGGATATTCCCAGTTCTGAATGGGCGCAACTTGGTAATGCTTTTCTCCAACTCGTGGTAGACAATACTGAACAGACGCTGAGAGAAAGAGGCATATCTAAAGATGACGCAGCACTGTTTTCTTCTGCATCATTTTATTTTGGCGACTTTCCAGCATCTGCTTGTCTGGCAATGCGTAAATCTCAACAGCCAACAGACCCGGCATCACTACGGGCAGCTTGTTTTGACTTTCTGGCTCGGCCTAATAACCCGCGTTCTCATCTGGTCCGGTCGTTGCAGAATGATCTCAAAAATGGGGAGGTAGCTAGCATTTCAGACCTTGTCAGAGAATCGTATGAAGCTGTTAATAGAGCACTGGAAGAGGGGCCAGAAGCCTGGATACTGGCAACATTATTTAGCCGCCTGTTAGGGCGCTTCAGTCAAACAAATCTTAGAGCAGTGTTGCCTGGCGGAGCACATCCATTCTGGACACCACTGATTCGTTCCCTGGTTGATCGTCAGCCTTCTACCTGGGAATTCTTCCCATCACAAATTCAGGCAATACAGAGGGGGTTATTGGAAAACTCTGCAAGTTACGCTATGCAGATGCCGACTGGCGCAGGGAAAACCACGTTATGTGAGACTCTGCTGTTCGCCCATTTAACCTCACACCAGCAGGACGCCGCTATCCTGCTTGTACCCTATAGATCATTGGCTTCAGAGTTGCGTGGAACTTTGGTTCGCCGACTCAATGCAATGGGACTGCCGGCACGATGTGCATATGGAGGCACTGTTCCAAGCGGTGACGAGATTCATGGCTTAGACCAAATTCGGGCCATCATTGCAACACCTGAGTCTCTTTCAGGGATCCTGAGCGCCGATTCAGCTTTTTCTCAACGCATATCCCTTGTGATTTGCGACGAAGGTCATTTGCTTGATAGTGGTGGTCGTGGAATTGGCTTAGAATTGCTTCTGGCCAGATTGCGAGCCAGACCGGGCATTCCTCCCCGGGTGATTTTTGTATCAGCAATAGTGCCGAACATCGAAGAAATAAATGCCTGGCTGGGTGGTAACAATGACACTGTTATTCGCAGTACCTATCGTCCAGCAATAGCTGAATTTGCAAAGTTACGGCCACTTGGCAGCGGCGCGAGAACATCCGTGAATATTGACATTCATCCCCATGAAATATCAGAGAGGCGATTCACAGTAGAAAAATTATTGGGTAACGATAACTTTGGGTATACAAATCCAGCGACAGGTCGAATGAATACTTATACATTCACATCCATCAAGACTCAGGCTATAGCAGTAGCCAGAAAAGTTATGCCCATCGGTATGACAGCAATATTTGCTGCAAATAAACGGGGGACCCAGGGAGCGGTGGGACTGGCTGAAGAGCTTATAAAGCAATTGTCATTTCCCCTGAATCTTCCAGACCCACTTTCATTCTCACGTAATGATAAATTGCAGCGCTGTATTGCCTACTTACAAAGTGAATACGGTAATGAATGGATTGGCACACAATCTCTCGGCAATGGGGCGGTACTTCACCATGGTGATATTCCCCAGGAAACCAGGGAAGTACTGGAGACGCTTATTCGTGATGGAGATATCCGTTTAGTCATTTGTACCAGCACGTTAGCTGAGGGTGTTAACCTCCCAATTCGCAGCCTTATCCTTTATTCTGTGCAGCGCAGAAAAATGAACGGGCCGCCGGAAGCGATGCTTGCTCGAGATATCAAGAATCTGGTCGGTCGCGCAGGGCGAGCAGGTACAAATACCAAGGGACTCGTTATCTGTGCTAACCCCGAACAATGGCAGTTTGTAGAGCCGGTTGCGACTCAAAGTGCGGGCGAGCATGTCAAAGGTGCTCTGCGCGACTTTATCCAGAGGTTGAACGCTTATCTAATACAAAACAGGTTGGCCCTGAATAATGAGATACTTGAAGCTACTCCATCTCTTTATCCAGTTATTGATGGTGTTGATTCCACTCTTATTGACTTAATTTCTGAGGAAGTTGGAGAAGATGATTTTGCAATACATGCCAGACAACTAGCCGATCAGACCTTCGCAGCTAAGCAGTTACAGGATGGGCAACTTGGACTCTTACGAAATTTATTCGAATTACGTGCCCGCCGACTTGTTTCATTGAGCCAGACGGGGAAACTATCATGGATCCGGGAAACGGGAGCAAAAATTCGCCTATTAGGCTCTGTTGAGCAAATTCTTATGCCAGCACGAGAGCGCTGGCAGGACCCGGTTGACCCTATGAGTGATGAATTACGCACGGCCCTTTTAGAATGGGCATGGATTCATCGTGAACTTCGGGATGATATTGTGAGGACTTTCCGCCCCGAAGATGATGACCCTGAGCGTGTTAAAAGCAAGTTTTTTGAACTGGTCCATCGGTGGATGAAAGGTGAAGCATTTGTTGAATCGGCACGGCATCTGTCAGTAGAAATGGATGATTTACTCGCTATACATACTCGTGTAATTACTTTCAGTCTTCAATCTTTAGTAGACCAGGGACTAAGTCTATTAAAGCATCGCCTGCAAGCAGAGGGCATTGAGATTGCTGTTGGGGTTATGAACTTTGCTGAACAGTTACGCTACGGTGCCCCGAATCTGGCGGCATTTATTCTGGCATCATCAGGCGTACGGCACCGCAAAGCATATGTCGCCTTAGGCAACTCAATTACCCAGATGACAGCTATAGAGAGTGTCCATATGGTTAGACGGCAGGCATTAGATGGGTTACGTCAGAATGCAAGTAGTTGGCAAGAATATTTAGGTGGTCTGGTGGAGTTGCCCCCGCTAAAACGGACACGGTTAATTTATAGCCAGCAGTGAACTTCTGTACTCTCTTGGTGACTGCATTTTCAGACCTTTATGGGGATGCCAGTTATTATAGTCTTCCATCCATTCCGTCAGTTTTTCCATTACGCTCACCGCATCCGGCAGGTCATTCACATACACGTAGTCACGCTTGAACGTTTTCACGAACGATTCAGCCATCCCATTGCTTTCCGGACTGCGCACTGGCGTCGTACACACGATGAACCCGAGTGAGGTGGCGAACGTTCTTGTTGAGTCCGCGA
>NZ_CP024770.1:1486371-1498751 GCF_011395035.1 Pantoea cypripedii
CTTTGACAGGAAGGCGTTTTCTGCGGTGAGGGTTTTATTCCGAAGAGAATGATTTTTTACTCATCATCCAGTTGTGAAAATGACAATATGAGCGTAATTTTCCTCATAAAATAGGGTGGCTTAATATCATATAAGCCACCTTTACATACTGAATTAGTCAGGNTTATATTCGCGGACAGTACCTGATTGTTCACTCCATGAAGCGTACCATTTATCAAACAGTGCCAGCTGTGCTTCAACATAACCACGCTGACTGTCGGTAAGTACGTCAGTTTCGTTAAAGTGCAGGGTATATTCTTTATTTCCTTTCAGTACCATCATATGTTTGAAGAACAGCACCAGATCGGGGCCGGTATCAAATGAAGACAGTACTGCCAGGGCACTCTCTAACTCCAGCGCCAGAGCACGAGCTGCAACATTGCCTTTCGCTGCGGCCTTAGACAGATTGCAAAGATGCAGAACTTCTTTTGGCAANACGTTACCAATACCCGTTATCGCACCAGTCGCACCGCAANTAACGAAACCATGTACAACCTCGGTATCCACNCCAATCATAAGTGTGACGTCGTCTTCACGGCTGGTGATATTTTCTGCNGCGTAGCGTAAATCGTCCGCCCCNCCAAACTCTTTGAAGCCAATNAGGTTTGGATGTTCTGNACGCAGTGCTGCAAACAGATCTGCACGCGTTGCAAAACCATAATATGGACTGTTGTAAATGACGGCTGGCAAATCAGGCGCTGCACTCAGGATGGCTTTAAAATGNTCCTTTTGAGCAGAGATTACTGAGGCGCGTGATAAAACGCGAGGGATAACCATTAAACCTTTGGCCCCAACACGCTGCGCATGTGCTGCATGTGCNACTGCCGATGCCGTATTGACGGCTCCCGTTCCCACGATGACCGGAATACCCGCTTCAGCAAGACGGGCAACGCCTTCCATACGTTGTTCGTCAGTCAGCAGCGGCCAGTCACCCATAGAACCACAATAGACGACGGCAGACATACCTGCTGCAATCAGCTCTTTACCTTTGCGGACGAGCGCATCGTAATCAGGTGTTCTGTCCGGGGTGCATGGTGTCATCAGGGCTGGAATCACACCGGAAAAAATATTTGATTTCATATAAATCTCCACTTATTACAATATGTATCGCTCCGATTAGAGCATGCACCTGACAGAATCAGAGTTGGTTGTGCAATAGCAACAAGCGATCTGTTCTTACAACATTCAACGTCAGGTTGTATAAAGTACAAATATAAAACCGCATCAATGTATATCGTATACCATATAATATGATGCAGATTGTGCTACGATGTCAATTAAGTTTTTAGCTCACTGGCAATTATATAAAATGCTTATATTTCTGTGTGTTGAAGAATAATAAAGACTTATGGGTAATGAGATTTTAAAACCCTGAGGTCAGGTTCTGCCATAACCACATGCCATATAGACCAACAACATTATCCTGAGTCTTAATAACCCGTTAGCATAATGCTAACGGGAATTGAGGTTTGACTCAGTAGGGGTTAATCACGTTAACCCACGTATTTACCATTAAGGAGATGAGGGACGGAGTGCAGCTGTTCATCTCTCAGTACTTCGGGTAATAGAGATTGCGGGTAGTTCTGGAAACACACTGGGCGCATAAAGCGATTGATTGCCAGACTTCCTACAGAGGTACCGCGTGAATCGGATGTTGCTGGCCACGGCCCGCCGTGAACCATCGCATGACACACTTCAACACCGGTCGGATAGTTGTTAACAATCAATCGACCCGCTTTTTCTTCCAGTGTGTCTACCAAGTCGCTGGCTTTAGCAAGTTCGGACTCTTCACCAAACAATGAAGCTGTTAATTGCCCCCCAAGTGTGTTCAGTGCTTCCAGCAGCTCTGCTTCGTTCTTAACGCTGACAATAATTGCTGCCGGGCCAAAGATTTCTTCCTGAACCAGGGTCTTATTAGCGATGAGAGTTTGAAGGTCCGTTCTGTACAGACGTGCACCGGCACACAGATTGCCATCCTGGCCTTTCGCTAACTGCTCAAGTGCGCTGAATTCATCAAATTCCTTACGACGATGGTCATAAGAACTGAGTGTTGATGGATTNAGCATNACCATTGGGTTAAGCGNNCTGACTTTATGCTTAAGTTCAGAGACAAAATTTTCAAACGCATCAGTTTGAATACCCAGGATCAACCCGGGTTTGGTACAGAATTGCCCCGTCCCCATAGTGAACGAAGCNACCAGTTCGCCAGCCACTTTCTCAGCCTGATTGGTCAANAATCCGTTGAGCATGACCATTGGNTTGATGCTGGACATCTCNGCAAAAACAGGAATAGGTTCAGGTCTGGCGTTGGCGATTTCAATTAANGCCTTTCCACCGTTCAGGGAGCCGGTAAAACCTACAGCCTTGATTTTGGGATGGCGCACCAGATCAGCACCCACACGGGAGCCAAAGATCATATTAAAAACACCTGCCGGCATCTCTGATTTAATACGTGCACGCTCAATGGCTTCTGCCGTCAGCTCAGCGGTTTTCATATGCCCGGAATGGGCTTTCACTACTACCGGGCAGCCTGCAGCGAGTGCCGCGGCGGTGTCGCCACCTGCCGTGGAAAAGGCCAGTGGAAAGTTACTGGCTCCAAATACAGCGACGGGGCCTGTGCCAACATTATACTGGCGCAGGGTAGGTTTCCCGGTGCCGTCAAAAGTGTCTATACGAATGCCCAGGAATCCGCGTGCTCTGACATAATCAGCAAACATGCGCATCTGGGTAGATGTCCGGCTACGTTCACCTTTGATGCGCGCTTCGGGCAGACCGGTTTCTTCCATGACAGTCGCCACGAAACTGTCATCGAGACTGTCAATTTCATTGGCGATGGCATCAAGGAATGCGGCGCGACGATCCAGTGTTTGTTTCTGATAGCTTCTGAAAACTGCCGCCGCTGCATCTGCCGCATTATCCGCTTCGGCAGAAGTGGCCTGGCAAAACAAATATGGTAATGGCTCACCCGTTTTCGCATTAATGCTCTTCAGCACTGGTGAGGCTGAGGCAACACGCTGGCCAGCAATAAATTGCTTTCCATTATTAGCGTTCATAAATTGTTCTCCATTAAACTAGTAGAGCAGATCTTCCCGAACGGATAGATCGTTGTGCAGTAAACGTGGCAAAGCATGATGGACATTTATTTATCGCCAGAGCTATCACTGCACAAGGGGACGATATGTTGTGTATATCGTATACACAACATTCTGTATCAGACCGCAGGTAACAAAAAAATTGCCCAGCTGACGTGCCGGGCAAATCAGGTTAGACCAGCTGGATCCAGATCGTTTTCAGTTCAGAGTATTGATCAAAAATGTGGATGGATTTTTCACGGCCACCAAATCCTGACTGCTTAAATCCACCAAATGGCACCGACTGGTCGCCTTCAGAGAAACAGTTGACTGACACCGTTCCCGCACGAATGGCCCGTGCAACAGTATGTGCAGTGGTCAAATCATTGGTATGCAGTGAAGAGGCGAGGCCGTAAATGGTATCGTTTGCGATCGATATGGCTTCCTCGACCGTATCAAATGTTATGACACTCAGCACAGGGCCAAAAATCTCCTCCTGTGCAATGGTCATATTATTGGTCACATCATCGAACACGGTAGGGCCAATAAAATATCCCCCTGTTTCACTGAACAGACGCTCACCGCCCATAATCAGACGTGCACCTTCCTGTTTGCCCTGCTCAATGTAGTCAAGAATGCGCTGCATGTGCTTCTCTTCAATCAGGGCCCCGATACGGGTTTCCTCACTGAACGGCTCACCGACGGTCCATTTTTCAAATTCTGCTAAAAGCGCCTTCATGAAACGATCTTTAATGCCGCGCTGGATCAGCAGGCGTGAACCGGCACTGCAGTTTTCTCCTTGTCCAAAAAGGATGCCAGCAGCCACCTGTTCAACCGCGTGCTGGATATTCTTCACATCATCCATCACGATCGCAGGACTTTTACCCCCTAACTCAAGCATGACTTTTTTGAGATTCGAATCTGCTGAATAGCGCAGGAAATAACGTCCAACTTCTGTAGATCCGGTAAAGCTCAGGCATTCAACATCAGGGTGCACACCCAGCGCCTTCCCTGCGGTCTCACCAAATCCCGTCACGATATTCACCACACCGGCAGGAATACCTGCTTTATCACACAAGGCGACGAAATGTAATGCGGATAACGAGGTCTGTTCAGCAGGCTTGATTACCACGCTATTACCTGTGGCCAGGATTGGACCCAGTTTCATAGCCAGAATGGGCAGCGGGAAGTTCCACGGAATGACAACACCAACGACACCAATCGGTTCGCGCACAATCATCGAAACAATATCACTGGCAGTCGGTGATGCCAGGTCATAGACCTTATCAATGGCTTCCGCACTCCAGCGCAAGGTTTCAATCGCATCCGGGAGATCTGCATTGATAGCATCAGCAACAGGTTTACCGTTGTCCAGGCTCTCAATAATGCCTAATTCTTCGGCATTTTCTTCGACCAGATCCGCCAGTTTGAGCATCGCATATTTACGCGCTTTTGGGGCCAGCTTGCTCCACACACCCTCATCAAAGGCGCGTTTTGCCGCAGCCACTGCAATATCGACATCTGCTTTGTCACACTCAGCGATTTTTGCCAGGATTTTACCGGTAGCCGGATTCAGGGTGTTAAATGTTTTACCACTGACCGAATCGACGAAACGTCCATCAATGTATGCTTTGGTAATGAATTCAATCGTCTGAGACTTCTTCTTGAGTTCCGCCGTCATTGTGCTCTCCGGATAAGTGTCTACAACGTAAGTGGGTTATAAAATCGGTAGCAAAGATGATATAAATGTATATCGTATACTAAATTGCTTGTCAAACATCCCGATGCAATGTTGAACCTGAGAAGTACGCGACGTGCAATGCAGCTCACAATTTTTTAAAACTCAGAGTCGGCCGAGGCTGAAAATGCTTTGCCTGCTGTCAGCTTTCTTTGCAGGTCAGTGCATACCCCGACGACATGATCATGAATGAGTCGCGCCGCTTCATCCGCATCTCCATCCTTACATGCCGAATAAATTTCTCTGTGTTCTCTGTCCGCCTGTGCCATCCCATCAGGCACCGCAAGTTGCACGCGCATATAACGTTCAACTTTGTCGTATACCGAGCGGATCAGCTTCAGCATATGCGGCCTTTCAGCCGCTATATAGATACTGGCATGCAGGGCCCAGTTCAGCTCTGCCCAGCGCGTGGGATCTTCTTCCTGACGAAAGGCCTCACAGGCATTCATTAATTGAGCAAAGTTTTCGCTGTCCATTTTTGGCACAGCAATTCGGGTGATAGTGGACTCCAGGACGGCGCGGATTTCAAAGAATTGCAATAACTCGTGTTCCGTGATCCCCGCGACTATGGCACCACGGTTGCGGTTGAATTTTACGAAGCCTTCAGCCTCAAGCGTTTTGAGGGCTTCCCTGACCGGTATCTTGCTGACGTTAAATAGCGCTGCAATCTTATCCTGCCGTATCGGTTGGTGGTCCACCAACATTCCGGACACAATCGCTTCTTTCAGATACTGAGCGATAATGATGGATGCAGAGGGCGAAGAGCTAATGTCAGGAACAGATTTCAATCTATATATCATGATGTTGTGCCATCTCATTCACCCCGGATGTCGACATTATTGGCTAAGTAACAACTGCAATTCGTCATACACTCTCTGAGAGATTTCGACACCTTCCCGCATACTTTTTTCTCTGGCGCTATAGCGGCGTTCAGAAGGGAGTCTCCCTCCATGAGCTTTTAGCTTTTTGAATAATTCCTCAGCACGCGCCATGTTGGCTTCACTCTTATCGCCGAGCAGCGTATCAGGAGAAATGGCAATAATGAGTTCACCGTGAAAAGGTGAGGCTTTGGCACCATTGTCATGGGCCAGAGATTCATAACTCATAAGATCACCGATTAAGGGACCGGCCAGTAATTCGATCATGGTTGAAAGGGCAGAACCTTTATGGCCACCAAAGGTCAACATTGCCCCCTCCATCGCCTCCTCAGGCGAGTTGGTCATTTCTCCATGCCGGTTGATGGCACAGCCGTCAGGTAATGACTCTTCCCGTAGGTGGTGTAATTCGATATCACCGCGGGCAATAGCGCTGGTGGCAAAATCAAATACGTATGGATGTTGTTCTTTTCTTGGCCAGCCGAAGGCAAAGGGATTGGTACCCAGCACGGGTTCTTTACTGCCATGTGGTGCAACCCAGGCATGGCTGGGATTACAGGCTATCACTACCAGACCTTGCTGCGTCAGCTGCTCAATNTCCACCCACAGAGCTGAAAAGTGAACACAATTGTTAATCGCAAGCAGAGCAATACCATTAGTNACAGCTTTGCGGCACAGCCAGGGGAGACCCTGTTCAAAAGCGAGTTGAGAAAAGCCACCCGCTGCATNAACCGTGACAACGCCAGGGGCTGTATCTGTCACCTCAGGTATCGCCCGGGGATCAACTTTGCCTGCTTTCAACGTATGAATACATCCCAGTAAGCGGTAAATACCGTGCGAGGTACATCCGTCTCTTTCGCCTGAAAGCATTGTNTTGACAAGTGCAGCGGCATGCTCTTNGGTAAATCCATGTTTGAGAAGGATATTNAAAGNCAGTTTTTCAACTTCGTCCAGGGTGAGCTTTGGCATATTTTTATCTCGCATGATTAATCAGTCACACCGTCANGGTGATCTGAAGACCTTAAAATGGTATACGATAAACTATTTTACAAAAATGATGTAGTCAATAAAGTTATAATAATAGTCGTTTCAGATAACAGTTAAGATTCAGCTGAAGCGTTATGCTCAGGGTCTAAACATTGTCAAAAAGAATTTGCGATTCTATCGGAACACAAAGTAAGGTATACGATATACGTTAGTGNGNGAGTCATCCTTTGACTCNAAAGAACAGAGACTGTAAACGGGTACGCTAATCGCAGAAGTAATTTNGAACGTATATCCTCACCAATCAGGTGATTGCTGATACTCCCTTTCGGGGACCAATATTCCTTATTCAGGCAGGACAGTTTATGAAAATTACAGAAATTGCAGTNTTCAGTTATCAGGTAGGNTACGCGCATGGCACTTATGTCATGTCAGGTGACAGGTCANCCAGCACTGAAGACGGCATTGTGGTCAGGATCAGAACTGATGAGGGTATTGAAGGCTGGGGGGAGATAACCACGCTCGGAAAAGTGTATCTGCCGACTTTTCCGGATGGGATCAGAACAGCCCTTAAGGANTTAGGGGCGGCNCTTCTGGGGCAGGATCCTCGCAATATACTGAATATCAACCGAATTATGAATGCTACTCTGATGGGCCAGGAATTCGCGAAAAGCCCACTGGATATCGCTTGCTGGGATATTTTTGGTAAATCTGTTGGCAAGCCAATCAGCGCATTACTGGGGGGAGTGATCAATGAGCGCTTCCCGATTTACGAAGCGGTCCCATTGGGTTCTCCGGAATCGATGGCGGAATTTATTAAAGAACGTCGTGCGGCGGGTGTTAACCGGTTCCAGCTGAAAGTGGGTAACAATCCCCTGGAAGATGTTGCCCGCACACGAGCCAGTGTCGAAGCAGGTGATGAGCACACGGTCATTGTTGCGGATGCGAATGGTGGATGGTCGCTGGCAGGAGCCAAACTGGCGGTGCAAGGGATGGCGGGATTAGCCGTTTATGTTGAGCAACCATGCCGTACCACCACCGATTGTATCCTTGCGCACCGAGGTTCAGCGTTGCCTCTGGTTCTGGATGAATCTATTGTCAGCCAGGATGAAGTGTTCCGCGCAAAATATGAAGCCAATGCCGTATCGATTAACCTGAAGTTTGGCAAGCTGGGCGGATTGACGAATGTCGTGCGTGCACGCGATTTATTGCAGGATTTGAACCTGGCAGTCTCGGTTGAAGACATGTGGGGTGGCGACATTATTACGGCAGCGACCAGCCATATTGCAGCAACGACTCGCCCGGAATCATTGCTGATGACACCTTTTTTCAATGACTGGACTGATGGGCACTTAGCCGGTTATATGCCGCGTTCGCAAGACGGATTCGGTTCAGCACCTGTTGCACCAGGATTAGGGATTGAAGTGGATGTGACACGTCTGGGTAAACCGCAGATCGTTATCCGCTGAGAAAACACCATCTGGTGAAGACAGCCGGTGATTGAGGAGGGGAGATCACTCCCCTCTTAGCTACGTCAGACAAATCGTAACTTCATACCGCCCAGTAACACCAGCAGCAGAGAGGCCGAGATGCACAGGAAGGCGACAGACAGGCTGGATATATGCGCAATAAAACCTAATATTGCCGGACCTGCCAGAATGCCAAGGTAACCGACGGTTGAAACGAAGGCGACGGACATATTAGGGGGCATGGTCTTTTCCAGACCGGCCAGTGTCGTCAGCACGGGTGCAACGTTTGCCGCGCCGATACCTACCAACACGAAACCGACGAGTGATGCCTCCCAACCGGGGATGCAGACTGCTACAGCAAAACCGCACATAGCAAACAGACCACTGCATATTAACAACGCTTTACGACCCAGCAGACGAACAATTCTGTCTCCGGACAATCTCATTACCGCCATTGCGCAACCAAAAGCAGCATATCCCCATCCTGCATGTTCAATCCCGAGACCTCGTTCAGACGTAAGCCATACGCCACTCCAGTCCAGCATTGAACCTTCCGCCAGGAAACATACCATGCACATGGCTGCCATCAGGAGAAGAGTGGCGTTCGGCCTGAAGGGGGATGTGTGCTGATCTTCGTGAGCAGCGAATGAGAGCAGATGTTTTCCGGTAAAAAGAATGATGATTGCAACGACGACAATCGCGCATAACGATGTTGTCAGAGGTGACAGGCCAGAACTCAGGACGAGGCTGCCGCAGGCTGAGCCAACGATGCCCCCAATACTAAATAAACCATGAAATCCAGACATCAACGGCACATCAGAATCCTGTTCAACCAGAGCACCCTGAATATTGACGGTGACGTCAGTCAGACCCACACCAGCGCCAAACACTAACAGGCTTAGCACCATCAATGGCATGGAGTTGACTGTTGCCAGTAAAGGTAGCGACAGGCAAATCATAATGGTGCCAACAGTAATCATTGCCCGGCAGCCAAAACGGCCAGCGAGTTTACCTGAAAAGAGCATTGTCAGAAGGGAGCCACTGCCCAGACATAGCAATAGCATTCCCAACGTGCCCGCATCAAGGTTAAGGCGCTGTTGAGCATAGGGTACTAACGGTGCCCATGCACCCATGCCAAAACCTGCGATAAAAAATGCAGCGCGCGTAGACACTCTGCGTTGTGCGGTGTTGACGGCTAAATCAACGGCTACTTCTGCCATTTCTCCCCCGGAAGTAATAAAATGGGATATGGTATACGTTTTTTTGATGATGGCAATAATACATTTACTGATCATGTGTAGCTATCATGACCTGAGTTTTGAGTATAACCGTGATCAGAGAACTGTAGTTATTCAGTAGGTTAAGCAAGTTCAGATAACAAATTAAGGCCTGATACGGTAAACAAAATGTTGTCTGCACGCCTTTAAACTCATGCCCTATATCGTATTTTTCTCAATCTTGGAAATATAAGAACCAAAGAGTATAATGTATACTAATTAACTGTGAATGTAATAGTCACGGCTGAAATCGATCTCCCCGCGGCTTAAGCAAGAATTATCCTGGAGGCTCACTTGAGTTTAAAATTAAAGGTACCCGATATTGGTGCTACTCCCTCTGCATCCATCATCATCTCAAGATACCTTCGTGAGGCTATCATTTCAGGTGATTTGGCAGAGAATGAACCTATACGACAGGATCAGATTGCGACAATGTTTAATGTCAGCAAGATCCCGGTAAGGGAAGCACTGAAGACCCTTGAAGCAGAAGGGCTGGTGGTGTTTTATCGTAACCGCGGTGCGGTAGTTGCAGCCATATCAGAGCCCGAGCTTGCGCAAATGTTTGAGGTGAGGATTTTACTGGAGTCTTCTATTTTACGTTTGTCAGTACCCAACATGACCGAGAAAGATTTCAAAAAAATCGCGGTAGCCTGCGACCGTTTCATTATGGAAGATGATGCCAGTCGTTGGGCGGAGTTGAACTGGGAGTTGCATCTTTCCATGTATGAAGCAGCCAATCGTCCCTTCATGGTGAACATGATTAAGTCAATTCACGACAAACTTGAGCGGTATCTTCGCGTACAGCTAACGGTGTCAGATGGCCTGATTCAGGCAGATAAAGANCACCGTAAGATTCTTGAAGCCTGTAAAAAGCGGGATGCTGATGGTGCCGCGGAACTGATGAAGAAACATATCGCTGGNGTGTGTCAGGATCTCTACGCGCATTTACCGGGTTTTGGCAGTACAGAAGTTTCAAGTGCCNCAGCAAAAGGGCGCTGATTAGCGCCCTTTTGTGAANNGTTAATCGACAACCAGCTCTGATATTCGAAGATAATTGTCCGGGGAGAATTTGTGTAGCCAGNCGCTATANAGTAAACCAGCCAGAAAGAAAGCAATAATGATGGCAACGAATATGGCGCTCCCCACACTTCCGATACCCAACAGCATTTCTGTACTCATCACTGTCAGGTAGAAAAACACACTCAGACCGACGATGGCCAGTAACGGGGCCACNGTTGTGTGCCAGNCATNCTGGTCACTTTTATTTTTGCGGAAGTATGCAAAAATTGCCACAGCACTGACAACCTGAGCCAGAACGATAGCGATGGTTCCCGCACCGGTCATCCAGGCGAAGAGTGTTGAATATGGGTCAAGTTTTTCTACAGCGAAGGCTAATACAATCAANGCTGCAATAGCCGTNTGCACGAAAGATGCAACATAAGGGGTCTGTTTCTTCTTGCGAGTAAACCCGAGAGCTTTCCAGAATAATTTCTGGCGACCCAGAGAATAGAAGTAGCGGGCAATATTGTTATGGAAAGTCACAATAGCGGCAAACAATGACGTAACGATGAAGATATTGAACGCCAGTGTNGTCCAGCCGCCGAGAGCTTTNGAGGCGATATAAAATATCAGATTACCCGACTGCTCTTTAGCGATTTTGACAGCATTGTCAGCACCGAGGAAACCTGTAATTAACCAGGCCACACTGAAATAAACAATTGCCATGAAAATAACGGAAGAATAGGTGGCACGGGAAATNGTTTTTTCAGGATCTTTTGCTTCCTCGCTGTAAATNGCNCCACCTTCAAAACCAATAAAGGTCGCGCAGGCAAACATGATCCCTGTCCCTAACCCCGGNGAAAATACGTCCTTGATTGTTGGGANTTGCAGCAAAGGTTGCCCCACTTCCAGNGACGAGTGCATCACAATTCCGGTCGCGAGGATTAACAGCATTGCTGTTTCAAGCGTGAGAAGGAATCCCAGTACCATTGCGCCTGAATGCACACCATGCAGAGCAAGCAATANGCACAAACCCATGGCAATTAAAGCGTATGCCCACCAGGGAACGTCGATTCCCATTATGGTCGGTATCAGTGAGTGTGCGTAGTAGCCAAATCCACCGTACAGTCCGGCCTGAATGGCGGTATAGGCGAAGATAGTTAANGTGGCGGTNCCCAGACCACAGGAGCGACCCAGTCCGGCCGTTACGAAGGAATATAATGCGCCCGCATTCGTGATCTTTTTACTCATNGCAATGTAACCGACAGCAAAAACTAACAGTACNGCNGCAGCCAGNAAAAAGTCCCANGAGGAGGCAAAACCGTTTCCATCTGAAATCATGATAGGCACTATCGCAATAACGCCCGTTAAGGGNGATGCGGCAGCAATGATAAAAAATATGATGCTCATGGCACTNAACGTGTTTTTACGCAGGCCATGATTGGAGCCTCCTGCACGATGATGATCAACGCTGTTGTTGGCTAAGGATTGATAATTAACCTGGGATTTGCTTTTNACACTCATAGCTTTCCAACCCTAGTGAGATTAACTGTCTGTTCTCTGGAACATATTCTTATACGAAAGAACNATGTNACCAGTATATGTATGCNCNCAACNNGATATAAAACTAAATTACTATGGTTTATTGTCTATCGTATACCATTTTGAAACTGTGACCGCCGCTCGGTTTTTTACAAAATGGCAACATTTATACGATTGACCTGATTTTTACGTAGCAAAGCACATGCCATAAATAGTCAATTGTCAGGATAAAACCCTGCGACAAACTGTGTGGAATCATGTATTGAATTGAAAATAAACACATTTATTTTTTGATATCTCAAAGGATAGTTAATACAGAACCGGAAATTTTTTGCAGTTCCTGCTTCGAGCAAACAAGAAATTATGTTAATTATTTGCACTGACTT